>JAZQHJ010000168.1:0-7929 GCA_045540515.1 Eubacteriales bacterium
TATCACCAAGATAGCCTTCGCCCAAGGTACTGTGGTAGGGGTTCCCCAAAAAAGCAGAGCTTTTTAGGGGGTTCACGTGGTACGCCTAGCCTAGCTTGTTTCTTTGTCCCAAGAAATAGTTTTAAGGCTCATTGAACCTTGAAACAAATAAACCTCGCTATGCGTTGTCGTCGCAATTTTGTTCGCACAATCTTATCTCAATTACGAGTCCGCAAGGACGGATGAAATCTAAAAATTTATAGAAAGACAAGGGATTAAGGGAGCGAGAGAGAATTTGTGTTTGCGTAGTCGTCGCAATACTTGTGTATTGCATCCTCTTCCCTTGAAAATGCTAGTCGCATTTTTTAGGGGACCCTGTGTCGTAGCAAACGCAAATAAGTGTCAAATTGAAGGAATTTTTATCTTTAAAAATTCCAACCTTAAAAAGGTTGAATATCGTTTTGCCAAGCAAATCTTTTAGTTTTTGTTTGACACTGTTCTCACCGCTATCGTTAATTCCGCATTAAAAAACATGATAGCAATAGTAGGCCCAACAGCCGTTGGCAAAACCGCACTTGCTCTTGCACTCGCAAAAGAGCTAAACGGCGAGATAATATCCTGTGATTCAATGCAAATTTACAGGTATATGGATATAGGCACAGCCAAGCCAACTAAGGAAGAAATGTCAGAAATAAGGCACCACCTAATTGACATAAAAAATCCCGATGAGGACTTTTCGTGTGCCGATTATGCTATTTTGGCAAAAAAGGCAATTGAGGACATTACAAGTCGTGGAAAAACGCCTATTTTTTGTGGTGGAACAGGACTTTATCTTGATAGCGTTTTGGAAATTGAGAGCTTTTCAAGCAGTGTAAAGGACGAGGACTATCGTGCCGAGCTTGAGGAATATGCAAGACAAAACGGTAACGAGGCACTTCATACAATGCTTATGGCTGTTGATGAGGAAAGTGCAAGGGAAATTCACCCAAATAATACAAAAAGGGTTATTCGTGCTCTTGAAATATATAAATGCACAGGTGTGCCAAAAAGCGTCTGGGACAAGGAGTCAAGGACAAAGGAGTCACCATATGATGCCACAGTGTTCTTTCTTTGCTGTAAAAACAGAGAAACGCTTGTAAAAAGAATTGAGCAAAGGGTTGACATAATGTTAGAGCAGGGGTTGCTTGATGAGGCAAAATTCTTGCTTGACAACGGATATTTAAACGAAAAATACACCTCTTACAGTGCAATCGGCTATAAGGAGCTAATCCCTTATCTAAAAGGACAAAGCACACTTGAAAATTGCATTGAAAGATTAAAAATTTCAACAAGACAATATGCAAAAAGACAGCTGACGTGGTTCGGCAGAAAGAAAAGCTACAACAAAATATATGTTGATGAGCAAAATCCAATGGAGGAAGCAAGAAGGCTTTTAGGTCAAAATGAGTAAGCAGGAGCAAATTAAAAGGGGCTACGAGGAGGTCGTAGCAAAAATAAAAGAGCTTGATAAAAACGGCAAGGTAACCCTACTTTGCGCCACCAAGACACAGAGTGTTAGCGACATAAACTATTTAATCTCGCTTGGCTGTACCTGTATCGGTGAAAACAGGGTTAATGAATTGCTTGAAAAATATGAGGGCTATGATAAAAGAGCAGAGCTTCACTTTATCGGCACCCTACAATCAAATAAGGTAAAATATATAATTGACAAGGTTAGTCTAATACACTCAGTTGATACAGTTTCCTTGCTTGATGAAATAAGCAAAAGAGCTACAAAAATTGGCAAGGTAATGGACATTTTAATTGAGATAAACAGTGGTATGGAGCAGGCAAAGGGCGGAGTTATGCCAAGTGATGCTCTTGATTTTGTAAGCAAGGCAAGGACCTATAAGGGAATTCGTGTGCGTGGGCTTATGACTATGGCACCAAGGTGCGAAACAAAAGAGGAATACCTAAAATATTTTAAAATTACAAAACAGCTCTTTGATGAGCTATTTGCTAACGAAGAAGATGCAATTTTGTCAATGGGAATGAGTGAAAGCTACGAATACGCAATTGAGGCAGGGGCAACAATGGTTCGTGTAGGTAGCAGTATTTTTGGAAAAAGAAATTAAAGGTCAAAACGGACTAAAAGGAGATAAAAATGGCTTGGTTTAAAAGAAGAAGATATGATGAGGACGAATACGACGACGAGGACGAATACGACGAGGACGAAAGCGACCAAGAAAAAAGAGAGGCAAGCGTTGCCATTGAGGGAAATTTAGAATTAAAGGTAGTAACCCCAAAAAGCTTTGAACAGCTACTCCTAGCCGTAGATTATCTACAAGCAGGAAGCACAGTTTTGCTAAACCTAGAGGGTGTAGAAAAAGCCCTGTATAAAAGAATGATAGATTTTGTAAGTGGAGCAGCCTATGCCCTAGATGCGACCATAAAAAAGGCAACTCAGGACTCATTCTTTATCGCACCAAAGGATGTTGATGTTTCAGGCGATATTTTTGATGATAATGGTAGTGGGAATGATAATGAGGTGTTCTCTAATCTTTAAGACGTGATAAGCGTCGAAATACTGCGTAGATGCTCAACGACAAATTCGACGTACACCCAAGTACGTCATCATCTGCCGTTTGCGCCTTACCTTGTCTTACTTGCTTCTAGCTTTTACAAGGGGCGATAAGCTGTAAGGAGCTACTGTTGCGAATGCAAGGGTATGTCCAAATTATGAGTCCGCAAGGACGGAGGAAAACTTAAAAATTTAGGAGTACAAGGACCTCAGAGGGTGAGTAAAAATCTTTGAACGCGTACACGTTGGCGTACTTATGTACGGTAGCGTAGCGGTCGAAGATAAGAAAAGCATTTAGAAAATTCTCCTGTTAAGGAAATTTTCTTCCTTAGAAAGAAAGCTTTATTGGTGTCGGCTTTGCTTTGCCGTGCTTTTAAGGTGGGAACCTTGCTTTTCTGTTTTTACCAGTCTGTGAGCGTCCGCACTGGAAAATGAATACAAATGAATCGATTTTTGGAATAATTGTGGCGATAATTGTTTCGGTTTGCAATTTGCTGTTTGGACTTTTTGAGATTGCCTTAATTTTGGTGGTAATTTCCTCGTGGGTGCCAAAGCTCAGGGGAGTTTGGATTTTTAGAGTGGCAAGCTCCATTGTTGAGCCCTGCCTTATGCCGTTTAGAAAATGGCTTTTTAGATATGAATTTGTAAGACGATGCCCGTTTGACCTTGCATTTTTAGCACTATATATAAGTGCAAGGCTTTTACAGGGATTTTTGAATTTGATTGATGCGTGGGTTGTATAGCATGCCGTACAGGAGCGATACGAACTAGCCTAAACCCTGCTATTTAAAGCACTTTTGGGATTGTCGTCATCGCCTTATGGCAATAAGCCTTCTTCCTTCGCACCCAAAATTGTACTGTGAACCTCAAAGCTCATACTTCACTTTGAGAACCCCACATTTAAGATAGCTAGGTTTTAGGTGCGTAGCATTTTAGAACGAGGCAAAAGGCTTGTATTCAAGGCAAAATTTTGCCGATATATAAAAATATTTCAAAAAATTTTAACGAAGGAGACAGGATTTTTGTCCGTTCCAAAACTGGTTCGTGTCATTCCTGTACGGCATAATGAAGAACTTTTTTATTAAGCAAAAAAAGAGAATATCAATGGCGCTTATAGTGCTTTTTGGCGTACTTTTTGACCAGCTAAGCAAAATTTTGGTGGTAAAAAATCTTGCTTACATTGAGGAAAACGAGCCGATTACTCTAATTAAGCGAATTTTAAATTTAACATATACGGAAAATGACGGTGCGGCTTTTGGTATGCTTGATGACCACAGGTGGATTTTTATGACCGTGTCAATAATTGCAATTGTCGGAATAGGCGTTTATCTATTTGTTTTTTGCAAGGAGGGCTGGCTTTTCCAAATAGGACTTGCCCTAATTGTCAGTGGTGGAATTGGCAATATGATTGACAGAATTGCCTACGGCTATGTTGTTGATATGCTAGAATTTGACTTTATGGAATTTGCCATATTTAACGTAGCGGACAGCTTTGTTTGTATTGGTGCAGGACTTGTAATGCTTATGCTCATAATTGAGCTTGTAAAGGAATCAAGGGCAAAGGGTAGGGAGCAAGAAAACCCAAGCGCAGAACAGGAAGAAAACAATGATAATAACTGACAAAAACGCAAAAAAGCGCCTAGACGTGTACGTTTCAGAGGCTCTTGGAATAACAAGAAGTAATGCACAGGGGCTTATTGATGACGGGCTTGTTACTGTAAATGGCAAAAACGAGCCAAAGAATTACAAGCTACGAGTAAATGACGTTGTTGAGGCAGAGGAAAGGGAGCCAAGCGAGCTTGATGCCGTGCCTGAATGTATTCCTCTTGATATCGTTTTTGAGGATGAGCATATTATTGTAATAAACAAGCCAAGCGGAATGGTGGTTCACCCCGCCGTTGGAAATGAGAGAGGAACGCTTGTCAATGCGCTTTTGTATCACTGTAAGGACTCGCTTTCTGGCATAAATGGAGTTATTCGCCCAGGAATTGTTCACAGAATTGATAAGGACACAAGCGGACTTCTTGTGGTTGCAAAAACTGATGAGGCGCATATCTTTTTGTCCTCGCTTTTAAAGGACCACGGAATAAAAAGAACCTATTATGCAATAATAATCGGACATATGAGGGAGCAGACGGGAACAATCAACGCACCGATTGCAAGACACCCTGTTGACCGAAAGAAAATGGCAGTGGTATCAGGTGGACGTGAGGCAATTACACACTATCAGGTGGTGGAGGAATTTGAGGGCTACTCACTTTTAAGGCTGAACCTTGAAACGGGCAGAACGCACCAAATAAGAGTGCATCTTTCCTATAAGGGACACCCGATTGCTGGCGATACTGCTTATGGTGGTGGCTCAACACAATTTGAAAGGGCTAATAAGAGCCTACTTGACGGACAAATGCTACACGCAGGCGAGCTTGAATTTCCACACCCTGTAACAAAGGAAATAATGCACTTTGAAGCCAAGGCGCCAGAAAATTTTGTAGAATTTTTGGAAAGATTAAGAAATAGAAAATAAAAAAGGATGTCAACTGACATCCTTTTAATTTTTATTAAGCCACAACGATTTTAAGTGCCACAATTTGTGGTGGGAGGGAGAGCATTGTTTGACCGTTATAGGTTATATTAACAATATCCCCACAAGCAAGGCTTGAAAGAGAAATTGCATTGCCGTCTTGGTCCAAAATAGGAATATTGCTTGGAACAATAACCCAGTACGTGCCAAAAGCATAATCGCTTTCTATTACCTCAATTTCAAGGTGTGAGTTAAGTCCCAAAACCTTGCCCTTTAAAACAAAATCGTTCATTTTTTCCTCACCCTGTGTTTGTTTTTGGCTGTTTTGTGTTTTGTTCTGGTCGTCTTGTGCTATTTCTTGCTCATCTTGTGTTGCTTTTAGCTCGTCTTGTGGCTCACCCTTCACCCTTGCACTAGCCTCTGTGTCCGTGCTTGTGTCGGTGTTGACAGGGGTGCAGGTGTCTGTATCAATGGAGCCAGAGCAATCGCTGCTATCTTGATTGCTTGATTGATTACAGGAAAGGAGCATAAGAGAAAGGAGCAACACTAAAAGAAATGAAATTTTTTTCATACTATCTCCTTGAGCTAGAACGAGAGCCACCACCGCCACCACTACGGCTACCACTGCTGGAGCTTGATGATGAACGATATCTGCGTCTTGTTATTGTTTTTGTCATAAAGGTATCACTTGTGCTTGTTAGCTCAACCTTTGTAAATTGGTCAAATGGATATGCTGTGCCTCTTTGCTTTCTTTTGTATCTTGGAATTACGATTGCAAGGAATATGCCACCTGCCACAAGGAAGGAAATAACAGTTATGGCAATTACAGGTCCCCACTCAATGCCACAAGCCCTTGATGCTTGATTTGCAAAGGAGCAAATTCCACTTGCCATATTTCCGTATTTTATAGAGTCGTAAACGGAGCTACTATCTAAAATTTTGTTTTCCTCGGACACGGTAATTTCATCAACCGCATTACCAAAAAGGTGCATCACGTATCCGTAAGTACCATAATAATCATCAATTAAAAGCAAAACCATATCGCTTTCATATAGTGAGTATCTGCTCTTAAAGGACGAATAATACTCTGCATTTGTTGGGATAATTCCCACATAAAAGGCAAAGCCTGTTTTTTCACTTGCTTTTTTTAACGCATTCTCAACCTCAATTTCCTCTGAATCTGAAAGAGCATCAAGCTCATCATAAACTCCATAGGATGAGGCGCTTATGCAAATAGTAAGGCAAAGCGAGAAAACGAAAATTAAAATAATTGTTAAATATAATTTTTTCATAGGAAAATCAACAGACCTCCTAGGAAAGAAAGTAAGCCTGCAAGGAAGCCTGTAAGAATACTGCCAAAGGCAACCTTTTTTGCAGAAATAGGACGCTGACCGTAAATTTTACCTGTGTAGCCGTTCATTGCATAGGTAAACACCTTGCCCTTTTTGTTTTTATAGGTAAGAACGTAAACAGGCAAAAGCGAATAATCCCAGTGGCTTGTTATAATCTTATAGCCACCGTTTTTAATGCTTGTGGTCGTGTAGCCATTTATTGTTGAACGAAGCAGAGAATTGCTATAAATGGAAAGCTGATTTTTGAAATACTCACTCAAATCCTCTCTTTCAATATCACGCTTTTTGGCATTGAAGCCAGAAAGATACGACATATTAAAATCAAGATATGCATCCATAGGATATGGCAAAATGCCCTCAAGCATTTGCTTGTCTGCGCCAAGATATGCAGAGTTTACAATATCCTCAAAGTAAAGATTTCCACGTCTTGCGACATTGTAATATGAGGTTTCGGTGTATTTATAATCCCCACTGTACCACGAACGAACCTTGGTACAGGATGCGTCAATATGCGAGTCGGTAATTGCATCAGTTACCCAAAATGGGAAATATATGCCCTTAATTTTTTCAATATGAGCCTTACTCTTAAAGTCGTTAGGAACAAACCAGCTTTTCTTGGCAAAGCTCTCAAATTTTGCCATTGCCTCTTCTCTTGAATATTTAAAAGGAATAATCTTTGAGGGGGCATAGTGACCACTTAGCTTGCCTGCAAGCACAACAGGGTTGTGACAGTAGTAGCAAAAGTCGGCAGCGGTTGATTCGTCTGTTAGAATTTCAGCTCCACACGAGGGGCAGTGATACTCGTTTACGTGTGAGCAAAACTCCTCGGAGCTTTCTTGAATTTCGTTTGCCCTTTGACCTGCATTTGTTTCGTCAAGCTCCTGCTCGGTAAACGAGGAAAGGCAAAACTCACATTTAAAGGTTGAAGAATCAGGGTCGAAAATCAAGCCGGCATCACAGCACGGGCATTTGTATATAAGTGTTGAATTTGACATTTTTGTCTCCTTCTTTTAGTGACAGTGAAAGCTGTGCCTTGCACAGAAAAATGATTTTAGCTTAGAGCTGAGAGCCACAGTCAGGGCAGAACTTTGTTGTATCAGGTGAAACCTTACCACACTTTGGACAGGTTTTTGTGCTTGGCTGTGTAGGCTTCTTTGCGCCACAGCTTGTGCAGAAGTTTCCGTTATTAGTAGCACCACAGGAGCAGGTCCAGCTAGTTGCAGGAGCAGGCTTCTTTGCGCCACAGCTTGTGCAGAAGTTTCCAGTATTTGAAGCACCACAGGAGCAGGTCCAAGCATTTGCATTTACAGGTGATGGCTTTGGACTGCCACAAACGGAGCAGAAGTTGCCATTTGTTACATAAGCACCACAAGGACAGGTCCATGCAGTTGAGGGAGCCTGTGGTTGAGCCTGATTTACTGTGTTTGCAGAGCCGATTACAGCGCCACCTGCGCCCATACCCATACCAACGCCAACAAATGAGCCAGTAGCACCGCCAGGGTTGGAGCCTGCACTCT
>JAZQHJ010000169.1:0-7685 GCA_045540515.1 Eubacteriales bacterium
TGGCTCACAGAACGACATGGCTACGATCCGACTTCCTCAAAAATAATTCTTTCGTGGGCTGCGTGCTTGTCAATCATATACATAATGTCGCCAAGCTCAACTATTACATAGCAATTAAATGCCTCGCCAACTATTCTATAATCGGGCACGATTTTTTTATTGATTGTTCTTTGCTCGGCTTGTGGTGCTTCCTTTGGCTCGTCGCTTTTAGGCTCACCAAAAATCATTTTGTCAATTTCTTCGCTTGTAAATGAGTCGTTTTCGTACACTCCCCCTGTATTTTCCGTACCATTTGATGCTTTTAGGGTTGTGCTTGGTGGGGTATCGTACTTCTTTAAAAAGTCTGGTACAAAATCATCCTCTGTATTTTCAGCAGGCTTCTGAGCCTCCTTAGTGGGCTCATCAATATTATAATTTATGGTTTTGTCCTTATTTAATATACCGACGTTTCCCTTGGTATCAAAAACAATTGCTTCCGGCTTTGGCGCTTCCTTGTCCTGCGCCTTAAACGGCTCGTTTGCTACACCTTGGCTCGTTTCATTATATAAGGTTGGTCTTTGAATACTGTTTTCAAGCGCTGTTCTTACTGCATAGTATATTGAATCAAAAATCAGCTGTTCATTTGAAAACTTTACTTCAAGCTTTGCAGGATGAACGTTGACGTCAACAAGATTTGGTGCAATTATTACGTTCAAAACACAGAATGGGAACTTGTCCTGTGGTATATAGGACACGTATGCCTGTTCAAGTGCCTTTGCCATAATTCCACTTCTTATGTAACGTGAGTTTACGTAAAAGGTTTCAAGATTACGATTTCCACGTACAAGCTCAGGTGTTGAAATAAATCCCTCTACACTTATTCCGCCCTCACTGCGCTGAACCTTTATGGATTTCTTTGCAAACTCTCTGCCAAGAATTGCATAAATTGTGTTTAGGGAGCTTCCGTCCCCTGTGGTCATATATTTAATTTCTGAGTCAACAATGTATTTAAAGCTTATGTCAGGACGTGACATTGCAACCTTTTCAACCACTGAATTAACCTGTGCAGTTTCATAAGCGTCTCTTTTTAAAAACTTCTTTCGTGCAGGGACGTTGTAGAATAAGTCCTCAACAATTACGGTAGTTCCTTCAAGGCATCCCGCTTGAATATGCGTAATTACCTGTCCTGCGTGCGCTTCAAGCATTGAGCCCATTTCCTGTCCCTTTTGCTTGCTCATTATTCTTAGCCTTGAAACAGATGCAATTGCGGCAAGAGCCTCGCCTCTAAATCCAAGCGTCATTATACTATCAAGGTCACTTGCATCCTTAATTTTACTGGTTGCGTGACGAAGAATTGCTGTTGGAAGGTCATCAAATTCCATACCACAGCCATCGTCTGCAATTCGTATAAAGCTTGTGCCACCGTTTTTTATTTCAACGGTTATTCTTTTTGCACCGGAGTCGATTGCATTTTCAAGTAGCTCCTTAACAACAGATGCGGGACGATCAACGACCTCGCCTGCGGCTATTAGGTTTGCTATATCAAAGCCAAGTACATTAATCCTTCCCATTTCCCTCTCCTTTAATTGTTAAATAGCTTTTTAAGCTCAAATATAAAATTCATTGCCTCTATTGGTGTAAGGGTATTTAGGTCAACCTTTTTAATTCTGTCCGCTGCCTCATATATTGCCATATCCTCAATTGACATTTCCTGAACAGGTGCTTGATATGATACGGCCGTGCTTTCCTTTCCCTTGCCTTGAAGCATTTCTGCAAGTATTACCCTTGCTCTTTTTACTACCTCGTTTGGAACTCCTGCAAGCTTGGCAACCTCAATTCCATAGCTGTCATCAGTTGGTCCTTTTACGATTTTACGAAGGAAAATAATATCCTCTCCACGCTTTTTAGCGGCGATATTATAGTTTACCACTCCACTTATCTCATTTTCCATTGAGGTAAGCTCGTGGTAGTGTGTTGCAAACATTGCCTTTGCACCGATTTTCTTGCTTGCTGTATATTCTGCAATAGCCTTTGCAATGCTCATTCCGTCATAGGTTGAGGTTCCTCTGCCTATTTCATCATAAATGATAAAGCTCTTTTTTGTTGCGTTTGCAAGAATATATGCAACCTCGGTCATTTCAAGCATAAAGGTTGACTGTCCCGAGGCCAGGTCGTCCGATGCGCCAACTCTTGTAAATAGCTTGTCAACAATGCCTATTTTTGCTTTTTTTGCTGGAACAAATGAGCCTATTTGTGCCATTAGTACAATGAGTGCGCTTTGACGCATATAGGTTGATTTACCAGCCATATTTGGTCCTGTGATAAGAGCAAGTCGGTCAGTTGTGGTATTAAGGTAGGTATCGTTTGGAACAAAATAGCTATCCTTAACGTATTGCTCAACAACAGGATGACGGCCGTCCTTAATGTCAATTACATCGCTGTAATCAACCTCAGGACAAACATAGTTGTTCTTTACTGCAACCTGTGCAAGTGACGTATATACGTCAAGCCTTGCAAGTGTGCTTGCAGTTTCTTGAATTCTTCTTAAATTCTCTTCGATTTTGTTTCTTATGTTTACAAAAATCTCATATTCCAAATTGCAAAGCTTATCGGACGCACCAAGCACGGTTGCCTCCATATTTTTAAGCTCCTCTGTTATGTATCTTTCGCAATTTGAAAGGGTTTGCTTTCTTATATATCTGTCAGGCACCTGTGATACAAAGGATTTTGTTACCTCTATATAGTATCCAAATACTCGGTTATAGCCAATTTTAAGTGTTTTAATTCCTGTGCTTTCTCTTTCCTGCTCCTCAATTTTGGAAATCCAGCTCTTGCCGTCACGCATTACGCCACGAAGGTAGTCAACCTCCTTGACCACGCCGTCCTTAATAATTCCACCCTCACGAATTGAGAATGGTGGTAGCTCCACTATTGTATTGTCAATAAGGGCAAAGATGTCATCAAGGGAGTCCATGCTTTCTCTTATGCTACATAGCTCCTTGGCACTTGCTTCCTTTAAAAGCTCCTTAATTTCAGGAATTACACGAATCGTTGATGCAATTGCTCTTAGGTCCTTACCGTTAGCTGTGCCATATACGACCTTGGTCATTAGCCTTTCAAGGTCAAGCACGTTTTTAAGTAGCTCGATAATTTCCTCTCTTAGCATCATATTTGACGCAAGCTCACCAACTGCGCCCTGTCTTGCCATAATTTTTTGAACGTCCAGTAATGGATGCTCAACAAAATGTCTTAGCATTCTTGCACCCATTGAGGTCTTGGTTTTATCAAGCACCCAGTATAGTGAGCCACGCTTTTCCTTTGAACGCATTGTTTCACAAAGCTCAAGGTTTCTGCGTGTGTTTAGGTCCATTTCAAGATATTGTCCGTTTGAATAAACATTCAGCTGATTTATGTAGGATATATCTGTTTTTTGTGTTTTTGAAACGTATTCAAGAATAGCTCCGATTGCACAAATCATATTTCTTTCATTGGAATAGCTTTCTATAAATGCTTTTCCAAATTGGATTTGTGCTTTTGTAAGAGCACTTGAATATTCAAATAGGTCTGTTTTTTCAAAATCACAAAGAGCACTTAGCCTTGCCTTTGCAAAGCCTTCAAGAAATTCGCCCTGTGATTTTGGTAGGTTTGTTATAATTTCTCTTGGTGAATATGTACCAAGCTCGTTTAATACCTTGTTTACATCGTTTTCGATTGTAGTTGCAAGTATTTCGCCCGTTGAAACGTCAACAAAGCAAGCACCAACCTCATTTCCTGAAAAATAAAGGGTGCTAAGATAATTATTTTTTGTTTCATTAAGAAGAGTGCTTTCAACAACGGTGCCAGGTGTAATTTCTCTTACTACCTCTCTTCTTACAATGCCCTTTGTTTCGCTTGGGTCCTCCATTTGCTCACAGATGGCAACCTTGTATCCCTTTGCAATAAGTCTGCCAATATAGCCCTCGGCGCTGTGGTAGGGAACGCCACACATTGGTGCACGCTCCGCCTCTCCACAATCTCTGCCTGTAAGTGTTAGCTCAAGCTCTCTTGATGCAATTATTGCATCCTCAAAGAACATTTCGTAAAAATCTCCAAGACGGTAAAACAATATAAAATCCTTATATTCTTTCTTTATCTCGAGATATTGAAGCATCATTTGTGTCATATTGATTTACCTGCCTTGAATTTATTGATTAGTGATGATGTCCACAGTCTGAGCCACATGATGAGCAATCATGTGAGCATGGGCGCTGACCTGTGATTTGGAAGGTGATTTCGGCATTAACCTCTTGCATAAGAGCATTAACCTCCTCCTCGGCTGCATTAAGTGCGATAAAGAGTGGGTTGCTTGTTACTGCTGATACAATTTCATCAAGTCTTTTTTCAATTGCCTCAATTACACTCTTATCAGGGCTTTCCTTCTTGTATTCCTCACCAAGTGCAACCTGTTGCATATTGTACTCAAACATAAGACCTTGAAGAGCCTCATCCTTGTCGTATGCCTCTTTTGCCTCATTCATTTTTGCAACTCTTGGGTCTGCCTTAATAGCTTGTCCAAGCTGTTCTGCAAGCTTCATAATTTCCATAATTATATCTCCTTTAAATTATTTATCTATTTCACCGAACAGAGCAAAGGTATCTGCACGTGTGATTTTAACGTAAATAAACTCTGACGTATAATCCTTATTTGCCTCAAAGTGAACTATTTTTCCCCCACTTGTGCGTGAGGTATATACGCTTTCGTTACTTTTGCTTTTTCCGTCAACAAGCACTCTTACTG
Source organism: Eubacteriales bacterium (assembly GCA_045540515.1). Lineage (GTDB taxonomy): Bacteria > Bacillota > Clostridia > Oscillospirales > CAG-272 > RGIG2000. Next base: position 4,757 of record JAZQHJ010000169.1, read on the forward strand.
TCTTGCCGACATATTTTTGATTTTTCTCGTAGGTGATTTCATTTTGCACCTGACAAAGACGGTCATATCTTTGGTGCTGAATTTCCTCTGGCACCTGATTTGGCATATCGTATGCAGGTGTTCCCTTGCGACGTGAGTAGATAAAGCTGAATATTGTATCGTATTTAACCTTTTTTAGAATTTCGATTGTTTTCTCAAAATCCTCATCCGTTTCTCCAGGAAAGCCAACTATTATATCAGTTGTTAAAACTATGTCCTCGTTGCCGTCTTTAAGCTCATCAATTATTGAAAGATACCTTTCAATGTCGTAGTGCCTGTTCATCCTTTTAAGGATTTCATTTGAGCCACTTTGAAGTGGTAAATGGAAGCAATTTGCACTATGTGGATTTGACTTGTGAGCCCTTATCATTTCGCTTGATGCATCCTTTGGATGGGATGTCATAAGGTGAATTATAAAATCGCCCTCGATTTTTGCAATTTCGTTTAGTAGGTCGGCAATTGTGGGCTTGCCATCAAGGTCCTTACCATAGGAATTAACATTTTGTCCAAGCAAGGTAATATCACGATAGCCATTTTTCACAAGGTCATTTACCTCAGCAAGAATATCGTCCATTTTACGGCTTCTTTCCCTACCTCTTACGTATGGCACGATACAATATGTACAAAAGTTATTACAGCCGTACATAATGCTAACCCAAGCCTTGTAGGAGCTTTCTCTTACCACAGGAAGTCCCTCGGCAATTTTGGGTTGCTCCTCGTCCTTATCAAAATATCTTTTACCCTTATTTAAGGCATTGAATACAAATTCTGGTAGGCGATGCATAGCACCTGTGCCAAATACAAAATCAACATAGTGGTATGAATGCTTAAATTGCTCTGCCCTGTGCTCCTGCGCAGTCATACAGCCACAAACACCTATTACAAGGTCGGGGTTTTTTGTTTTATAATGCTTGTAGCGACCAACAATTGAAAGCGCACGCTTTTCAGCATGCTCACGAATTGCGCAGGTGTTTACAAGTAGTAAATCAGCCTCGTCCTCCTTATAGGTAATTTCATAGCCAAGCTCTGAAAGGATTCCTCTCATTCTTTCACTATCTGCCTCATTTTGCTGACAGCCAAGAGTGAAAACACAAGCCTTAAAGCCCTTGCCTTTTATTATTTTTTGTACGTTATCTATAAAGAGTCTTTGCTTTTTAGTCTCCTCTATACTTACAAAGCCCATTTTATTCTCCTTTATAAAATACTGCTATTGCATATTCCATATAATTTTAGCACAAAAGAAAAAAATATTCAAGATATATAATATATATTATTGTCAGAAAAAAGAAAAAAGGCACCTTTAAAAAGTGCCTTGGTGCGAGAAACGGGACTTGAACCCGTACGGTTGCCCACACGCCCCTCAAACGTGCGCGTCTGCCGATTCCGCCACTCTCGCATATTTTGCGTGGTTTTTACCTTGCTTGACTATTATACTAAATCAATTTTGATTTGTCAATACCTTTTTTGCAATTTTTTAAGTTTTTTATTTCTATTGCATTTGAATTGTTTTTTTGGTAAAATATTATGTAGATAATACTTTTGGAGTGTACTATGAAAAAGAAAAGATTTAAGCCTCTTTTGGTGTCTGCCCTGTGCTCCTTTGTGGCAGTGCCTTTGGTTTTTGAGCCACTTTTGGTCTCAGCCGTATATGAGGCAATTTTTGCATCCACCACTACAAATGAGGAGTGGATGGAGCTTTCCTATGCCGACTATGGGCTTGAAATGGCAAGGAGTGATTTTAAAAATTGTGATGATACACTGCTTGCAGGCTATAAATATTCAAAAGTCAATCAAGTAATTAAGGGCGTTGTAGTTGTGGCACACGGTCTTGGCTGTGGTGGGCACAATATGTTCATCCCATATATTGACTTTTTTACCTCGAATGGATATTTGGTTTTTTCTTACGATGTAACCGGAAATGGCAACAGTGAGTCTAAAACTGTTGAGGGACTTCCACAGGGAGTTATTGACCTTGACTATGCACTAAGACACGTAAAGTCGCTTGACGAGTATAAAAATTTGCCCATTTACTTATTTGGTCATAGTTGGGGTGCTTATTCCTGTGGCGCTGTTTTGAATTTGCACAAGGATGTTAAGGGTGCTGTGATTGTTGCGGGATTCAATAAATCCGACAATTTGCTTATGCATCAGGCAGAGTCCAAGGTTGGTGTGTTTGCAAAGCTTGGAATCCCTAGCGTTTCCTTTTATGAAAATGTAAAATTCGGAGGGGAGTATGCGAAATTGACCTCTCTTGATGGCTTTTTGAAAAGCAATGCAAGGGTGCTAATTGTACACAGCAGTGATGACAATACAGTGCCAACACGGTACGGCTATGACTTATTTTACAACAAGCTTTCTAATGAAGAAAGGTTTAGCTTTTTGTTATATAATGACAAGGGGCACACTGATTTACTTTATTCAAATGATGCAATAAGCTATATGAATGAGCTTGAAAATGGATATGAGGAATATCTTGAAGCAACGGGCAAGTGCGATACAGAGGCTGAAAGAAATGCTTATATGAGCAAAAATGCAAATAAAAGGCTGTGCTTTGAGCCAAATCCTGACATTACAAGCAAGGCTCTTGAAATTTTTAAATAATTAAAAAATGCCGACACGTGTCGGCATTTTTGTTTTTTTGAATGTATCTTTAAATGGTTGGTTTTATTGCTTTTGTGAAAGGTATTCATCAATTGCCTTGGCTGCGGTTTTACCTGCACCCATTGCAAGAATTACTGTTGCCGCTCCGCTTACTGCGTCACCGCCTGCGAATACTCCGGGGATTGAGGTTGCACCCGTTTCATCGGCTATTATACCGCCCCAGCTTTGAGTTTTCAAATCCGGTGTTGTTTGTTTTATAAGCGGATTTGGTGTCTGTCCTATTGCTATT
>JAZQHJ010000170.1:0-6914 GCA_045540515.1 Eubacteriales bacterium
CTACAAGGTAACGAATTATGATGGGTACGAGGGTACGGTATATGCAAATATAATTGTTTATAGAGGCAAGGTTATTGCAGGAGATATATGCTCTGCCGATTCAAAGGGCTTTATGCACACTCTTTATATGCCCGAGCAAAAAAATTAAGCAAGGATTTCCTTGCTTTTTTTGTTCTAAAAAAATTTCAAATGAATATGATACTACAAAACGGACAAGTTAAGGAGATTTTTATGAAATACAATATTATTTACAAAGAAGAGCTAGACAAAACACTTTTATTTGTTCTAAATAAGCTTCCTTTAAGGTTGAAAAATGAAATTAGTGACTTTTTAGAGCACCATAGATTTAAATCTATAAATGAAATAAGAATTCATAGAAATTCTAATATTATGCTTATCGCTGATTCATTAAATATTCTTACAGATATCTATGTTTCGGAAGACATTATTGATAGCTGTATTGATTCTTTATGCAGTGGCTCTATATATGCGCATTTTAGAACAATTAAAGATGGATATATAAGCGTTGGTAAGGGTGTACGAGCCGGAATTTGTGGTAAGGCATGCTTGGAAAATGGTGAAATTTGCGGAGTTAGTGATATAACATCAATAAATATCAGAATTCCACAGCATATTCAAAACGCTTCAAGCTATTTATACAATATTTTAAAGGATAACGGCTTTTTTAGCTCAGTTATTATATACTCTGCACCTGGAGTTGGAAAAACAACTATTTTAAGAGATTTGATTTATAAGCTTTCGTATGCTTATCCACCAATTAGATATGCTGTTATTGATTCAAGAGATGAAATAACTGCATCAATTGAAGAAAAAATCAATGCTGATATATTTATTTCGTATCCAAAGGGAACTGCAATTGAGCTTGCGACAAAAAGCATGACTCCACAGCTGATTGTTTGTGATGAAATATCATCTATTGAAGAAGCAAACGATGTATTAAATTCCGTAAATTCAGGAGTTAAGCTAATTGCTACTGCTCATGCAAGTAGCTTTGAGGAATTAATGGAAAAAGGCATACTCCAAGGCTTATTTGATAATGGAGTTTTTGATTATGCTTTGGGAGTTAGCCGTGAATATGGTGAAAAAAGATATAAATTTAAGTTAACAAAATTAAAATGAAGCTACTAGGTGCAATTTTAATTATCTGCGCTTCGATATCTGCTTCTTTTTTCTATGAAAATGGCTTAAAGCAAAAAATTAAGAATCACACTGCATTAAATGAGCTTATTTTACATATAAAATCGCAAATTGATTATTTTGAAAAGCCTATTTTTGAGATTTTAAAGGATTTTCAAGCTACTAACGAATTTATCAAGGACATATTAGAAAAAAAGGAGCTTTCAGACCTATCATGGGTTGATTCAAGTGTAAGAAAGGATGTTTATTCCTTACTTAAAACTATTGGTAAAGGATATAAAAAGGAGCAGATTTCTATTTGCGATTATACAAGCAAAATTCTTAGTGCCTGCATTGAAAAAATGAAGCTGGAATTTAGTAAAAAAGCTAAGGTTTATCGCTCTTTATCCCTTTTTATTGGATTTAGTGCTGTTATTTTACTAGTGTAGGAGAAAAAATGGATATATCATTGATTTTGAAAATAACAGGTATTGGAATATTGGTTTCGGTTGCCTGTCAGATTCTTTCAAAAAGTGGTCGTGATGAGCAAGCAACTATGCTTTCAATTGCAGGAATTATCATAGTTATGATTTTAATTGTAACGGAGCTAGAAAGCTTTTTTGCTTCTCTTTCACGTATTTTTGGGTTTTAAAAATGACAGATTTTAAAATTTGTGGACTTGCTATATGCGGAGTTGTATTATGTGCTGTTTTCAAAAGCATAAAAAGTGAATTTTCCCTTTTTGTAAGGCTGGGCATTGGTGTAATTATTATGCTTTTTTCCTTCTCTTTATTTTTGCCGATTATTACATATATTGAAGAGATAACCAGAGGCACTATTGCTTATAATTATATTCCCTTGCTTATAAAGATCTTAGGCGTGTCCATCATTTTACAGTTAACTATTGATGTTGCAAGGAATGCAGGTGAGGATGCAATCGCAACTAAGGTTGAGCTGTTTGGAAAAGCACAGATACTTATTATGACAATGCCTCTTATTACAAGTCTTTTTGAAATGTGTAAGGATATGCTAAAATGAAAAAAATATTTGTATTTATTTTTATATTTTTGCTTGTATTTTTATTTTCCTTATCCTCATATTGTAAAGAGCCTTATTACGAGATAAGCGAGTCAATTTCAGATGAGCTTTTAGCATTAAAGGAATCCTTGCCGAAGGAAATAGTTGATTACCTTCCTGAAAACGTCTGGAAGGGGGACTTTTCGACTTTGCTATCATCGGATTTTAGCGAAGCCTCTATGATTGATATTTTAGTTGATTTTTTATTTTTAGGTCTCAATTCGGCTACAAAGTCTTTTGCTTCAATAATTGTAATTATTTTAATTGCATCAATTTTTAATATGCTAAGCAATTCAATGTCGTCTGACCTTGTAAAAAGCTCCTTTTCTCTTGCAAGTGCTCTTTGCGTGTGCTTCACAATATTTTCAATTTGTACAAGTCTTACTAGTAATGTTAAGGAATATGTGTTTGGTCTATGCGGAGCTATGAAATCATTAGCTCCTGTAATGGCCACTATGTATATAATGAGTGGAAGCATTTCAAGCGGTGCTGTAAATAATACATCAATTATTCTTTTTATAGCTTTAATTGAAGATTTTTTAGTAGCCTGTATGCTACCTGTTGTAGAAATTTCAATTTGCTTTTCTGTTATCAAATCTTTTGGCAATCAACTGTGCTTTGATGGCTTCTCAAAGACATTAAAAAATGCTTTTACAGGAATAACAGTGTTTATTATGTCTATTTTTATGTTTGTTTTATCAACTAAAAATATTCTATCTCAAAGTGCAGATTCAATTTCTATAAAAACTGCAAAATTTGCTATCAGTAATTTCATTCCAGTAGTAGGCTCATCTGTAAATGACGCTTTACGAACGCTTACATCAAGCATATCATACATTAAAAATTCATGTGGTGCACTTGGAATTATAATTATTGTTTTAATTGCCTTACCTATTTTAATATCTCTACTACTAAATCGACTTGTTTTTAGCTTGTCTAGTGGAATTGCAAGGGCTTTAGGATGCACAAATGAGGTTGCAGTAATAAATGAAGGCGAATCCATTTGTGGGTTCTTGATTGCGCTTATTTGCTGTACCTGTGTTCTATTTATATTTTCACTTACGATTTTTATAAGGTCATCGGTTCTTGGAGGTGTGTAATGTCAGCATATATTACCTCTCTTATCACCATTTCTATTGTTGGCGGTCTTATATGTAATCTTGTATCAAGCTTTAAAGAAATTAAAGGAATTGTTAACTATTTTATTGGAATAATTGCAGTAATTTGCTTACTTTCTCCAATTTTTGCTTTTATTAGCAACATATCATCATTAAAGGTTAAAGTAAATGATTTTTTTGACAGCTTTGCCAGTCAAGATATTATTGATAACTCAAATAATTTAATTATAAACGCAGGAATTGAAAGCATAGAGGCTGGTATAAAAGGCTCCATAATAAATAAATTTGGATTTAATGAAAATGATGTTATAATTGACCTCGAAGCTGATACTACAAGCATTGAAGCTGTTAGCATTAAAAAAATCACAGTAACTTTAACAGGAAAAGCATCCTGGAATGATGTTGACACTGTTAAAAGCTATTTAGAAAATATAATGGGAGGAAATATTGTTGTAATAAGAAAATAATATGATTAAAAGACATAAAGGAAAAATTATAATTATATCCTTTGCAATTATTGGAGTCTTATTGATAATTTTTAGCTCAATTAGCTTTAAAAGTAAAAAAGAAGCAGAATTCTCTGCTACTACATATACAAAAGAGCTTGAAAAGAAAATCGAGGGCTTTTTAAAGGAGGTTGAAGGAATAAACAAGGTAAAGGTTATTCTTACACTTGACTGCTCTTATGAACAGGTATATGCTCAAAATAATTCAAGCTACGATTATATTATTACCTCAAATGGAGAGCTTGTTGAAATTACCGAAATATTTCCTGTTGTCAGAGGTGTTGCTATTGCGTGTACAAATGGAAATGATGACATTGTTAGAATGAAAATTACTGAATTAATTAGTAGTTATCTCGGAATTTCATCAAATAGAATTAAAATTGTTGAAATAGACTAGCATATTTATCATATATTAAAAATACAAATATAGTGTAAACAAAATTATAGGAGAAAATTATGAACACAGAGAAAAAACCAAACAAATTTGTAAGCTTTTTTAAGAAGGTGGGCTCAAAAAATTGGATTATTATTTGTGCTGTTTTGCTTATAGGTACTGCAATTGGCGTAAATTACATAATCAATAACAAAATCACAGATGAGCCATCACAAGACGTTGATATCGACCTTGATAATACTGACATCAATGACGTTTTAGATAATGACGAAAATGCATCAGATTATTTTGCACAAACTATTCTTTCACGTAAGCAAGCAAGAGACGAGGCCCTTGAGGTTTTGAAGAGTGTTTCTGAAAATGATGCTGCTCTTCCAGAGGCTGTTGAATCAGCATTGTCAGACATTGCTCAAATCGCTAAGGATATTGAGGATGAAGCCAATATTGAAACTCTAATTGAGGCTAAAGGAATCGAGGAATGTATTGCTGTTATAAGTAACGGTCAAGCAACAATAATTGTAAAGAGTGACGGTCTTCTAGCAAGTGAGGTTGCTCAAATCAATGAGATAGTTTATGAGCAAAGTGGTATTTTACCAACCAATCTCAAAATTATAGAAAAAAATTAAATCCTGTACTCCTTGACAAAATTATTATTTTATAGTAAGATATAAAAAATAGTTTTGAAAGGTGGAACAAAAATGGAGTTAAATAAAAACCAATACGTAGTGTATAAGGGTCTTCCTCTTGTAAGAGATGGCGACACGATTTATTACGGCGACCTTAATGATAAATATTTGCTAGTATTAAACATTTTAAGTAAAAAGGAAAATGGCGAGCCTGATATGATTATGGTTCAAATTTGCCACACAGAAAATAGAAATAAAATCGTTTCTGGAAAGCAAGCCTTTAAAAATGGACTTTATGATGCTCTTGACCTTGGTATAATTTGGCTTGAGCACTTAAATAAAGAAGGCGAATAAAACAAAATGGAGCAAATTATTTTTGCTCCATTTCTTTTTTATCAAGTAAGTTTTCTATGTAATTTTTAAGAACATATATGGCATTATTAAGCTCTCGTGAAGAAGTATTCTTTTTTCCAAGCATTTCCATATTATGCACAATATCCATTCTTGTTCTATTTATATCTGCTCCCTTTGGTGTTAGATAAACCTTAAATGAACGGTGGTCATATTTATCGGGAACTCTATATATAATATCGTTTTTTTCAAGATTTGATAAAGCTATACTGATTGTAGCACCCTTTAAATGAGAAATCTTTGTTAGCTCGTGCTGATTCAATCCCTCTTTTTTGGATAAAATTGCCAAAATGAATCTTGTTGCTCTTTGATTTAAAAATTTGTCATCTGTATCGATTGCAAAATTCTCTTCATAAATCTTGCAAAGTAAGCTTGCTAGGGCAATTATTGGTGCTTCTGCCTGTGATTCAAGTTCTAAATAGTCTTTTTCATCAAAAATCATAATTATCTCCTAGTAAAATTATTAAACGTAACGTTTTTTAATTATATAACTTTTAAAGAATAAAGTCAAGTAAGAGATCTAAAATAATTTTGGAATAAAATTTCTAAGCCTTATAATTTTGTTAGTAATAAATTTGCTTTAAAATCACAAATTAATATTGAACAACAAAGAAAGGGCTTAAAAATGAAAAAAATTACAAAAATATTATCAATTCTTCTCTTTTTATCTCTTGCTTTTATTCTTAGTATTTCAGCATATGGCATTGATTATAAATACAATTTAAATAAAATCAATGAAGTAAATTTAGAAGAAGCTGAGCTTTATCCTGGAGGAATGCCTTTTGGAGTAAAAATGACAACTAAAGGGCTATGCATTGTTAAATTTGCATCAAGTAATGCTCCAGCAATCAAGGCTGGATTAAAAATTGGTGATTTAATTATCAAGGTTAACGACAAAGAAATTAACTCTATTGAGGATTTTTCAAGAATAGTTAACAGGCTTGGAAATGAAGCAATCAAAATTACAGTTATACGTGACGGAAAGGAATTTAATTATAAAGTTATTCCAGAGTTTTCCAAGGATGATGGTGCTTATAAGACCGGAATATGGGTCAAGGATTCAACGGCTGGAATTGGAACAGTTACCTTTATAAATCCAGAAAATGGCTCCTTTGGTGGACTTGGACATGGAATTTGTAGCTCATTAACAGGTGATCTTGTTTCCTTTTCAAAGGGTACCGTTTTAGATGTAAGCATCAATGGTGTAATAAAAGGTAGAGCTGGCAATGCTGGTGAATTAAAAGGAAATTTTAACGCAAAAAAGCTTGGATCCTTAATAACTAACACCTCACAGGGAGTATTCGGTGTTTTGTCAAACGGTACCTATACATCTCCTGAGGGAAAAATGAAAATTTGTCCTAAAAAGGAATTAAAAGAGGGTGAGGCTTATATTTGGTGCACTCTTGATAATTCAAAGCCAAAAAAATATTCTATTACAATTTCTGACATTGATATTAACAGTACAGGTCCAAAAAGCTTCAAGGTAAAGGTTACCGACAAGGAGCTTCTTGAAAGAACAGGTGGAATTGTTCAAGGAATGAGTGGCAGTCCAATAATTCAAAATGGTCGAATTGTAGGTGCAATAACTCATGTTTTGATCAATGATCCCACACAAGGTTATGGTATTTTTATAGAAAATATGCTT
>JAZQHJ010000171.1:0-13407 GCA_045540515.1 Eubacteriales bacterium
ATTGAGCAAAGCGTGATAAGGTCTGCACCGATATGACCATAGCTGATAGCACCGTGGTTGGCACCCCAGTTATTCATTACATCATATGCAGTTTTAAATGCTCCCTCACCTGTTACTCTTGGAGCAAACCAAGTGCATGGCCATGTATAGTCTGTTCTCTTCCAAAGTGTGTCTGATACATTCTCTGGGAGACCAACTGTCCAGCCCTCTGCAATTTGAAGAACTGGTCCAAGTCCCTTTACAAGATTTAGTCTAATCATTGTTGCAGGCATTTGATCCTTTGTTTCAAATCTTGAAGAATATCCACCACCACGGAAATAACCAAGGTCAGCATAGTTCCATGTTGTATTCTTCATAATATTATCTTGGTCTTCCTTTGTAACCTCATACCAAGGCTTCATAACCGCGTTACCGTTTTCGTCCTTGGCACCGCCATTTGCATCAAGACAGCATGCGCCAGAGTTGATAAGGTGAATAAATCCACCCGCCTCCTTTGCAACACCCTCAACATCGTATCCTGTTGCCTTCTTTACAGCCTCTGGGCTCCAGTAGGTTCTTACGTCAGCAAACATTTGAGGTCTATTTGTAAGGAGCTTCATAAATAGCATTCCAAGTCCGTTTAAAACGTCATTTTCTGTTGCAAGAACATATGGCTCTCTTGCACCGTTCCAGTCAAAGGATGTATTAAGCATTGCCTCTGGGAAGTCACAGTTTGGATAGAAGTCGGTCCATTGTCTTTGTCCCTGGAAGCCAGCTGCGATTGCATTATGACCTACCATTTCCTCTTCGCATCCCTTGGGTAGATTTTTGTTGCCGTTCATTAGGTCCTTAATAATACACATCATTTTAACAACAAATTCCCAGTCTGCATCCTTTTGCTCTCTTGTTCTTTGCATATTTTCAGGGTTTTTGTCAAAGCCCTCAATACAATGCTCCTTTGCCCAAGCAAGTGCCTTTTTGTATTCAGCCTCATCATAAATACCCTCTGTCATACGTCTGATGATTTCAACCTCGTCAACGGATTCAACTCTCATTCCAAGGTATTCCTCGATAAATGCACTATCTATGATTGAGCCACCGATACCCATACAAATTGAACCAATTTGTAGGTATGATTTTCCTCTCATTGTTGCAGCGGCAACAGCAGCACGACCAAAGCGAAGTAGCTTTTCTTGAACATCAGCAGGAATTGATGTATCTGTTGCATCCTGAACGTCGTGTCCGTAAATGCCGAATGCAGGTAAGCCCTTTTGTGCATGGGAAGCAAGAACTGCTGCAAGATATACAGCACCAGGTCTTTCTGTTCCGTTAAAGCCCCAAACACCCTTTATTGTCATTGGGTCCATATCCATTGTTTCTGAGCCATAGCACCAGCATGGAGTTACGGTTAGAGTGATGTCAACACCCTCTTTTTTAAATTTTGAAGCGCAAGCGGCTGCCTCCGCTACTCTACCGATAGTAGTGTCAGCAATAACAACCTTTACAGGCTCACCATTTGAGTATCTAAGATTTTCCTCAAATAGCTTTGCTGCTGCCTTTGCCATATTCATTGTTTGTGTTTCAAGAGATTCTCTTACCTTAAGTGGTCCACGTCTGCCATCAATTGTAGGACGAATACCAATTACTGGGTAATCTCCGATGAGTCTGTTTTCTGCCATTTTAATTTCCTCTTTTCTAAGAAAAATATTTAACAATTTTATTATAATATTAAATTATGCTAAAATCAAGTGAATTTTACCAAATTTAGCCTTAATTATTTGTTTTCAAGATATTTTATTGCAAGGTCTATATCACTTGGTCCGTGTGGGTGATGGTCAATGCCAACCTTTTTATCAATATAAAGCAAGTGCTCAAGCCCAGATTCCTTATATTTTCTTTCAAGAGCAATTCCGTTTTCAATATATGGCACGGTTTTGTCACTATCACCATATGCCATATAAATTCTTATTTTATTTTCTACTAGCTTATCAAGATAATCAATTGGGTGTCCTCTAAATGTAAGCAAGTCAATTTTTGACATTTTCCATGCATTTTCAAATTCGACCCACATTCCCTCATAAACGTCTGGCGCGTTTCCTAAATTTGCAGGACAGCTAAGAAAATTCATAACCGGGGCATCTATGTAAAGTGCGTCAATGCAATCTGGGTGCTTTGCGGCTAAAATTACTGACATCATCCCTCCACAGCTCATACCAATTGTTATTACCTTGCTTGAAATTCCAAGCTCCTTTGATGCATAGGCTATAAATTCATATTGGTCCTCTATTTGGTCAGGAGTTCCCCAACGATTTTTGTTTTCAATAAATATAAGAGTATAGCCTCTTTTTACCATTTCATTTTGAAGCTCAGGAAATGCTCCAAAATATTCGGTTTTTAATACGGTTTTTCCGTTTCTTTTACTCTTATCCTCGTTCATAATAGCAATACATTTTTTGTCTTTAAACTTAAATTCAATATGATATATGCCGTCATATTTATATTCAGCTAGAAGTTCCATACTACGTCTCCTTAAAGTATTTATACTTTAATTTTACTATATACTTTCTTATATGTCAATGAAAAAGCCACACAAAAAATGTGTGGCTGATAATTATTTTATAAGAATAAAATCTCTTAGCTTTTTTGTAGAAAGCAAGATTGCACCAACTCCAAGGGCAATTAGCATATCTGGAAGCATATAAACAATGTTATAGACTAATGAATATAGCCATGGATTGTTATAAACATCATAGCTTCTCCAAATAGTAACACCTGAAATAAAATGGCACACAAATCTTGCAACCATTGCAAGTGTCATAAATCCAAAGATTTTAACAAGATTGATTTTATATTCTCCACCTTCAGCTTTCTTAGGCTTTGCAAATGAGGATATTCCAAGCATAGTAAATGCTAGAATAAAATCAAATAGCAAGCAGATAACGTAAGGACCAAAGCCTTTAATGTATGAAAAATAGCTAAGTCCTGTAAGAAGCTGAAATACAGAATATACAAATGCTGTACCAAAGCCCCATTTGTGTCCATGTCTTAATCCTACAAATAGAATTGGTAGCATACTTGCAGGAGTAATTGAGCCTCCAAATGTACCTGGATTGATTGCAAAAAAGCTGAGTGCGATTGACATTGCAAGTAAAATTGCACATTCGCAAAGCGTTTTTGTGGTTGATAAAACTCTACTCTTTACAGGAGTAGATAAGCTTTTGTTTTCTTCCATAAGAAAACCTCCTTAAAATAAAATTTACCGCACAGGAAATATCCATGCGGTAACAATATTTTAAAGAATCAATATTATCTTCCTACGCCGGCATTATCCGTATCAGGTTAAAGGGTTTGGAAATATCCATCTCAGCCAAAAAGCACCCCTGAATATTTAATTGTGCGATGTGGTAATTCTATCACTAAATCATTCTTTTGTCAAGTGATTTATGTAATTTTCTTTTGATGTATGAATTAAAAGCACTCCGTTACTTACTGAAATTTCGGATTTTTTACCGATAAACTCATTACTTACACCAAGTGGAATGTTGTTTTGTAGGGTTGCATTTTTAAGCTCATATAAAAGACCCTTTTCGTAAACACCCTCTGCCTTATCTTTAAACGAAAAGACTGAAATTCTTCCCTTTGCATCCTTATCAAAGCTTATTTTTGAATTAGATAGTCCAAAAATAACCTGATCGGCGTAAACAAATGCTATTTCAATCCCTCTTTGTGTAAAATCAGCAAGAATTGCTAAATTAGCAATTGTGTGGTCAAGGTATCCGCCTATTGCGCCATATACAAAAATTTTGCGAAAGCCCTTGGATATTGCATGCTCTATTGCTAGTGCAGAATCTGTAAAATCCTTTTTGACAGGATATCTTATTACGTTGTCGCATTTTATTTTGTCGGTATATGAATCAAAATCGCCAATTACGCAATCTGGGTCTATATCATTTTTAAGAAGGTTTAAATAGCCTCTGTCTGCTCCGATAACGTAATCCTGTTTATCTGGAACAAAGGTGAGCTTACAGTCAAGTGCGCATACTATATAACAAACATTCATTTCTATTTTTCCTTATGCATTTTTTTAAAATTGGTTTCATATTATTGTTATGATAGCACACATATTTTTATTTGTCAAATTTAAGAAAAGAAAAAATTTTTTTGATTTTGCAAAAAAGCTATTGACAAACAGGTATTAATTGTGTAAAATATAGGTCGTACGTCATAAAATTTGACTGTTTGGACCAATAGCTCAGTTGGTTAGAGCTACCGGCTCATAACCGGTCGGTCCGGGGTTCGAGTCCCTGTTGGTCCACCAAATAAAACGGATAGGTTTCATACCTATCCGTTTTATTTTTGGGTTGAGCAATGATGGACTCAACACCGCTCGTGCTCTGCACGAATGGGGTGCGCATTTCTGACGAAAGCCGAGTTCTGCTTGCAAGGGGGAGGCTCGGCAGAAATAGCTCACTTGTGAGCCGAACCTGTTGGTCCATAGGTTTCATACCTATCCGTTTTATTTTTGGGTTGAGCAATGTTGGACTCGACCAAGTTCGTTTATTATTGTGCTATTAGCTGGGCTATTGCTAATGCGGTTTGCTCTATTTGTTCCTTATTAGTTATTGTAGGATTTCCATCTCCCTTTTGTGCTCCATAGACACCAAAATAAGCATGACAGCCACCATCTATTATAATTTCAGTATAATTGCTTGGCAAGTTGGTTTTGTTTTCGTCATATTTTTCTTTGTTTAGCACCTTGTCCTCACTACCATATATTGAAAGCACCTTTAAGTCTGAGCTTGAAAGGTCGGCTGTCGAATACGAGCCAAGCAAAATTAAGCCATCAAAGCCATCCTTATTCTTTTCTAAATACGATGCGGACATTGAGCCACCAAGTGAGTGTCCACCGATATACCAGCTTTCAATATGTGGAAATTGTTCTCTTATTCCATCGGCTGCATTTATATCAAAAACAGCTAGATTAAATGGCATTTTTACAAGCACGCAAAGAATCCCTCTGGATGCGCATTCCTGCATTAATGGAATATAAGCGCTATGCTCAACCTTTCCACCTGGGTAAAAGATAAAGCCTGTTTTAGCATTTTGAGGCTCGAATATCGTTAAATTGCCATTTGTTTCTTTAGTTATACTATGTTGCAAGGAAAATGCCTCTATGGCATCTAAATCTGCATGATAATATGTACCTAGATATATTGCACAGGCTATAAATACAATTAAAACGGCTACAAATATACTTGTAAGCCATATGAAAATTTTTCTTTTTCGTTTGTCCTTTAAAAAGCTCATTGTTTTCTCCCTTGGGTTTTTATTGATTATATCAAATTTTATTATTTATTTCAATAATTTTGCATAAGGTTGTACAAGGGATTTATTGACAAGAATTATTTATTATGCTATAATCCTTTTGCATAAATTTAACAGGAGGTAGGTATGTGGACTTTTATGTTCTTTATTGAAAGTCTTTTGCTTGGTGTTGGTCTTGCGATGGATGCTTTTTCGGTTTCCCTTGCAAACGGATTAAATGAGCCAAAAATGAGAACACGCAAAATGTGCGTAATTGCTGGAATTTTTGCTGTTTTTCAATGCTTGATGCCTCTTCTTGGCTGGCTTTGTGTACATACTATTGTTGAATGCTTCAAGGCGTTTGAAAAATTTATTCCTTGGATTGCTCTTGCTTTACTGCTTTTCATTGGAATTAAAATGCTCATTGATGGTATCAAGCACAAGGACGATGAAAAGCCTGCTCTTTCCTTCGGTGCATTAATTGTACAGGGAATTGCGACATCAATTGATGCTCTTTCTGTTGGATTTACAATTGCTGAATATAACTTTCTTATGGCTCTTGTTTCATCCTTGATTATCATGATTGTTACATTTATGATTTGCTTGACAGGGATTTTTATTGGAAAGCATTTTGGTACTAAGCTTTCAAATAAAGCAACTATTTTAGGTGGAATAATTCTTATTTTAATTGGACTGGAAATTTTTATAACGGGAATAATATAAAAGACAGGCAATGCGCCTGTCTTTTTAAATTATCTTTTTAATTTCAGATACAACCTGTCTTGCACAAAGGTCGATGCCCTCATCGGACAAATGAATTTTGTCACATTCCTTTATATATTTATGAATGTCCTTGCTAACAAGTGCGTGTAGGTCGTTGATTCTTACTCCGATTTCTTTTAATCTTGGAACAATAATTTCATTAAATCTTTTAATTTTGTCATTGTGTGTCCACTCAAATTCATCCCAAACTGGGGTTGTTGTTGCAAAAATTACGTTTGGTGTGATTTTTTTGAGCAATTTTGCCACTCTTAGCATATTTTCAATGTATTCCTCTTCGCTTGTGAAGAGTCCGTCATCAAATATCTCGGTGCAATCCCAAAGTCCGTTATTCCAGTGAATAACGTCAGCCCCCCTTATACCATCCTGCCAGTCAAAAAGTCCACGCAAGGTATATTTTACAAATCGGCAGTTATCCTCAGGCTGCCAAACCTCATATTCCTCTCCAAGTAGCTCTGGTACCTTCGTTCCATAGCCCCACAGGCGAATTGAATCGCCAAGTAAAACTACCTTTTTCATACTGCTCTTTTTGCCTTTCTTACATATATTCTTTTTTTATTTTTTTCAAGCTTGATTTTTGCTTTCTTATAAACTATTTTCAAAGTTATTGAAAGTGCTGTGATTGTTAGCACCCAGGTGATTGGATGAACTAAATACAATACATATAGGCTTGGGAATTCTTTAAAAACAGTGTAAACCCATATAATTCTTATTCCACAGGTTCCTATAATGGTAATAAGTGACGGTGGTAGGCTTGAACCAAGACCTCTTATTGCACCTGGTAAAACTCCCATAATTCCTGCAAGAAAATATAGTGGAAAGGTTACTGACATTCTTTCTCTTGCAAAATCAAAAGCAACTGGATTATCCTTTATAAATATTGAAATAATTGGGTCGGCAAGAAAATATGCGCTAAGTCCTACTACAATACCAAGTGCTCCTGTCATTATAAGTGAATATTTAAAGGATTTTTTTGCTCTATCTAGCTTTCCAGCACCCAGATTTTGGCTAACAAAGGTGGTTGTTGTGTTGTTGAAGGATGTAAGCGTTACCCACATAAGTCCCTCAACTGTTGAAATTGCTGTGCTTCCTGCCATTGCATCCTTTCCAAAGGTATTAACTCCTGATTGTAAAAAGGTATTTGACAGACTAAATGCACAGCTTTGAAGCCCTGCTGGGAGTCCGATTGCAACCATTTTACCAAACAGTCTCCACGAAAAATCTATTTTTTTAAGGCTGAATGAAAATAAGCCCTTGTTTTTCATTAAGGTTATTAAAATAAGAGCCGAGGAAAGGACCTGTGACACTACGGTTGCTATTGCAACCCCTGCAACACCCATCTTAAATGCAGCTACAAAAAGAAGGTTTAAGGCTACGTTTGTTGCGCCAGAGATTACAAGATAAATAAATGGCTTATTTGTTTCTCCTGCGGTTCTGAATATTGCTGAACAGAAGTTAAATAAAATGCTAAAAGGGACTCCAAGCATAAGTATTTTTAGATACAATATTGCCCCAGAAAGCACTCCGTCCTCGGTTGGCGTATTCATTAGCTTTAAAATTGGTTCCGTGATAAAAAATCCGAGTAATGCAGCAATTATTCCAAGAATTACTGATACGATTACTGCTGTATCTATTGCCTTTTTTACCTTGTCTATATCTCGACGTCCATAATAAAATGATGTTACAAAGTCAACACCCACGGAAATTCCCATAAACAATGCGACCATTACATTATAAACGCTTGTCGTTGCACCAACGGAAGAAAGTGCACTATCGCCCGAATATTGACCTACAATTACAAGATCGGCTGAATTATATATGCTTTGAAGCAAGCCTTGAAGCATAATTGGAATTGTAAAAACTATTATTTTTCTTACAAGTCCGCCGTTTATCATATCTATTTTATGAGACATTTTTGCCTCCTGTTTACTAATAATCGCTTACATTCTAGCACAAGAATTTTTAATATTCAATAGATAAAATAAAAAATCCTCCCTTTGGGAGGAAATTTTATGAATGAATATAAATTCTTTTAAAAACATTATCGTAATAAAATAGCACTGTTTTTATGAAAAATACTATAAGAATGATTTCCGATATTGTATTAAATGCTGTCATTGCAGAAAATAAATATCTAGTTGTTATGTATAAAATGTAGCAAATGCTTGATATTCCTGCGAAAACAAGTGTTAAGGTAGTATGCTTTTTTGCACCTTGGTTAAACTCATTTAACAACTGCTCTTTATTTGAATCAACTAGCAATTCAGCATAGCTTTCAAGCGTTCTTTGAGAATGCTTTTTTAGGATATAAAGCACTAAAAATACAACTACAAAGGTAAAAATTGCTGAAATTATAGCATAAATGCTTACCTTTAAATACATTTCTCTTGAATCAAAAAGATAATTTTTAAGTGCGTGTAATGTATATCTATCAAAAAATGCTTTTGCAGATTTTGTAAGCAGTATATCAATTACAAAATGAATTACAGCGCAAGCACCTAGTATGCTTATAAGAGCATAATTTTTTATATGCTTTTTTAATAACAAATACACAAAAAGTAGCGCTAGGGCAATTGAGAAAAAGCTATTAAAAATTACATTAACCAAATCAAGGTTAAAATCAAGTAAAAATGCTGATGAAACACAAGCTACAACGCAAAAGAACATTGAATCCTTTGACAAAAAGAGTGAAGGTCTGTTCTCTGTTTTTCTTACAAATTGCTCATTGAGCTTTTTAGAAAAATCATTTTTGAATAGTCTCTTTATGTATAGGTTAAAGAATACTAACCATACAGCTTGAACTATTAAAGCAATTACTACTGCTATAAAAAACAATGCTGTTTTAAAATGTGTTAGTGGAATATGAGTTTGAGTATCCACTCCATTTGAAATTGAAAGCTCTGTTAAATCTGGAAGCATTGCAAGAATTAGCTTTAATGAGTGAGCTATGATTGTAAAATATTTAATTTTGGTGTTGTTTGCACAAATTGAATCGCCATTTGATACTGCATAGGCAGATAGAGTTTCAAATATTCTTGAAAACAGGAATACACCAAGAACAATTTCTCCCACACCAAAGACAAAGGAATATACAAGATACATAGCTGAATCTGTTGCTGGTACTAGGAAAAACGATATTGGCTTTATTGCTGTTATTAGTGCCATAATTTTTAAATATTTACAGGTATCATCAGCCTTTGCATCAATATAAGCCATTTTGCTAAATGCCAGTAAAAGGAATAAATACGCAATAAAATCAGGAAAAACATCAAAAACAGAAACAAGTGGATTGAATAAAATTACTGATGCCACTATAAGATACCACTTTTTCATTTTTTCTTTCCCCTTCCGTCTTTATTTTTGTTTATTGCCTTATTTAAAAGCCTGTTTAAAAAGTCAAGTGGAGCAATTCCTGTTGTTTCCCCTTGCATATTTTCATCACCCTCGTAGCAGATATTTGCATAGCATCTAAATATTGCTCCAAGAGTAAATATAACAAATATTACGCATGAGCAAATTGCTACAAGGAAAAATCTTTGGTTAAGTGGTTCAGCAAGTGTAAGACTAAGAATTGCAAATAACAAGGCTAGTGCTGATACAGCTAAATTTACTATTGCTCTTGCCTGAATTTTGGTGATTTTTAATTCCCTGGAAATAATAAAAATTGCAAGTAAGAGTGATACGTGAAGCACAAAGGCTATGACAACCTGTGCTGTTGCAAACACCTGATAAATGCTTGTTTCTGGGCTTGTAAAATTAAGCACAAGCGTAGGTATGCTGACAAGCTCTAACAATGCTGATGCAATCATACTTACAAGGAACAGTTTGTTTTGATAAATCAAATTTTTCAAAGAATAAATAATAAGTGCAGAGCCAACAACATATGTAAATGGTGCTATTGGTAAGGCAATAGCACTTAGTGCTCCTAAAAAGGTTATAAAATAGCCTATAAATAAAACTCCAAAGCCCATTATTGTTGACCTCTTAATGTTGGCGAGCCACAGCACTTTTTAAATTTTTTACCACTTCCGCAGGGGCATGGGTCATTAGGTCCTGCCTGTACCTCTTTTCTTATTGGAGCTTGCTTTGATGGTTGCTTTTGAGGAGCTTGGCCCATTTTCATAAAGCCCTCATCGGTTGGCTTTACAACCTGTACTCTTACCTCTTTTTCTCTTGGAACAAAGGAAAGCACCTGTCTTGCTGTATCATCTCTGATTGAAAGAATCATTTCCTCAAACAAATCAAAGCTTGCAATTTTGTATTCTGTAAGTGGATTTCTTTGTGCATATGCCTGTAAGCCTATGCTTCCTCTTAAATCATCCATTGTTTCAAGGTGATCCATCCACTTTTCATCAACGTTTCGTAGTAGGATTGAACGCTCCATTTCACGGATTTTCTCGGCTCCAAAGCGTTCCTCCTTGCTTTCCCAAACCTTCATTGCTCTGTCAATAAGAGTTTCCTTTATTTCTTCCTTTGTGATGCTCTCATCCTTAAAATCATCATTTGTGCAAAGCAAATTCAAGTATTTTGCTCTTAGAGAATTAAGCTCGTATGCATCTGTATCGCCAGAAACTAGCTCATCAACCGATGCCTCGATTGTAGATTTTATCATATTTTCAATTTTACTGCGTAAATCAACACCCTCTAAAACCTCTGCTCTTTGAGCATAGATAATATTTCTTTGCTGATTCATTACATCATCATATGAAAGGACATTCTTACGTCTTTCAAAGTTTCTGCCCTCAAGACGCTTTTGTGCACTTTCAATTTGTGATGTTAGCATTCCTGCTTTGATTGGTGTGTCCTCGTCAAGTCCGAGTCTTGATACAATAAGACTCATTCTTTCTCCACCGAATAAGCGCATAAGGTCGTCTTCAAGCGAAATAAAGAACTTGGATTCACCTGGGTCACCCTGACGTCCTGCACGTCCTCGTAGCTGATTGTCAATACGTCTGCTTTCGTGTCTTTCTGTACCGATGATAAAAAGGCCACCCGCTTTTCTTACCTGCTCTGCCTCTGGCTCTATATCCTTTTTATACTTTTCGTAATATGAATTAAATACAGCTCTTGCTGCAAAAACCTCTTCTGATACTGATTGTGAGCTACCTGTTGCAAGTGCGATTGTTTCCTCATCGTAGCCCTCGCTTCTCATTTGCTTTTTGGCAAGAAATTCTGCGTTTCCGCCAAGCATAATATCAGTTCCACGTCCTGCCATATTTGTTGAAATTGTTACAGAGCCAAGCTTACCAGCCTGTGCAACTATTTCAGCCTCACGCTCGTGGTATTTTGCGTTAAGAACAACGTGCTTAATGCCTGCTCCCTTTAGCTTTCTTGAAAGGAGCTCGGACTTTTCAATAGAAACTGTACCAACAAGGACCGGCTGTCCCTTTGCGTTACATTCCTTTATTTGCTTAATTATTGCTCTATCCTTGCCTTCAAGCGTCCTATATACCTCGTCATCATAGTCGTGTCTTATCATTGGCTTGTTTGTAGGAACAACAACAACGTCAAGGTCGTAGATTTCTCTAAATTCCATTTCCTCTGAAAGGGCTGTACCTGTCATTCCAGAGAGCTTTTTATACATTCTAAAATAGTTTTGGAACGTAATTGTAGCAATTGTACGATTTTCTCTTTGGATTTTTACCTTTTCCTTTGCCTCGATTGCCTGATGCAAGCCGTCAGAATATCTTCTTCCTGGCATTAAACGACCAGTAAAGGTATCAACTATTACAACTTGACCATCTCTTATTACATAGTCAATGTCTCTGTGCATAATGCCATATGCCTTAATTGCCTGTTGGATATGGTGATAAAGCTCGGAGTTTTCAGAATCTGCAAGGTTTTCAACTCCAAAAAATTGCTCTGCCTTTGTAATACCGTTTTTGGTAAGCGTTGCTGTTCTTGCCTTTTCGTCAACGATATAATCCTGAACAACGTCGGAATAGTCCTCTTTTAAATCCATTTCCTTAATTACAAGCTTTTTTAGTGTTCTTGCAAAGGCATCTGCCCTGTCATAAAGCTCGGTAGATTTCTGTCCTGCACCTGAAATTATAAGAGGGGTTCTTGCCTCGTCTATGAGAATTGAGTCAACCTCATCGACAATTGCAAAGGCGTGTCCTCTTTGGCACAAATCCTGCTTATAAACCACCATATTATCTCTTAAATAATCAAAGCCAAATTCATTGTTTGTACCATAGGTGATATCACAATTATAAGCCTCTTGCTTTTCCTTTCTTGATTGTCCGTGAACAACAAGGCCAGTTGAAAGCCCTAAAAACTCGTGTATTCTTCCCATTTCCTCACAGCCAAGACGTGCAAGATAGTCATTTACTGTAATAACGTGTACGCCATTACCTGTAAGGGCGTTGAGATACGATGGCAAAACGGCAACAAGCGTTTTACCCTCACCTGTTTTCATTTCTGCAATTCTGCCCTGATGTAACAAAATACCACACATTAGCTGAACTCTAAATGGTCGCTTACCGAGCACTCTTTTTGCAGCCTCACGTACTACTGCAAAGGCCTCTGGTAAAATATCATCAAGGGTTTCTCCGTTTGCAAGTCTGCCCTTAAACTCAGTGGTTTTTTCTCTTAGCTCTGCATCTGATAGTACTGAAATGGTTTCCTCAAGTGCTTCGATTTTATCAACTATTGGAGTAATTTTTTTAATTTGACGGTCACTGTATGTGCCGAATATTTTTGAAAAAAGTCCCATTATTTCTGCCAAATTTGGCTTCCTTCCATAATTATACAGAATATATTATACATTATTATTTGCGAAATTTCCACTATAATTTTAAAATTTTAAATATTCTTAATAGCTTGTTGACAATTAGTATGCAAAAAAGTATAATGTTTTTGAGGTGATTTGATGCTAAATGTTGTACTTTTAGAGCCTGAAATTCCGCAAAATACAGGTAATATTGCAAGAACCTGTGCATCGACGGGTGCAAGGCTACATATGATTAAGCCGTTTGGCTTTACAATTGATAATGCAAAATTAAAAAGAGCTGGAATGGATTACTGGTTCCATTTAGAAATTTTCTATTACGAGAATTTGGACGAGTTTTTTGAAAAAAATCCAGACTGTAATTTTTACTTATTCTCTAAAAAGGCAAATAACAGATACACAGATATAAGGTTTGATAATGACGTGTTTTTCTTTTTTGGACGTGAGAGCTGTGGGCTTCCAGAATGGCTACTAGAAAAGCATCCAGACAGATGCTTACGTATTCCGATGAAAGAGGGGTTACGTTCACTAAATCAATCAAATTCCTGTGCTATTGCTTGTTATGAATATTTGAGGCAAAAGGGCTTTGAAAATATGGTATAAATAAAATTAAC
>JAZQHJ010000172.1:0-6287 GCA_045540515.1 Eubacteriales bacterium
CCATCCAAATGATGAGGGACATAAGCTTATTGCAAAAAAGCTAGGAGCCTTTTTAGAAAGATTGTAAAATCAAGGGAGCAAGGTACACCTTGCTCCCTAATTACAAAAAATTAAAAAATTTCAAAAAATGTATTGACAAAGCTAAAAACGTGTGATATTATAGTAGAGCAAAAACGAATAGTTAATGTATGCGAGTGTAGTTCAATGGTAGAATTCCAGCCTTCCAAGCTGGTCGCGTGGGTTCGATTCCCATCACTCGCTCCATTTTTATGTACCCGTAGCTCAGCCGGATAGAGCAACTGCCTTCTAAGCAGTAGGTCGGGGGTTCGAATCCCTCCGGGTACGCCAAACCACTTGCCACGGTGGTTTTTAATAATATAGGGGCTTTGTCGGTAGTGACAAAGCTATAGTTCTTTGGTGGGTGTAGCTCAGCTGGTTAGAGCGTCAGATTGTGGCTCTGAAGGCCGTGGGTTCGAATCTCATCATCCACCCCATAAAAAACCTCAACCGAACAGGTTGAGGCTTTTAATTTTAAAAAGACAAAAGCACCCTAAAATAGGGTGCTTTTTTATGGACATACAGCCTAGTGGGCAAAATACTATTTTACGATAACAGCACCTGCACCGAGCTGAGAATATCTTAGCTCAAAAAGGTCCAAATCAACGGTGAATTGATTGCCAGCAGGATTTGATAAGGTGACTGTATTATTATTAAGATTGTAGCCAACAAGAACCATAGTAGCCATATTTGACTTCAAATAAACATTCTTGCCATCCACAACCCAAATGCGTGATATTGACGGGGTAATATCAAAATCATCGCAGGTCCATACAATAACAGGGTTTCCAAGCGATACCTCATATAAAAGGGCATCAATATTGTAGCCACTTGCGTCATAAGCAGAATAGCTACCTCCATTTACAGTAATGTATCTGTTACAGGCCTTTACAATAACAGAGGGCATACAACCATATGAATTATGCACATCTCTTGGATTGCCAACATTTGCTTTATTAAAATCGGTAAATCCAACAGGACCCTTATCAAGATACAAATCACAAAGCTCGCACTTATCCACATCGTAGCCAAGGTGCTTCAAAACCATAGCAAGAGAGGTAACCTCATCACCGCTTGGCAAATCAGGGAATTGTGAAATATGCTCAAGCTCAATCAAATGCTCCTTTGGCATACTACCATACTCACTTAATGCAAGCACGGTACCCGAAACACAAAGCTTATCAAGGCTAACTCCTGATGCATTTAAAAAATCAACATCTAAGCATCCCTCAAGCTTTATATCAGCACCATTATTATATTCCACAGCCTTGCTAACAGAGGTTAAAAGAGCACCCCCGCTAACTAGCTTTGATGCGGTAAATTCCTTTTTTTCACCATTTATTGATAAATAACCGCTACAAGCCTGATTTAAAGGCGTTTTATTGTCAAAGTATAATTCTGCACTAATATATAGGCTTTCATCGTTTTCATACTTTAAAATTGCCCATTCAAGCCTTAAAGCATAATCTGTTTGCGATTCACTCAAAAGAGTACCGCTTTTTTCAATTTCAATAATGTTAATCTCCTCAACAGGTGCCTTGTCCGTATTACTGCTTGCGTTACTACTACCTGTATTAGTATTGCTATCACCTGTTAAATTACCTGATGAATTGTTCCTTGCACTGACATAAAAAATCATAGCACAAGCAATGCAAAGAACAATAAGAATTACGCACGATACGTATTTTTTCATAATTTTAAACCTCTTTTATTTTTGATTTTGTATATGTAGCGGAGCAGATACGAAGTAGTAAGTTAATTATACAGGAAAAAAATACCAATTCAACAAAAACTCATCGACCAAAAAATGCAAAAAGAAACAATACGACAAAATATAACACATAAAAATGTCAAGACAAAAATAAAGCTGTAAAATATTGCGATTACTTGCATTTTAAAAGCCGATATGATATACTAAAAACAGCTAAATTTTATATAAGGAAGTTATAAAATGAATCCAAAGGAAAGAATAGAATATTTACGTAAGGTGATAGCATACCATTCCAAAAGGTACTATGAAAATGATGCACCTGAAATTTCCGACTTTGAATATGATAAGCTCTTTGAGGAGTTAAAGCAGCTTGAGGCAGAATACCCAGAGTATTATAGCCCAACCTCACCAACTCAACGTGTAGGTGGAATGGCTCTTGATAAATTTGAAAAGGTAAAGCACGAGGTAAGAATGGGTAGCCTTACTGACGTTTTCGATTTTGATGCACTTGTTGCATTTATACAAAAAATCAAGTCAGAGGCAGGAGAGGATACCGAATTTACCGTAGAGCCTAAAATTGACGGACTTAGTGTTTCATTAAAATATGAAAATGGAATTTTAGTAACAGGCGCAACTCGTGGAGACGGTAACATAGGAGAGGACGTAACTGCAAATATAAGAACAATTCGTTCAATTCCCCTTGAGCTTAACGAAAATGTAAGTATAACAGTACGTGGCGAGGTATATATGCCACACAAATCCTTTGAAAAGCTCAACAGAGAAAAGGAGCAAAGAGGGGAATCTCTATGGGCAAATCCAAGAAATGCAGCCGCAGGCTCATTGCGTTGCCTTGACTCAAAGGAAACCGCAAAGCGTGGGCTTGATATTTTTGTGTTTAACTTTCAAGTAGGCGAGCTTGATAGCAAAATCGCAACTCATGTTGCAACAATTGAGAAAATAAAGGCACTTGGCTTTAATACAATTCCATTTATAACAGTAAGCTCGGACGAAAACGAAATCGTTGATGCTATAAAAAGACTCGGTGAGCAAAGAGCAAACCTGCCATACGATATTGACGGAGCTGTAATAAAGGTAAACTCCCTACAAAAGCGAATTGAAATAGGAGAGGGAACTAGCACCCCCAAATGGGCAGTGGCATATAAATATCCACCAGAGCAAAAGCCTACAAAGCTTCTTGATATAGTTGTTCAGGTTGGAAGAACAGGAGTTTTAACACCAAATGCAGTTTTAGAGCCTGTAAAGCTCGCTGGTACAACTGTTTCAAGGGCAACTCTACACAACATTGATATAATTAAGGAAAGAGATATTCGCATAGGAGATACTGTAATAGTTCAAAAGGCGGGAGACATCATTCCAGAGGTTGTTGGTAGCATTAAGGAAAAGCGTACAGGCAATGAGGTTGAATATCAAATGCCAGAGCTTTGTCCATCCTGTGGTGGAAGGCTAACCTATGATGATGCAAACGACTTTATAGAGGGTGATGAGGACTTTACACTCGGAGCACTTCGCTGTACTAGCCCTGTATGCCCAGCACAGCTTGAAAGAAATATTATTCACTTCGCATCTAAAAAGGCAATGAATATTGAGGGAGTTGGAGAAAAGCTTGTACAAGCCCTACTTCAAAATCACTTAATACACGACGCATCAGACCTATACTATATAAATCCAGACGAAATAGCAAAGCTAGAAAGAATGGGACAAAAATCAGCAGAGAATTTTGCAAAAGCAGTAGAGGCGTCAAAATCAGCAGGACTTGCAAGGCTCATTTTTGCTCTTGGTATAAGACATATAGGCGAGGTTGCATCGGCAGAGCTTGCAAACAAATTTGGCTCAATTGATGCTCTTTTTGATGCGACAATTGAGGAAATAACTGAAATAGGCGATTTTGGTGCAGTAATGGCAAAAAGTGTTGTTGAGTTTTTTGGTAAGGATAGCACAAGATACATTATTGAAAGGCTCAAAAATGCAGGCGTAGAAACCATAAACGAGGTAATAAATTTAAGCAACGCATTTGAAGGACTCACCTTTGTTTTGACAGGCACTCTTGAAAATATGACAAGGGATGAGGCATCTGAAATGATTAAGGCAAGAGGAGGAAAGGTAAGCTCCTCTGTGTCATCAAAAACAGACTATGTTTTAGCAGGAGAAAATGCTGGCTCAAAGCTTACAAAGGCACAGGCACTTGGAGTTAAAATTATAAGCAAGGACGAATTTCTTGAAATGTGCAAATAAAATCAAGGAGGTGGTAGTATCAATATCAGCATAGGTGCAAAAAGAGCACTTGAAATGTTGCATAATGCAGGCTATGAGGCATATGTTGTCGGAGGATGCGTGCGTGATGCAATAATGGGTAATAAAATAAATGATTTTGATATTACTACAAGTGCAACTCCTGAGCAAATGCAAGTGGTGTTCAAGGATGAAAAAATCTTTGAAACAGGAATAAAGCATGGTACAATCACATTTGTTTATAACCACGAGGGCATTGAAATAACAACCTATCGTATAGACGGTAAGTACGAGGATAATCGTCATCCTAAAAGCGTTCAGTTTACCAAAAGCTTGGAAAACGACCTTAAACGTAGAGATTTTACAATGAATGCCATTGTATATAACGAAAATGAAGGCTTCATTGATATGTTTTCTGGTATTTCTGACATTAAAAGCAAAACCATAAGAGCAATAGGCAACCCTACTTTGAGATTTAAGGAGGATGCATTAAGAATTTTACGTGCCATTCGCTTTTCATCAACATTGGGCTTTATTATTGAGCCACAAACTAAAAAGGCGATGCTTGAATGTAAAAAGCTTTTGCACAATATTTCAGCCGAAAGAATCGCTGTTGAAATAAACAAGCTGTTGCTTGGAAAAAATGTTAAAAATGCAATTTTAGATAATTACGAAATACTTGCAGAAATCATTCCAGAAATAGGAAAAATGCACGGCTTTGAGCAAAAAAATCCATGGCATATTTATGACGTTTTAACCCATACAGCTGTTGTTGTGGACAGCACACCACCAGTCCTGCATCTAAGGCTCAGTGCCTTGTTGCATGATACAGGAAAGGCTCACACCTTCACGGTTGATTCAAATGGCATAGGACACTTTTATGGACACGGAGAAAAAAGCACAGAAATTGCAACACAATATCTAAACAAATATAAATACGACAATGCAACAAAGGACAAGGTAATAAAGCTAGTAAAAATCCACGATTTAAGAATAGAAGAGGACAAGCTTTTTATAAAAAAACAGCTTAATCGCTTGGGTGTCGAAAGGTTTTTTGACCTCATTGATTTACAAATTGCAGACAACCTTGGTCAAAATCCTAAAAAAACTCGAATGGAACACTTTAAAAGGGTTAAGGGAATAGCAAACGAAATTTTAAATGAAAACGAATGCCTTTCATTAAAAAGCCTTGCAATAAACGGAAGTGATTTGATTAAGGACGGACATACAGCAGGAAAAAATCTAGGAATAATTCTTGATACTTTGCTTAACGAGGTTATTGAGGAAAAAATACCAAACGAAAGGGAAGCACTTTTAAAAAGGGCAAGAGAGCTAAAATGGAAAATGAGCAAAGCATAAAGGGAGAAAATGAAATATCAGAGCAAAATGAAACAAGCACTCAAAAAGCTCCAAAGCCCAAAATGAAACAAAAGCACAAGGCAATAATTGTGCTTGTATCACTTGTAGCACTGCTTGTTATTCTTATACCGATACTTTTGCTTGTTAACAATTGCGCAGAAAAGAAAATAGAGCAAGCTGCATTAAAGGATGCAATCCTGTGTTCAGTAGGCAGACTTGATGAAAGATACGGAGGCTCAAAGGAATTTTTATTTGAAGCCGAGCCTGTTAAGGTTTATTATTCAAACGAGGATGCAAAATTTTATGAGCAAAAGAAAATCTCTGCAATATCTATAAGAGCATACGACCAAGACGGAGTCTCATATATATGCACTGTATATTTTTATGGCGATGAGCCAGCGAGCTGGGGCTTTGATAACTATGTAGAATAAACAAAAATACCGACCATTTTTGGTCGGTATTTTATTATTTTCTTACGTCGATTATGTAGGTAGGAACAAGCTCCCTAACAAGCTCCTTCATTTTTTCACTTTCTGCATACGCCTCATCATAAAGCATATCAAGTGTTTTAAATAGCTTGTCATCATCAATTTCAATCGGCTTTCCTATGCTGATTCTGTTATTAGCAGTCTTGGTAAGCCCTTCCTCGGCCATAAGCCTTTCCTCGTAAAGCTTTTCTCCTGGTCTGAGGCCAGTAACCTTAATTTCAATATCAACATTTGGTTCATATCCAGAAAGCTTAATAAGATTTACAGCGAGGTCATAAATTCTAACCTGCTCACCCATATCAAGAACGAATATTTCACCGTCCTTTGCATATGCTCCTGCCTGAAGCACAAGGGATACTGCCTCGGGAATGGTCATAAAGTATCTGATGATATCCTTATGAGTAACCGTTACGGGTCCGCCC
>JAZQHJ010000173.1:0-70867 GCA_045540515.1 Eubacteriales bacterium
CATGTGAGGCTATTGGAAGACAGCCAGAGGCAAAGAGTGAGGTTACATCAACAATGCTTATGGGTTGTGCAGTTGCAGAAACAACAGGTCTTTATGCGCTTGTAATCGCAATCTTGCTTATTTTCGTAGCGCCAGCACAATTTGTAGCACTAGTACCAGAAAGCACAGCGGTTATTTCACAATTTATCGCATAATTTGGAGGCAAAATGCAACCACTAATTTTATTAACAGCACAGGTGCAAAACCCTTCTGTTATAGCGGTCAATCTTTGGCAAATAGTGGTATCACTGCTCAATTTAGTAATTATTTTTCTGATAATCAAAAAATTCTTGTTTAAGCCGATAAAAAAAGCTATGCAAAATCGTCAGAATGCAATTGACGAAAAGAATGCACAGGCAGAAAAGGCAGTAGCTAGTGCAAATGAGGCAAGGGCTCAATATGAGGGCAAGCTAGCAAATGCAAATAGCGAGGCTGACAAAATAATCAAGGACGCAACCGAGCAAGCGGACAAGCGCAAGGAGAAAATTATTGCGCAGGCAGAGGCACAGGCTGATGATATTGTTCGCACAGCGAAGGAAAGTGCCGAGCTTGAAAAGCAAAGGGCAAGGGGCGAAATCAAGGAGCAAATTGTTGACGTTTCAACCGACCTTGCATCAAGGATGATTGGCAGAGAAATCAATGCTAAGGACCACGAAAAGCTAATTGATGAAGTTATTTCGGATATTGATGAGTTATGAAGGATAAGATAAGCACAGAATATGCAGAGGCACTCTTTGAGCTTGCGCTTGAGCAGGGCAGAACCGAGGAGATATATAAGGAGCTTTGCCTTCTTGACAGCCTCTTTTTAGAAAATCCAGAATATATAGAGCTACTTGGTGCTCCCGACATTGAGCCAAAGGAAAGGCTTGAGCTTGTTGGTGTTGCTCTTGGCTCATTTGATGAGCTTACCTTAAATTTCGTTATGCTACTTGTGGAAAAGGGCAGAATTGCGCTTATTCACACCTGTATAAGGGAATATGAAAGGCTCTTTAATGCATCAAGAAAAGCAATGGTTGTTACTGTAATAAGTGCAACGGAGCTAAATAAGGAGCAAAAGCAAAAAATCATTACAAGCCTTGAAAGAAAATACGGTTGTAGGATTGAGCTATCTTGCGAAATTGATGAAAATATTCTTGGTGGAATAATTATAAAAACAGAAGATGCCGTGCTTGACGGTAGCTTAAAGAAAAAATTACGTGATGTAAAGGAAGTGATTAGAAAATGAGCATACGACCAGAGGAAATCAGTAGTATAATCAAGGACCAAATAAAGAATTATAAATCACGTATCGAAATGAATGAAACGGGTACAGTTATCCTAGTAGGTGACGGAATTGCAAAGGTTTACGGATTAAAGGGCTGTATGGCAAGTGAGCTTCTTGAATTTGAAAACGGAGCTTATGGAATGGCGCAAAACCTTGAAACTGAAACAGTATCAGTTGCAGTTTTGTCCGACACAAGCGGTATTCATGAGGGTAGCACAGTAAAAAGAACTGGCAAGGTTGTTTCCGTTCCTGTTGGAGAGGGAATGCTTGGCAGAGTTGTAAATGCTCTTGGCGAGCCAATTGACGGCAAGGGACCAACGGGCTGTACAGCACAGCGCCCCATTGAAAGCGAGGCTCCTGGTATAATCGAAAGACAAAGCGTAAGCGTTCCTTTACAAACAGGAATTAAGGCAATTGACAGTATGATTCCTATTGGAAGAGGACAAAGAGAGCTTATTATCGGAGACCGTCAAACAGGTAAGACAGAAATTTGTATCGATACAATATTAAACCAAAAGGGTAAGGACGTAATTTGCATATATGTTGCAATCGGTCAAAAGAGCACGTCGGTTGTTCAGCTAGTAAATACCCTTACAAGGGCAGGAGCTATGGATTATTCGATAGTTGTTTCTGCCTCAGCATCAGAGAGTGCCCCTCTTCAATACATTGCACCATATTCAGGCTGTGCAATGGCTGAATATTTCAGAGAGCAGGGCAAGGATGTTTTAATAATCTACGACGACCTTTCAAAGCACGCAGTGGCATATAGAGCACTGTCCTTGCTTATTCGTCGTCCACCTGGCAGAGAGGCGTATCCTGGTGACGTATTCTATCTACACTCACGTTTGCTTGAAAGGGCAGCCTGTGTAGCAAAGGAATATGGCGGTGGCTCAATCACGGCTCTACCTATCATCGAAACACAGGCAGGAGACGTATCAGCCTATATTCCAACAAACGTAATTTCAATTACAGACGGACAAATATTCCTTGAAACAGAGCTATTTAATGCAGGAATTATGCCTGCTATCAACCCTGGTATTTCAGTTAGCCGTGTTGGTGGCTCTGCTCAAATTAAGGCAATGAAAAAGGTATCTGGCGAGTTAAAGCTTCTATATTCGCAATATAGAGAGCTTGCCGCATTTGCTCAATTTGGTAGTGACCTTGATGCAGATACAAAGAAAAGACTTGCTCTTGGTGAAAGAGTTGTTCAGGTATTAAAGCAGGGCAGAAGCTCACCAGTAAGGGCAGGAGCACAGGTTGCAATAGTTTATGCAGTAATCAATGGCTATCTTGATAGCATTGAGCTAAGCAAGGTAAAGGACTATGAGCAAGGGCTATATGACTACCTTGAATGCAACGCACAGCCTTGGCTTGAAAGAATTGAGGGCGGAAGCTGGGAAAATGCCGACATTGAGGAATTAAAGGAAATTCTTAGCAAGGTAAAATAGTATAAGCGTATAAAGCAGAAGGGAGGACGAAATGGGAGCTGATATTAAGAGCCTACGCAACAGAATAAAAAGCGTAAGGTCAACACTGCATCTTACTAAGGCAATGGGGCTTGTTGCCTCATCAAAGGTAAGAAAGGCGCAAATAGCAAGGACAAAAAGCCTAGAATACAAGAAAAATGTTGGCTCGATTGTTGACGTTCTTCTGTGTTCAAAAAATACACAAAAAAGCATTTATCTTAATCCAAGGGGAGATACGGAGCTTGTAATTGTAATTGCAGGTGACAGAGGACTTGCAGGTGGCTACAACTCAAATGTAATTAAGCTTGCAAGGGGACAGAACGCAACATATTTTCCAATAGGAAAAAAGGCAAGGGAACAGCTAGGAGAGGGAATTGCCTCATCGGAGCATTTTGATTATAAGGACGCCTCCGACCTTGCAAGGACCATTTGCGATGACTATGTAAATGGCAAGTATTTCAAGGTTAGCATAGCATACACGGAATACAAAAATATGCTCTCTCAGGAGCCTGTAATTTTACAAATTCTTCCACTGGTTAAGGGAAATTCTGAAAAAAGGGGAAGTGCGATATTTGAGCCAAGCGAGGAGCAGATGCTTGAACACGCAGTTCCTATATATGTAGCGGGAATAATCTTTTCAGCGGTTAAGGAGAGCTTTGCCTGTGAGGTAATTGCTAGGCGAAACGCAATGGACAGCGCAGGAAAGAATGCTACAACAATGATTGATGATTTACAGCTCAAATACAATAGAGCCAGACAGGGCGCAATTACTCAGGAGATTACTGAAATTGTTGCAGGCTCTGGTGAGTAAGGAGCTAGTAAGACACTAGCAGTATGCCGTACGGCATAACTACTTATCAAATGCTAGAGGGAAGGAGAAATATGAACAAGGGAAAGGTTTCACAGGTTATGGGACCTGTCGTTGACGTAGTCTTTGAGTATGGTAAGCTACCTGCTATTTTGAATGCGTTGACAATACAAAACGGAAGCAAAACCCTAACTGTTGAGGTTGCACAGCATATCGGTGATAACACTGTTCGCTGTATTGCAATGGCTTCAACGGACGGACTAGTAAGAGGACAAGAGGTAACCGACACGGGTAAGGCAATTAGCGTTCCTGTTGGTAGAGAAACTCTTGGTAGAATATTCAATGTTTTAGGAGACGTGGTTGATAACGGACCACAGGTACAAACAAGCGAAAGCTGGGCAATACACAGAAAAGCCCCAGACTTTGACGAGCTTGCAACCTCTACTGAAATTCTTGAAACAGGTATTAAGGTAATTGACCTAATTTGCCCATACTCAAAGGGTGGAAAGATTGGTCTTTTCGGTGGTGCAGGTGTTGGTAAAACGGTTCTTATTATGGAGCTTATTAACAATATCGCAAAGCAACACGGCGGACTTTCTGTTTTCACTGGTGTCGGTGAAAGAACAAGAGAGGGGAATGACCTTTACAACGAAATGAAGCAATCGGGCGTTCTTAAAAATACAGCCCTAGTTTATGGACAAATGAACGAGCCACCAGGGGCAAGAATGAGAGTTGCTCTTTCTGGACTTACAATGGCTGAATATTTCAGAGACACAGAGGGACAGGATGTGCTCTTGTTTGTTGATAATATTTACCGCTTTACACAGGCGGGCTCGGAGGTAAGTGCACTTCTTGGAAGAATGCCGTCAGCCGTTGGTTATCAGCCAACGCTAGCTACTGAAATGGGTGCATTACAGGAAAGAATTACATCAACAAAGCGAGGCTCAATTACATCAGTACAGGCTGTTTACGTGCCAGCGGACGACCTAACAGACCCTGCTCCTGCAACAACCTTTGCTCACCTTGATGCAACAACAGTTCTTTCACGTTCAATTGCATCAATGGGTATTTATCCAGCCGTTGACCCACTTGAATCAACAAGTAGAATTTTATCACCTGAAATTCTTGGAATTGAGCATTACACCGTTGCAAGAGAGGTTCAAAGAGTTCTTCAAAGATATCAGGAGCTACTTGACATAATTGCAATTATGGGTATGGATGAGCTTTCTGATGAGGATAAGCTACTTGTGCAAAGAGCAAGAAAAATTCAAAGATTTTTGTCACAGCCATTTGACGTATCTGAAAAGTTTACAGGCTTTGCAGGAAAATACGTTCCACTTAGTGAGACAATTCGTGGCTTTAAGGAAATTCTTGAAGGAAAGCACGATGATTTGCCAGAGAGTGCATTCTTGTTCGTTGGAACAATTGATGAGGCTGTTGCAAAGGCAAAGGGTGAAAAGCAATGAAAAGCTTTGATTTAATTGTCTCAACGCCACAGGGCAACGTGTACGAGGGCAAGGTGAATGAAATAAGCCTACGTGGAAGCGAGGGCTCACTTGCAATAAGGGCAGGACACATTCCATTTATCACCGCAATAAAGGCAGGGGAATTAAAGCTCTTTGACCAAAGCGATGATGAGTATGCTTATGAAATAAGCGACGGGCTACTTACTGTTGCCAAGGACAAAACAACAGTTCTTTGTGGATACTTTAATCAAAAGGAATAAGAAAAATGCAGACAAGAGCCTTGTCTGCATTTTTAATAAATATAAAAAGCTCAGCTTTTGCTGAGCTTTTATTTTGGCTATATGTAATTATTCGCCTGTGATTTCCTTCCACTTTTGTGTTACAAGAACCTCAAATGCAGCGAAAGCAATGCTTCCCTCGTTTGTAGCAACCTCTGCTTCAATATCGTCACCGTCAATACCAGTGATAGCAACAAGCATAATGCCAACCTTTTCCTTAAGCATAGCAAGAAGGTCAACGTCTGTAAGAATCTTGTCAACAGTTGCAAAAAGCTTTACAAATGCCTCAGCATACTTATCAACGATAGCAGCAGAAGCAAGAGCAAGGTTTTGTTGAACCTCAGAATCAAGCTGTGGAATTACATCCCAAGTGATTGTTGGCCACTCAGCATTTTGAGCCTTCATATCTTGGTTGATGAAGTCAAGAAGGTCAGCATACTTTGTAACGTTTGTGATGAATACGATTTCGTTGTGCTCAAGCTCACCGTCGTTAACTGCTGCGTTTAGGAAGCAGGATTGGAGGATGAGGTCAAAGCAAATCATTGGAACCTTTGGGTCCATTGGTTGCTCAGCGCCGTTGTTGATTGCGTTTGTAACTGTGTTGATGATTTCTTCGCATTCTGCATAGTTTTGTTGTGCAAGGGCGAAGATTTGTTCTGGTGAATAGCTTGCCATAGTTATGGTCTCCTTTAAAATAAAAATTTAGCTGATGCTAATTATAATTATAGCATTTTGATTTTATATTGTCAACAATATAAATAAAATATATTAAGTAAGAGCTTATTTTAAATCCTTTTTTCTAAAAATAACAATTCCAAGAAGGATGAAAAGAGCAGAAAAAAGTAGATTTGGTGCTAGAATATATGCAACATCCTTAAATGAATAAGAGGCTCCACTTCCTATAAGAGTTGAGGTGAAAATGTTTGTGTTATTAAGAATTTCAAGTATTGTATAAACACCCTTCTTTTCTGGGTCTGCAAACGCAAAGGCAACCATTATAATACTGCCTATGATAGTAACAAGGAAGTTTGTAGCTAAATACATAACCACGCTTGTTCCTGTATTTTTCATAAACACACAGAAGAAGCACATAATTGTGCAAAGCGTTACATATACAAGAAGCTCGAAAAGAATTGAAATTAGCAAATATCCAAGCTCGGATGCCGAGAAGGCAACATAAGAATACTCAAAAAGGATAAGTGAAATTCCAAAGGTTAAAAGTGCATATGAGAGCATAATGGAGCACATTACCACAATGCTAGTTATAAGCAGAGATAAAAAGATTGACACTCTGCTATGTCCTGCAATAATTTTGTTTCTTATTGTGCCGTAGCTAAAATCCTTTGAAAGAGCAATTATAATTAGAACAGGAAGAATTAAGCCAAGGTCACCACCTGGTAAAAAGGCTTGGAAAAGCATACTTTTTGCAGTTGGCATAGCTCCCATCATTGTAAGGAGCTCCTCATCAGCCCCCATAAATGCGAAAATTCCCTTGTAAAGAAGAGGACTTATAATTGCAAATGCTCCTGCAATAATACAGGAAATCATAAAAAGCTTATCCTTGAAAACTCGGAGTAAATCTGATTTTAAAAGCCTAGTCATTTTGTCCACCCCCTATTGTTCTTAAATAGTAGTCCTCAATGCTTGACTTTGTGGTATTGATTGCAGTAATATTAACTCCTGCATTAACAAGCCTTGGAACAATATAGTTAAGGTCAACATCGCCATAAACCTTAGCGCCATTTACAACTGGCTCAATGTCGTCCGCCTCAAAGCATTCAGCAAGAGCCATAACAAGAGCACCACGATTGTCGCTTTCAAAAAGAGTAAAGTGCCTACATTCGCTTTGTAATTGCTCCGAGGTAATTTCCTTTATAATTCTGCCCTTTGATATAATGCCGTAATTAGTTGCAACAAGAGAAAGCTCTGTAAGAATATGGGATGAAATAATAAAGGTAATGCCCCTTTCCTTGTTGAGCTTTAAAATGAGCTCACGAATTTCGACAATTCCCGCAGGGTCAAGTCCGTTCATAGGCTCATCAAGAATAAGCAATTCAACGTCGCCAATAAGAGCCATAGCAATGCCAAGCCTTTGACGCATACCGAGGGAGAAATTACCCGCCTTCTTTGTGTCATTATATAGATATGAAAGACCAACAAGGTCAAGTGCCCTTGCAATTTTGCTCTCATCATTTATTCCAAGAATACTGCATTGCATTTTTAAGTTCTCGTAGGCACTCATATTAAGATAGATTGACGGAGCCTCAACAATTGCTCCGATTTTGGACCTTGCCTTTAAAATGTCGGGGGACGTGTGCGAAATTCCAAAAAGCTCAAAGCTACCCTCGTCTTGAAAAATAAGGCCAGTGATAACTCTTATAATGGTTGTTTTTCCACTTCCGTTTTCACCAACAAAGCCGTATATATCGCCCCTTGCAACATTCATAGATACGCCATTTAATGCCTTGTGTGCCTTGAATTTTTTGCAAAGACCGTTGGTTTTTACAATGTATTCCATAAGTAACTCCCTTTCTTTTATTATTATAAAAATATAATAGCATACAAAAAAAGAAAAAACAACATATATATTATGAAATTTTCTTGAAATAAAGGAAAAGATATGCTATACTTTTATCTAGATAATTTTAACCTTGGAGATAAAAATGAAAAGCAAAACACAATTTATAGAGCAGGATGAGGTTTTGGAAAGTGAGCTTTATCTTAGCGAAACATATGTTTGCAAGACACAAAAAAGACTATATGTATCAAAGCACACCAAGCGAAGAAAATCCGAAAAGATTGTAAACCTAAATACAGTACAAAGCGTTAGCATTGAGGAGGGCAGAGAGAAAAGAAGCTCTGGAACTCTTATAACGGGCTTACTCTTTGCAGCAACATCTGCATTCTTTGCATTTAAGGAAAGCTTAAAGCCTGTATTTTTGTCACTCTTGTTTATAGGAATAGCTCTTACCATTATAGGTATTATTCTTAAATTGCCAAGATATTATTCAAAGCTAATCATATCTAGCTATGGTCATCCTATTGAGCTCAGCTTTGAAAAGGTTACAGGCTCACAGGAGGAGCAATTAAAGAAAATGGTTTATTCCACCCTTATTTATACCACTAAGAGGGAAGAATCCGAGCCTACTTATGATGCCTCATATGAGGAAAATTTTACACAAATTCCAGTAATTGAGCCAGTAGCACAGCCACAGGAGCAAGAGCAGGAGCAAACCACAGAGGGAGCAATAATATGATAAAGAAGGGGCGATGATATCGCTCCTTTTATTGTTGACAAGGGCAAGAATTTTTGGTATAATTATTATAGCAAAACATTTTAAGGAGATTTTAAACATGGCATCTATCGACAAGAATGCACTTATCACCGCTGCTCAACAGGCGTATGACGAGTGCGAAAAGTTCATCGTAGGAACAGCAGAGGTTCTTGCAAGAAATGCGGATACAAAGGACGCAGAATTACTTCCAAAAGTTTTAATGGAAACATTTGACATCATTCTTCAAGCTTGCTTGCTCAATTCAGCAGTTAGCGATGGTCAGCTAGAGGAAGAGGAAATTGAGTTTATCAGAAAGGTTACAAAGCACGCAGATCTTCTTGAAAGCGAGGTATATGGCTTCCAAATCAAGGGCAAAAGGTTCACTTGGGAGGACTACGCAAGGCTTACAACCGAGGAGCAACAGCAAGTAGGTCTTGAAATCACAGCAGTTCTTAAAGAGGCTGTTACAGCATTCGTTAAGCTATTTGCTACTGTTGACAAGGTGCTTACAGAGGTTGACTTCCTTGAGCTTCTTCTTGAAAGAGCAATATTCATTTTCCTTGCCCTTGCAGGAGTTGACGGCGATGACTATGAGTCAGAAATCGTTAAGGCAGAGACCGCTTGGGCTGGCGCAACATTCAAGGTTCTTCTTATGGACACTTGGAGAGAGGTTACAGGCGAATAATTTTTGCTTACATAAAGGAGTCGGCATTGCCGACTCTTTTTATATTGACATATTTTTTATTATTTGATATAATTATGGTATAAAATCATTTTAAGGAGATACTAAAAATGGCATACTCAAAGGAACAGCTAATTCAAATAGCCAAGGTAAAATATGAGGAGTGTGAGCAGCTTATAACAATGGTTGCAGATGCACTAAAAAAGAACGTGGATGCTGATTTTGAATCAACCACAGCAATGATTTGCTTTGATATTATTATGCAATCCTGCTTGCTTAATGGTGCGGTTCATGACGGTCAGCTAGAAAGAACAGAAATAGAGCTTATCAAGAGCATTACAAAATATGCAGACTTACTACCATTTGTAAATGCAGAAATGGTTAAGGAGGACCCACAGTGGCCAAGCATCGGTTGGAATGATATTGCAACCCTTGAATCAGAGGCACAGCAATCAATTGCACTCATTTCAGCAGCAGTTGTTGTTGACTATGCAGATATGTTTGTAAAGATTTTTGCAACAGTTGATAAGATTTTGACGGACACTGACCTGCTTGGACTTATCAACGAAAGAGTATATGCGCTATTTGTTGCACTTGCAGCCGTTGACGGAGACGACATAAAGACCGATATTGCAAAAAAGGAAACGGTGCGTTCTGTAATTATTTATAATACACTTGTTGCTGATAAGTGGAAGGAAATCACAGGCGAATAATGCTTTAAAAAGCGAGTTAAAAGGAGCTTGATTATGTCAATATATTCAAGGGAAACTCTTGAAAGGGTAGCAAACGAAAGATACGCAGAGTGCGAGGCAATAATTATTGAAATGTCAGACATTGTAAAAACAGTAAGACCTGACTTTTCAACCGATATTGCTCTTGGTCAATACGACCTTATTTTACAAGCATGCTTGCTTAAT
Organism: Eubacteriales bacterium; assembly: GCA_045540515.1. Lineage (GTDB taxonomy): Bacteria > Bacillota > Clostridia > Oscillospirales > CAG-272 > RGIG2000. Next base: position 10,196 of record JAZQHJ010000173.1, read on the forward strand.
GCTGCCGTAAGCGATGGAGAATTTTTACCAGAGGAAAAGAGCTTTATAATTGAAATTGCCAAGCACGCAGATATTGTACCACTTTTGAACAATGCATTAAAATCGCAAAGAAAAGAGCCTATTGACTGGAATACAATTGATGACCTTGATAAGGACTCTATGAAAAATCTTGCAATGGTGGCAGGAGTTGTTGTTAAGAGCTACGCAAGGGAGTTTGTTGAAATCTTTGCAGTGGTTGACAAGGTTGTTGAGGAAAAGAGCTATTTTGATTTAATTTACAAGGCAACGGGACTCATTTTAGTTTGTGTAATGGGCATAGACGGCGATGATTTAAAGGGAGAAAATGCACTTTCTGAGGCAACGGCGGGACTAAAAATGTTTAATACCCTCGTAAAAAACAGGTGGGAAGAAATTTTAAATGAAAAGAAAAAATAAAAGAACGGCTTAACCGTTCTTTTTTACTCAAATTCGTTGACAAGCAAAGGGAGCTGGTGCTATACTGAATTTGTTAGTATATTTTAATATAAAGGAGAAAATTATGGAATATTCTGCAATGGACCATTTGACAAATACAGGCAAGGCATATTATGAGTTAAAGGCTCTTGTAATGGATATGGTAAAGGAAATAGGGGACAAAAATCCAAGCTTTACTTATCCTGTTGCAATGGGAGAGCTGGACATTGTTTTGCAGACAGTGCTATTTTATTCTGCGATTGAGGATGACAAAATCGTTAAGGCTGAAAAGCTCATTATAAAGGAGCTAACAAGCTATGAGGACCTTTTAAGCATAATCAATCAGGAGCAGCTCGACCTTGACCCGAATTGGCAGGAGCTTGATTGGACTATGGTTGCATCAATGACCAAGGATGAGCAAAAGGAAATTGCATCACTTGCACTTGAAATTGCATCAAGCTATGCAAAGGAGCTTGTAACAGCTCTTGCTAGGGCAGATGAGGAAAACAAAAGGGTTAATTATCTTGAAAAAATAAACAAGGCAGTAATTGAAATTATAATAGCCTTTTGTGGAATAGACGGTGACAATGTTGAAAGCATAAATGCGGGAAGCGAGTCATACGTTGGACTTGTAATTTATAATGAGCTTGTGAATAAAAGGTGGCTTGAAATTACAGGTGAGGAACAATAAGGGGAACAGCGAAAATGGAAGAAAAGCACTACCAAGTGTCTAAAATTGAGGGTGAATATGCCTATATTACCAACCTCGAAACAGGGGAAGAGGTATTTATCGCAATGGCTCTTTTGCCCGAGGGCATAGACATTGGCACTAAGCTGAAATTTGAAATGTTTTCGTATGAAATAGAGGAATAAAAATGAAGAAAATAGCAGTATTTATGCTCTTTGGACAGTCCAACGCAACAGGACACGCAATGCCAATGGAGGAAAAGGACATAATCAAGGAGCCACTTAAAAACGTTTTTGGACTTAACAGAGAGCCAAACCAAAGCTTTGATACCGAAAAGCTAAAATTCACGGGATATACAAGCTACGGAATGAACCTTGCAGAAAATCAGGACAACACCTATTCGGTTGCAAACTGTCTTGCAAAAAGATGGCAGAGTGATATTGATAACGGTGCAGAGCTACCCGACCTTTATATAATTCATATTTCAATTGGCGCACAGGGAATTTATGGAATGTGGAATCCCGACAGACCGAAAAAGCTAATCCCGGGCAGACTTGGAGATTGCGATATTTCAATGTATCCGCTTGCAATTCACGTTTTAACTCTGTTTAAGAAATTTATGGACGAAAACGAAATGGAGCCTGACTACGTCGGTGTTCATTGGAGAGGTGGAGAGCAAGAATTTTGGCAGGGAATACCTCAGCTACAAGATAGACTAAAACCACTTTACGTAAGACTTATTAACGGCATAAGAGGCGCTGTTTGCGCAGAGGCGCCGTTCGTATTTCACCGTATGCCATTTGTGCAGGTTACAAAAAATGCCGACCCAACAGGAAAGTGCTTTGACTCAATGAACTACATAAATGGAGTATTTGAGGAGCTTTCAAACGAAATTCCAAGCGTTAGCGTTTTTGACGTTAGAAGATGCCCGTTCTATGATGAAAATGCATGGGACTTTGGTATTTTCTGTGGGGATTTAATCCACTATCTTGGCAAAACGAACGACTGGGTTGCACAGGATATTTTAGAGGAATACAAGAGCAGAAAATAAGAAAAGCGGGCACTACGTGTCCGCTTTTTATGTTTTTAATCTGTGCCGACGTTTCGGTTTACGGCATGATTAAGTGCTTTACAGATTATTCTGCGCTTTCAACGGTTTTGCTTGAGCTTTCGCACTTATAAAAAGAAAAAGCCGACCACGTGGTCGGCTTTTTGTTATTCAATGATTTGGTTTACAAAGTTTTTAATCTTGTTGTGTGTGCAATCGTGCTGTGGGTTGAGCATTTGCTGACCATAAACAATTGCAATATTTTTTTCTGGGTCAACCGAGCAAAGGAAGCCTGCTGCGCCGTCCCAACCAAATTCGCCAATGGAGCAAAGGTTTCCACCTCTACCAACGCCGATTTTAGTTCTTACGCCAAAGCCATAGCCATATTCTGCATTACTCATCCAGCTACTAAAATCCTCATACATTTGAGAGCCAACAGGAAGCGTATTCGTACGCATAAGATTTACACTTGCCTTAGAAAGAATTCTTGCGCCATTTAAGCCAAGGCCATAATTTGCAAGAGCTGTTGCAAATTTAACGTAGTCATCAACCGTAGTAACAACGCCAGCTCCACCAGAATCGTATTCTTCGCCAAATATGTAATCGTTCTTCTTTTCAACTCTTTCTGGTAGGTTAGTAGAGTAGTTAAAGCGATATTGAGCACACATATTGTCAAGCTGGTCCTTTGTTGCGTGATAGGTTGAGCTAGTCATTCCGAGAGGGTCAAAGATAACTCTTTTTACATAGTCTGCAAAGCGTTCCCCTGTTGCGACCTCAACAAGACGGGCAAGCACGTCGTGGCAAAGGCTGTACTGCCACCTTGTATTAGGCTCAAAGTCAAGACCACGGGAGGCAATAGCCCTTACAATTTCTGCCGTTGGAGCCTTTGGATTTTTAGCAACAGCCTCCTTAATTTCAGGCATGGAGCAATCATAGTTGAGCCCTGCCGTCATATTAAACAGGTCGTGTATTCTTATTTCACGAGTGGCATCCTTATATTCAACCGTGCCGTCTGGCTTGATTGATTTGATTTTGACATTTCTAAATTCTCCAAGATACCACCAAAGTGGGTGAGTCATTAAGAACTTTCCTTCCTCAAATGCGTGAAGTGCAGCTGCACAGCAAATAGGCTTTGAGGCAGAATATATATAGTAGTGCTCAGTTCCCTTCATTTTAATGCCGTTTTCCTTGTCGGAATAGCCTGTTTGGTAAGAAAAAACCTCTTTTCCCTTATGCCAAACACGTAGGTCAAGTCCTGGCACCTTTTCTCTTACTAAAATTGTTTCAAGATATTTTTCAAGTGAAGCAAAGGTGTACATTGTAAAAGCTCCTTATCGGTTTTTGTATTTTAGACAAATAAAGTATAGCATATGAAAAAATTAAAATCAACCTTTTGTTGACTATTTTGGACAAGTATGATAAAATAACACTATCTTGGAACAATAGAGGACAATATGGATTTTATAGAAAACAAATCATTTGATGAGGAAAGAGCATTATACGGCTCACAAAATTTACAAATAGTAAATTGCTCCTTTGACGGAGAGGCTGACGGAGAAAGTGCCTTAAAGGAAAGCTCAAACATTCTTGTGCAAAATTGTTATTTCAATTTAAGATACCCATTTTGGCACATTGATTTTTTGTCCGTTGTTGATAGTGAGCTTACAGAAAATGCAAGAGCTCCATTTTGGTACACAAATGAGCTTGAAATTGATAATTGTGTCATAAAATCGCCAAAATCCCTAAGGGAGTGTACGAAAATAAGAATAAGCGACTCACAAATCAGCTCTGATGAGCTGTGTTGGAGCTGTGAAAGCATTAAGGTTAAGAATAGCACCATAAGCGGTGAATATTTTATGCTAAGGTCAAGGGATATAGAATTTTACGAAAATACCTTTTTCGGTAAGTATTCCTTCCAGTACATAGAGAATGCAACAATTGAAAATTGCAAGCTGAATACTAAGGACGCACTTTGGCACGCAAAAAACGTAATCGTGCGAAATTCCGTCATCAAGGGCGAGTATCTTGGCTGGTATAGTGAGAATTTAACATTTGATAATTGCGTAATTATCGGCACTCAGCCGCTTTGCTACTGCAAGGGGCTTACACTTATAAATTGTGAAATGCGTGAGGCGGACCTTGCATTTGAAAAGAGTGAGGTTGAGGCAAGCCTAACTTGTCCGATTATAAGCATAAAAAATCCAAAAAGTGGACATATCAGAGTTCCACTTTATGATGAGCTTATAATGACGGAGCAATCAAGTGTTGTAATTGATACAGAGGTTTAAGTCAAAAGAGAGTTTTAAAACTCTCTTTTCTTTTTTTGTAGCATATTGACAAATTATATTAAAAATAGTACAATTATATATAATATTATATTTTAACCTACAAGGAGAGAAAGATGAAAAGAGTTTTAGAGTGGCTAAAATCAAAGACGTGGATATATGTCTATGGCGCACTTGCGTGTATTTGCATACTTTTTGTAAATATTGCACAGGGGCTTGGCTTGAACACGTATATCACGTGGACAATTGTGTCACTTGCAGTGCTTTTAATAACCGTGGTCTCGGCTATACTTACTGCAAAAAGGCAGAAAAAGCTAGCTATTAAGGAGAAAAGAACAAGAGCACAAAACAAAAAGGACGAAAAATCCAAGAAGGAGGATAACGATAGCATTGCAGAAAAAATGCTTGAGGGCTTAAAAAATCAGCTTTCAAAATCCTTTGCAAGTCCTTTCTATATTTTGCTTGGTGGCTTTGCAATTTCACTTTGCTTCTACCTTGGACCTATTATCTTTTTAAGTAAGGATTATGCTGACGTTGATAGCTTTTCCAAGGCACTTGCAACGCTACATCATACAATAAAGCTATTTGTAGTTGACTCTGACTTTTCCATGATTATATCAAACGAGATAGTAATTGAGTCAAGCGGACTTAAAACTCTATTTACAATAGTTGGCGGATTTTATTTTATTGCTGCGCCAACCTTCACCCTTACAACCCTTTTGTCTTTTGTAAAGGACTTATTCTCGATGATAAAAATCAGACTCCTTTTCAAAAGACCTGTTTACATATTTTCCGAGCTTAACGATATGTCAATTGCAATCGCTAAGGACATTGTTAAAAAGGATATTAAGGGCAAAAAGCTACTTATTTTCACAGACGTATATAACACTGAGGACGAGGCAAAGAGAGAGCTTGTTGTAACAGCGCAAAGGCTTGGTGCAATTTGTCTTAGCAGAGATATTCTTGAGCTTAAAACAAGGTGGTTTAAGTTCAACAAGATTAAGAAATATTACTGCATCGGTACCGACCAGGACGAAAATATGAAGCAGGCGCTAAAAATAATTGACTCCTACGGCTACCAGTATTCAAAGCTTAGCGAAAGAAAAGAGGATGCTCTTGTAAATAGCCTAATTTGTGAAATAGAGGGCGTATCAAGGGGCGAATACGATAAGGACCGTATAGGCGCATGTCAACAGGAGCTTGAAATCCTTTATCGCTTTAAGGAAAAGGAAACTCTTGGTCAAAAGAAGGCGTACCAAAGGAAGGAAATGGCTACTCTTACTCCAACACAAAGGGAGCTAAAGGACAAGAAAAGAGAGCTTTCCTTTAAGACAATAAGAATTCTTTTGAACGCACAAAGAGTAAAAAGCCTAGACGCAAGTGAAATGGCAAGACAAAACGAGGCAGAGCTTAATGGTATAATAGCTCAAAGGGAGCAAGACCTTAAAGCACTTGAAAACGAGCACGAGGAAACATTAAAGAACCTTAAGCTTGAAAGAATGTATGAGCTTGATAGCAGCAGGGCTCAAGAAATAACTAATAAAATTGAACAAGAAATCATAAGCTATGAGAGCAAAAAGGAAAAAATTGCAAATGATGCCGAGCAAAAAGGTGCACTTGCAGAGCAAAAGCACAAGATTGAAGCGGTTCTTGATGAGCTAATATTTGAGCTTGAAAGAAATAATGAGCTAAAAGAAAGAATTGCGCCACTTGACAAGAAAAACCAAGAGCTTGACGAGCTTTTAAGAAAAGCAAATAACGAGCCAGAGCCAAGCAAGGAAAATACAAGCTTCGAGCCAAGGGAGCTCACCGAGCAGGAAAAAGCGGAACAGCAAAAGGAGACGGAGCTCAAAGAAAGGGCTAGTCGTGGCAAGGACGCCCTTCTTGAATATGTATATAGCGAGGATAATCTCAAAGCAGAGGAGCTTGATGAGGCTAAGGCACTTCTTAATAAGACAAGGAGTGAAAATAAGGCTCTTATTAAGAGATACAACAAGGGTAAATCTGCAATAAGGAAAAAGCAAAGAGACCTTGATGTTGCAAAGCAAAGACAAGCAGAGCTTGAAAATGAAAAAACCGACAAGGGTAAGCAGGCATTACTTGCAAAATACAAGCAACAGGACGTTGAATACGAGCTTGAACAGGTAAAGAATGAGCTTGAAATTGTAAATAGTGAGCTTAAAAAGCAAATAAACGAGCTAACAAGCAACGCACAGGGCGAAAGAGCCGAGCAAATTAAGAAAATTCTTTCAAGTCAGGCAAGTGAGGAAAAGCTCTTTGAAAGAAGCGAAAGGAAAACAAACGGACTTGCTTGTGGCAAGAAGGAGCTTAATGACAGACCAGAGATTTACGTATATGCAGCAAATGCAGAGAGTGAAACACTTCTTGATAATGTAAGCAAGGAGCTTTTACACGTACGTAGAATCAATGAAAACAGAAACCTTGTTTTTGAAACAATGAATAGCAATTCAATATTTGACGATGTTGATAATGCAACAGGAAGCGATATAAATGGCGATAAGCAAATGAATGTTGCAATAATCGGTCTTGGTGGCTATGGTATGGAGCTTTTAAAAACTCTATCCTGGCTAGGACAGGCAAAGGGCTATTACCTAAATGCATTTGTCTTTGACGGAGAAAATGGTACTGAAAAGCTAAAAGCCGTTGCTCCTGATATGATAAAATACAACTATCTTGACATTTACAAGGAAGGCAACGAAAAGAAAAACGAGGTAGGAGAGGGAGACTTCATAACGGGCCTTGAGGACACCGAGGCAAGCGAAAGAACACGTGCCGATATTCCAAAGGACCCAGTGGAAACAAGCTATTCAATTACCTTCTACAACAATGTAGATGTAAAAACCACAAAATTCCTTGAAATGATTGAAAAAATAGATGCAAGACGTCCGCTAACAAGCATATATGTAACACTAGGTAATGATAGCCTAAACGTTCAAACAGCAATGAATATAAGACGTACGCTTGCAAGAATTACAAGCAATCAAAAAGCGCCAAAAATTTATGCCGTTGTATTTAATACAATAAAAACAGACGTGCTTCAAAAGGGTGCGGGTAATGACTACAATATTACCTACATAGGAAACATTGAAAAGGCATTCTCACAGCAAACAATTGAGCAACAGGAAATTGAAAGAACTGGCTTTATTTACCACAGTCGTTGGTCGGATGTATCAAATCCATACGAGGCAAGACAGGAGCAGGGAAAATATGAAAAGACAGAGTATTTCAGAAGGTCCTCAATGGCACAGGCATTGTTCTACAAGCTTACATATGATAAGGTTTGGTATGACAACATTGAGGAGCTATCCAAATATGAGCACAATCGTTGGAGTGCTTTTATGAGGGCTGACGGCTTTGTTGCTTGTGATGATTCTAGCAAAAAGGACACTGCTGTTAAGAAAACGCACCATAACCTTGTGCCATTTAATGAGCTAAGTGATAGCGATAAGGATAAGGACTTCGCTTTCTATACAGCTGATAAACGAGCAAGAGTTAAGGACAACAAAACAGGGAGATAACAATGAAAAAAATATGCATAATTTCGCTTAATGAGTGGTGGGTTTTTGAAAATAAGAACGCAACCATACTGCCAGTGGAAGCAATAAAGGGAGCATTAAAGGCAGAGCTTGGAATTACAAGCTATGAATATAGTAGCTTTACGGAGCTTGTGATTGAAATTGAGGAAAATCAGCTTTCACAGGTAAAAGGCGTCGTGGAAAAATGCTTAAAGGACAGCTATGCCTGTGATACCGATAAGGTAGTAAAAATATATTTACATAAGGAAGCTCCAAAATCGAGCTTTGAGGATAATACAACAACTAGCAAGGAAGGTAATTCAGATATGAGTACAGATTTAGAAAAAGCATTAAGTAGCACCTTTGGAACAGGTGCAAAGACAAGCACACCAAAGGAGGCACCAGCTCCACAGCCAGAGGAGGAAAAGGTTGACCCTGTAAAGGCAGTTCTTGAAGAAATTGATAATTTAGTTGGCGCAAGAGAGTTCAAGGCGCTTTGCCACGAGCTTGCAAGCGTAGCACCACAAATTCGTAAGAGCAATATGCTTGATTCATTTATACACAATAGTTACGTTTTTGCAATCAATGACGGTGCAGGATGTACAACATTCTTGAACCTTTTTGCAAGGCTACTTTGTGCTCTTGAGCTAAGAAGCGAGGGCAGAGGCGGTGTAAATGTATTTGAGCTTGGCTATATGACTGCCGACACTGCAAAATTTTTCCAGGAATATGAGGAATACAAGGCAAAGCTAAAAAGCGGAAAGCCAGTTATTTGCATTGATATTAGCGATATGATGACAAAGGTAAACACCTCTGCATTTAAGCACTTTGTAACAGCTCTTGAAAAGGACGGACTTGCAACAAAGACTACATTTATATTCAAGGTTCCTTTTGTTAAAAAGGAGGTTCTTGACGAGGTTACATATGCTCTTAACGACGTTATAAATGTAAAGGCTGTTTGCTTCCCACCGCTTAGCACAAAGGAAATTTGTGAATACGCCTCAAAGGAAACAGAACGCTACGGCTTTAAGTTTGATGATGAGGCTTGGCCAAGCTTTCAGGAAAGAATTTGCGAGGAAAAGGCTGACGGTAAATTCTACGACCTTAAAACAGTCAATAAGATTGTAAGAGAGCTTATTTATAACAAGCATCTTGATAATGCAATAAATAACAAGGACGATGTAAAAATCAACGCATCTGACACAGAAAAGCTTTGCGTATATAAGCCACTTGACGACGCAAGCGTTGATGAGCTGTTTGATGCTCTTGTTTGTGGTGAGACCTTTAAAAAGAAGATTAATGAAATTGTATCACAGGTGCTCGTTGCAAGAAAGACCTCTGGCGCAAAGGCTCCTTGTATTCATATGCGCTTTGTTGGTAACCCAGGTACTGGAAAAACAACTCTTGCAAGAATTGTTGGTAAGGTATTAAAGGAAAAGGGAATTTTAAGAATAGGCGCATTCCACGAATGCTCGGGCCGTGACCTTGTTGGTAGATTTGTTGGTGAAACTGCACCAAAAACAGCAAGCATTTGTAGAGATGCATACGGCTCTGTATTGTTTATTGATGAGGCGTACTCACTATACAGAGGAAGAAGCGACTCAAACGACTTTGGTAGAGAGGCAATTGATACCCTTATTGCAGAAATGGAAAACCACAGAGATGATCTTGTTGTAATTATGGCGGGCTACACTGATGAAATGAATACAATGATTGATGGAAACGCAGGTCTTGCATCACGTATTCCATATACAATTGAGTTCCCTAACTTCACAAGAGAGCAATTAAATACAATCTTTGTATCAATGCTTAAATCCACCGAGATTAAATATGAGAAGGACGTTTTGAAGGCTGCAAAGGAATACTTTGATTCAATTCCAGATGCAACAATCAATTCAAAGAAGTTCAGCAATGGTAGATTTGTTCGTAACCTTTACGAAAGAACCTTTGCAAAGGCTTGTACAAGAACTCAAATCAATGGTGAGGACGTAATTGTAATAAAGAAAGAGGACTTTATTTCAGCACAGTCAGATGCAGAGTTCCTAATTACAGAAAAGAAGCAAAGCTCAGCAAGAATCGGCTTCTAATTCCTTGCAAATCCTTTATCAACGAAAGGAATAAAAATGTCAGCTTTAAATGTAACTATTACGCTTTTCTGTCTGGTGGCATTTTTCTTAGAGGTAATCGGATTTTTCTTTTACTATATATTAAAAAAACGACCTGACAGAATAAGCTTTATAAAGAATTATAAAAAAGGTAAATGCGCAATAATTTATCTTATTGCAATTCCTATGTTTTGGATTGGAATTATGTACACCAAGACAAGCAAGGGGATTCCATTTACCCCTGTAAATGAGGTGTTTACGTCAATTCATAAGGTTATCAACCTTGTGGTTTTAAAGTACGAGGTTTCAGAAATTGAAGCGCTTATGAATGACTTTACCCTTTATGCTGTTTGTGTATATGTTTGCTTTGGACTTGTTCTTATCAATGCAGGACTATTTATGGTGTCTTTTGTTGGTCAGTACCTTTGGTCAGTTAAGGGCAAGCTTCAAAGACGACTTTTATACAAGGAAAACCTTGTGATTTTTGGCTACAATAATGAGTGCGTTGAGATTTATAATAGCGATAAATCAAGAGCAAAAATCATTGTTGCCCCTCTTGAAAAGGAAAAGCAGGAGGAGCTATACATTGCAAATATTCATTATGCCGAGGCAAAGACCTACGAGTCGTTTGTTGATCGCTTCCTTGCTATTGCAAAAAACGAAAAGAAAAGACATATTGCAATAATAAACACAGGCAGTGATGAGACAAATATCGCTGTTTGCAGAGCCTTTGTAAATGCTCTTTCAGGATATGAGGGAGATAAGGAAAAGCTATTTTTACGTGTAAAGATTTACGTCTTTGGAGACCCAAAATATCAAACCCTTTATGATGATATTGTATCTGACGGCTATGGCTGTATCAGCTATGTAAACAAGTACCAAAAAATTGCAATGGATTTTATAAACAGCTATCCGTTTGCACTCTTTATGGACGAAAAACAGCTTGACTACAAGACCTCGCTTGTAAAAAAGGATGTAAATATCAATGCTATAATGATTGGCTTTGGAAAAACAGCACAGCAAATTTTTGCAACCTCGGTTGCTAATAACCAGTTTTTAAGATATGCTCTTAAAGAGGAGAATGGTGAGCTAGTTGAGGATAAGGACAGGGAGCCAGAGCTAAAAAGAGTCAATTATCATATCTTTGACAAAACCGAGGCAAAGAACAATAAAAATCTCAACCACAGCTATTATCGCTACAAGAACGAGTGCCTGCTTAACTGCCTTGCAAAGGACAGTGATGAATTTGAGCACGGCTTAAACGAGAGGGCAAGGGAGTATTTGCCACTTCCAAAGGTTCCTGCAAGGGAGCACTTTAATAAGCTTGATATAAACGATAGAGATTTTTATAACAATATTTATAAAATAATAACCGCAGGCAAAAACGATAAGAACTTTATTATAATTGCCTTCGGTAAGGACCTTGAGAATATTGATATGGCTCAAAAGCTTATCGAAAAGCGCAGAGAATGGGGGCTTTCCGACCTGATTATTTTTGTAAGGTCAAGGGATTTCCACAAGTGCGACACTCTTGTAAATGACGAGAACTGCTACTTCTTTGGATATGAAAGCGAGGTAGTTTACGACATTGAAAGAATTCTTGAGGACGACATTTACAAAATGGCAAGGATGCGTAACGAGATTTACGACATTGAATACTATATTTCAAACGAAAATCCAAGCCCAACACAGGATGAAATAAGTCAGGTTAAGGCTAGCGCTGAAATTAAATGGCACAAAAAGCTTTCTCCTATGCTACGTGAAAGCAGTCTTTATGCCTGCCTTAGCATAAGGTCAAAGCTCAATCTTATAGGGCTTGACTATGTAAGATGCGACCAAAAGCCAAATCAAAGGGCGCTTACCTATGATGAATATATAAGCGTATATTCACACGACGGCGACGTTCCAATCGTAAGAGGGGACCTTATGGCAGGGGACAAGGCTGTTTGCAAATATGACCTTGATTTCAAGCCACACTCTATGCGTACATATCTTGGAATCCACGAGCATCAAAGGTGGAATTCGTTTATGGTAAGCAAGGGAATAATTCCTTCAACCCTTGACCAAATTTACAACGAAAGACTACCAAACGGCAAGTATTCAAATGGTAAGAGATACGATGCAAGACGTCACGGCAATCTAACAACCTTTGGTGGACTTGTAGGATTTAGACGCTTGCTTGCATACAGGGCAAGTGGCAAGGAATTTACAGATTATGAAAGCATTATGAGCACACCACAGGCAGGTGAGGCTGAATATGATGTAATCAAGTACGACTATCAATTGCTTGATGACGCATACTGGCTACTTACCAAAAATGGCTTTAAAATAATCAAAAAATAAGCCTTAAAGGCAAAAGAGCGAGATTCCTCGCTCTTTTTTGTATTTTTAAATAAAAAAGGACTCATTATGAGTCCCTTTTCATATTGTCTAAAATAATTTTAAGTGCAGTATCGGCTTGCTCCTTGGTCGCCTGTGGGGTGTCCTTTAATGGATAATCAATGCCGAGGCTCTCATACTTGCTAACGCCCATTGTGTGATAGGGCAAAACCTCGATTTTTTCAATGTTATCAAAATCTGAAAGGAATTTACCAAGCGTTGCCAAATGCTCCTTTTTATCGGTCAAATTTGGCACCAGCACGTAGCGAATACGCATTTTTTTGCCCTTGCTATTTAGGTGCTTTGCAAATTCAAGAACGCTTTTGTTTGATGCTCCGGTTAGCTTAATATGCTCACTCTCGTTAATATGCTTTATGTCAAGCATTACAAGGTCGCACACATCAAGCAAGGCGTTTATTTCTGCCATTCTTTTGGCATTTTCCTTATCAAAAGCAATTCCTGAGGTATCAATACAGGTGTGAATACCCTTTTCCTTGGCAAGTGAAAAAAGCTCCTTTACAAATTCAAGCTGTAAAAGTGGCTCTCCGCCCGTAACAGTAATACCACCCGTTTTATAAAAGGTGATATTTCTTGTCATTTTTTCAAGCACCGCACTTGCCGTATATTCCGTGCCACCCGACATACACCAGGTGTCTGGATTGTGACAGTATAGACAACGCAGAGCACAGCCCTGTAAGAATACTACAAAGCGAACGCCAGGACCGTCAACCGTGCCAAAGCTCTCAAATGAATGTATTTTACCAAGCATATTAGATACAGCAGTGGAAGGTTCTTGAAATAACCTCGTCCTGTTGCTCCTTGGTTAGCTTAATGAAGTTTACAGCATAGCCAGAAACTCTGATAGTGAGCTGTGGGTATTTTTCAGGATGCTTTTGAGCATCAAGAAGTAGCTCTCTGTCAAATACGTTTACATTTAAGTGGAAGCCACCCTTTTGTGAATAGCCATCAAGCAGAGCAACGAGGTTGTCTGTTTGCTCCTCTGGAGTTTTTCCAAGAGCACTTGGAACAATTGTAAAGGTATTTGAAATGCCGTCCTGTGAATCCATAAATGGAATCTTTGCAACTGATGCCATTGATGCAACAGCACCATTTGTATCTCTGCCGTGCATAGGGTTAGCACCTGGTGCAAATGGCTCGCCCTGCTTTCTGCCGTCAGGAGTTGAGCCTGTATTCTTACCATATGCCACGTTTGAGGTAATTGTAAGGATTGAGGTTGTGTGAATACCGTCTCTGTATGTGTGGTTCTGACGAAGGTAGTCAATGAAGGTGTGTAGAACCTCCTTTGCAATTGAGTCAACCCTGTCATCATCATTACCGTATTTAGGGAAGTCTCCCTCAGTAATATAGTCAGTAACTATGCCACGTTCGTTTCTTACAACCTTAACCTTTGCGTACTTAATTGCCGAAAGTGAGTCAGCAACAACGCTAAATCCTGCAATACCAGTTGCGAACCATCTCTTTACATTCTTGTCGTGAAGAGCCATTTGAAGTCTTTCGTAGCTGTACTTGTCGTGCATATAGTGAATGATATTAAGCGCATTTACATAAACCTGTGCAAGCCAGCGCATCATATCCTTATATTTTTCCATAACATCGTCATAGTCAAGGTAATCTCCCTCAACACCACGATATTCAGGACCAACCTGCTCACCTGTTATTTCATCAACGCCACCGTTGATAGCATAGAGTAGGCATTTTGCAAGATTTGCTCTTGCACCGAAGAACTGCATTTCCTTGCCGATTTTCATAGAGGAAACACAGCACGCAATACCATAGTCATCACCATGTAAGGGACGCATAAGGTCATCATTTTCGTACTGAACGGCATGGTGCTTAATTGAAATTTCAGCACAGTATTTCTTGAATTCCTCTGGTAGGTTACAGGACCAAAGCACAGTAAGGTTTGGCTCTGGTGCAGCACCGATATTGTTAAGAGTATTTAGGAAACGGAAGGAGTTCTTTGTAACAAGAGGACGTCCGTCCGTGCTCATTCCACCAATTGATTCGGTTACCCATGTTGGGTCGCCTGCAAATAAAGCATTGTACTCAGGAGTTCTTGCAAAGCAAACAAGACGGAGCTTCATAACGAAGTGGTCAATAATTTCTTGAACCTCACTTTCTGTTATGATACCAGCCTTTAAATCTCTTTCTGCATAAATATCAAGGAAGGTAGAGGTTCTACCAAGTGACATTGCAGCACCATTTTGCTCCTTAACAGCAGCAAGATAGCCAAAGTAAACGGCTTGAACAGCCTCCTTAAAGGATGAAGCAGGCTTTGAAATATCACAGCCATAGGAAAGAGCCATTTTTTTGAGCATTTCAAGAGCTCTTATTTGCTCGGAAAGCTCCTCACGTTCACGAATAACGTCAGCGTACATTATGATACGGGTGCCTTCCTTTTTCTTTTGCTTGTCCTCGATTAGCTTATCAACGCCATAGAGAGCAACTCTACGATAGTCACCTATAATTCTTCCACGGCCGTATGCGTCCGGAAGTCCTGTGATTATATGGCTTGAACGACATTTTCTCATCTCAGAGGTATAAACGTCAAAAACACCTGCATTGTGTGTTTTTCTGTGCTCAGTAAAGTATTCAACGACCTCAGGGTCAACCTCATAGCCGTTGTCCTTACAAGCCTTTGTAGCCATTCTTATACCACCATATGGTTGAAGAGCACGTTTAAGTGGCTTGTCAGTTTGCAAGCCTACAATTTGCTCCTTGTCCTTATCAATATAAGCGGCAGGGTGTGAGGTGATTGTTGAAATGATTTTGGTGTCCATATCAAGAACACCGCCCTTTTCAATCTCCTCCTTCTTTAATTGACTAACTCTTTCCCAAAGGTCAAGAGTGTTTTGAGTAGCACCGGTAAGGAAGCTACTATCACCATAATAAGGAGTATAGTTTCTTTGAATAAAGTCTCTTACGTTAATTTCTGTTTGCCAAGGGCCTTGTACAAAATTTTCCCATCCAATAGGCATAAAAAATCCTCCCTTAAAAAATTGCGATATCTAATATACTATTATATAAATTAGTATCTCTTGACAATAATATAACATTATTTAATTTTAAAGTCAAGCAAAATTACGTCTTGTATGCTATTCTTTGTATAAATAGCTAAAAGCAAAATTTAAAATTCTAAAAACTAGTATAGTTTTTAGAATTTCATTCAAATTGAAAAAATATTCAGATTTTTGGGCAAAAAATAAAACGCACCCTGTAAAGAGTGCATTTTAGATATATCATTTTTGATATAACTGCTAACAAAATTTAGCATACCAAATTTTAGAAAAATGGAACAAGGAGTGACATTAAAGGAATGGTCAGCGCCGAAAGTGAGGTGCCAAGCAAAACAAGTGAGGACGCCGTTTTTTGTCCCTGTCCAAGCATTTCAGCAAAGTTTAGCACCACCGATGCAACAGGACAGGCAAGTATTATGTAAATTGACCCCTTCAAGGTTGCATCTATTGGAAGTGGGAGCAGAATTAAGAAGGTCACAAGTGGGAATAAAATTTGCTTGATTCCAATAATTAAGTAGTGCCAAGGATTTGAAAATACGTCCTTTATTGATGAGCAAGCAAGACGCATACCCATAATTAGCATACAAAGAGGGGTTGACATTTTTGCAAGCAGAGTAATCATATCATTAAGTAGCGTTGGCAGAGTAATGTCAAATGCAAAGAATGGAATTGCAATCACAAGAGCTATTGTTGCAGGGTTTAAAAGTATCTTTTTTACGCTTACGTATTTTTTGTCCTGCGAGATAATAAATGAGGCAACGCTCCAACCAAGAATATTCATAGCAAGGGAGTACATTGCCGAAAAGGCGATAGCCTGTGGATGATTTGGGAACAAGGCCTCCAAAATCGGTACGCCCATAAATGCACCGTTTGCAAGGGTTGTGGCAATTGTGTAAATGCGATATTTTACGTCGGCTGACCTTTTCTTAAAGGCAAAATAAAAGCCGAAGAGCCCAAGCAAAAGCAAGGTCAAAACGATTGCAAAGGCAAGGAGCATTTGATAGGTTAAATCCCACGAAAAATTATTTTTAGTAAGGGAATGGAAAACTAAGCATGGAGAGGAAACGTACATAAGCAATTTTGCAAAGGCAGAAATGCTATCGCCCTTAACAAGCTTGGTTTTGACAAGTAAAAAGCCTGGTAGGGCATAAAGGAGCATTATGGCGACAACGCCAAGTGCCGTAAAAAATAACATATTGTCCTCCCTAAATGATAATTCACTATGCAAGTATATTATCACATTAAGTCAAAAAATTCAATAAAAAAATAAAAAAATCACCCCTTAATATTGCAATAAAAAAATCATTGTGCTACAATAAAACCATATTTTAGTATAAGAGGTGCAAAATGATTAGAATAGGTATATTTGGCTATGGCAACCTTGGACGTGGAGTTGAATGTGCAATAAAGCAAAATGATGATATGGAGCTTGTATGCGTTTTCACAAGACGTGACCCTGCCACAGTTAAGATTTTAACCGAGGGAGTGGCTGTTTTAAGGGCTGACGAGGCTTATAAAATGGTTGATAAAATCGACGTTATGATACTTTGTGGTGGTAGTGCAACCGACCTACCAGAGCAAACACCATATCTTGCGGGATTGTTTAATGTAGTTGATAGCTTTGACACCCATGCAAGAATTCCAGAGCATTTTGCAAATGTTGATAAAAGAGCCAAGGAGAGTGGAAAAATCGGAATTATCTCAGTTGGCTGGGACCCAGGTATGTTTTCACTTAATCGCTTAATTGCAAAAGCAATTTTACCAAACGGTAAGGACTATACCTTCTGGGGTAAGGGCGTTAGCCAAGGACATAGCGATGCAATAAGAAGAGTTAAGGGCGTAAAGAACGGAAAGCAATACACAATTCCTGTAAAGGAGGCGCTTGATGCAGTAAGGGCTGGTACAAATCCAGAGCTTACAACAAGACAAAAGCACAAAAGAGAGTGCTTTGTTGTGCCACAGGAGGGGGCAGACCTTGTGGCAATTGAAAAGGAAATTAAGGAAATGCCAAACTACTTTGCAGATTACGACACAACCGTGCATTTTATTACCGAGCAGGAGCTTTTGGAAAACCATAGCGGAATCCCACACGGTGGCTTTGTAATCCGTAGTGGAAAAACAGGCTGGAATGAGGAAAATACACACATAATTGAGTACAGCCTAAAGCTTGACTCAAACCCAGAATTCACAGCGTCAGTAATTGTTGCATATGCAAGGGGCGCATATCGTCTAAGTAAGGAGGGACAAAGCGGTGCAAGAACTGTTTTTGATATTGCACCTGCATATATCTTGCCAATGAGCCCAGAGGAGCAAAGACGCACAATGCTATAAATCAAAGGGAGCAGATTTTCTGTTCCTTTTTTGATATTTCAATGCGATTGCAAATATGGTTATAAAGGAATACAGGGCTTTCTTTTTCTTGACATAATAATATATTTATGATATGATTTTCTTTGGAAATAACTAAAATGAGGTGATTTTATGAGCTATGTAAAAATTAAGGATATGGAATATAAAAGAGTCTTGAAGGAGGACTCAATTGCACTTATAGAAAAATGTATTGCAAAAATTGAAAATGCAACAAGCGCACAGGATTTGCTTGATGCACGAAATGAGTACAACAAGGACTCCGAGGTGCTAGGAACTATGGTTCGCCTAGCACACACAAGACTAAACCTAAATAGCCGTGATGAATTTTATGGGCAGGAGATGAACTATTATAATAGCGCATTGCCAGAAATTCAAATGTATGACATTAAATTTTCAAAGGCATTCCTTGCATCCCCATATTTAGAGGAGGCAAAAAAGAGCCTTAATCCTCTCGTTGTTACAATGATGGAGCTTTCCTTAAAAACTACTGACGAACGAATTTTAGAGGAAATGCAACAGGAAAATATGCTAACAACCGAGTATGGAAAGTTCGTGTCCGAGCTTACCTATAATTTCAGAGGCGAGAGCCTTACTCTTGGTGCATTACGTAAATATATGCAGGACAAGGACAGAGAAACAAGAAAAGAGGCATACGAGGCACTGGGTAAAACCCTTAGCGAAAACGGTAGCTATATTGATGAGCTGTTTGATAAAATGGTTAAAAACCGTGACAAAATGGCAAAAAAGCTTGGCTATGAAAATTACGTTGAGCTAGGCTACAATATTATGCAAAGAACCTGCTACGATAAGGAAAAGGTTGCTGTATTCCGTGAAAACGTTCTTTCTGACATTGTTCCTGTTGTGACGGAATTAAAGAATGAAATTGCAAAAAAGCTTGGAATTGATGATTTTAAGCTCTATGATGATAACACCTATTCAGAAAACGACCCAGCACCAATCCTTGATGCACAGGGGATTTTGGAGGCAGGACGTGAAATGTATCACGAAATGAGCCCCGAAACTAGCGAGTTTATTGATATGATGTTTGAGTCAGATGCCTTTGACGTTTTGCCACGTCAGGGCAAGTGGACGGGTGGCTATATGACCTCGTTCCCACTTTACAAGCAACCATTTATCTTTGCAAACTTTAATGGCACAACTGCCGACGTTGACGTAATTACTCACGAGGCAGGACACGCATTTGCCTACTATGTTGGTGCAGACGATATGACTCCGGAGCTTCAGCTAGGAGGAATGGAAACTGCCGAAACTCACTCAATGAGTATGGAATTTTTTGCATGGAAGTATATGGACAAATTCTTTGGAGAAGGAGCTAGGGCGTACAAGTATAAGCATTTATTCAGTGCTCTTGCATTTATTCCTTATGGAACAATAGTTGACTACTTCCAGCAAAGGGTTTATGAAAATCCAGAAATGACACCTGCGCAAAGGAATGAGCTATGGTGTGAGCTTGAAGCAAAATTCCGTCCTTGGATGAACGCAGACGGCATTGAATACCTAGAAAAGGGCACAAGGTGGCAATATCAAAACCACATATTCCAAAGTCCATTTTACTATATTGATTACTGCCTTGCGCAAACAATCGCATTTGAGTTTTTAAAGCTCAGCCTTGAAGATTACGAGGGGGCATTAAAGACCTATATTGCACACGCATCAAGAACAGGCAACTACGGAATTACCGACCTTGTAAAAATGGCAGGACTCAAATCACCATTTGACAAGGGAGCACTTAGCGAGGTTGCATCCTTCTGCCGTGACCTTCTTAACAAGCTAGCATAAAGACTAAATATAAAAAAGCAGTAGGACCAAAGCCTTACTGCTTTTTGTTTAAGACAAAGCCCTTTATCCCTTTTGTGAATAAAATACTGCTTTCATTTTAAATCTGCATAAATAAAACAAAAAACCAACCCAGTCGGGTTGGTTTTCTTTTACTTTTATTTGCTTTCGATAGCAACAAGAATCTTTTTGAGTAAATCCTCAGCTGTTGGATTTGCCTCTCTTTCAGCCCTTGCAGCCTCCTCAGCTGCCTTTGCCTCTTCCTCTGCCTTCTTTGCTTGAATATCACGATATGTAGCAACATCAGCCTTGTCTCTTGGGTTAAGTCCCTGAGCCTTCATTTCAGCCTTTTGCTCCTTTGTGAGCTTTCCAGCCTTAGCCTTTTCGCCATTTTCCTTTAAGTTGTTAATTGTTCTAACAATAATAAAGAGAACAAGTGCGATTAGAAGGAAGTTGATGATTGCGTTAATGAGTGAGCCCCAGTCAATGTAGATTGAGTTTGCAAGGTCAATCTCTGTTGTGTAAACTGCGTTACCAAGAGAATCAACCACTGCGTTTCCGTCTGCATCAAGAGCAGGTAGGTAAGCAACCTTTAAGAAGGTAAAGAGCTCTGTAAGAGCATCCTTGCCAAGAATGAGGGCAAGAACCCAGTTAATGATTGGCTTTAAAACGAAATTGCTAAGTCCGTTTACAATTGCAGTAAACGCACCACCAACAATAACGCCGACAGCCATGTCAAGAACGTTGCCACGAGTGATAAATTTTTTGAATTCTGCAAAAAACTTTTTCATTTTTGTCTCTCCTTGTTTTTGAATTTCCTTGATAAATACATTATATATTTATAAATTGGCTTTGTCAAGTATTAAGGACTATCAAAAGATAGCCCTTAGTTATTTTATTTAATTAGTCCTTAAATACGCCTGTGAATTTTAGGATTGAGAAAACTATACCTGCTGTGCAGTAGAGACCAACAATAGTAGAAATAATCCACATAAGCACGTTGACAAGTTCAATGCCTAAAAGACCAAGAAGTGTAGAAGCGATGCTTAATACAACACCAACAAGAACATAAATTACAAGCTGAATTACGAAAGGCTTAACAACCTTTTTCTCAAGCTTGAATGCGTTTGGCCAAAACTTCTTTAGAAAATCCATAATAGTTCTCCTTTCAAATATGTAAGAAGTTGAGCTTCCTCAACAAAACATATTGTAGCAAAAAATATGCAGTTTTTCAAGACTATATTACAAAAAAATCAAATTTTAATAAAATATTTATAAAACATTCTTATAGTTGACTATTTTTTATATAAAGTGTATAATATAAGAAAATCCTCTTAAATAAGGATAAAAAACTACGAAAATTAAGGAATTTTGCTAGTGAACAACCACCGTAAGGGCGGAAAACCAAAGCAAAATCGCAATAAAAAGGGCAAGATAGTAATGCTATATCAGATTAAAAACGGAGCTGTTGAGCTCGGTGGAAAAACAATTTTAAGCCATATTGACTTTGAAATAAGGGACACGGAAAAAATTGCAGTTGTAGGTCGAAATGGCTGTGGAAAAACCACACTTTTAAGGCTTATAAACGGCGAATATGACCTAATCAAGGCTGAAAATACAATTTTTGCAAAAAACGGAAGGATAACTATTGGCTATCTTAGTCAAGGTGCATTTGATGACTATTCAATTACGGTTGATGAGGAAATGCAAAAATCCTTTGCTCATATTTTTGAAATGAGGGCAAAAATAGACACTCTTATTGCTAAAATTGAAGAAACGGGCGACGTTTGTGACATTGAACGTCTAACCCTTTTGCAAGAGGAATTTGAAAAAATCGGTGGCTATTACTACGAAAAGGACTACAATTTGCTTTTCTTCAAATTTGGATTTAAAAGGGAGGACAAGCAAAGACCCCTTTCGGAGTTTTCGGGTGGACAGCTTACAAAGCTTGCCTTTGTGAAGCTACTTTTACAAAAGCCCGATGTTTTGCTCCTCGATGAGCCAACAAACCACCTAGATATAGAAACAACCGAGTGGCTTGAGGGCTATTTAAGGGACTATCGTGGTGCAATTGTGCTAGTTTCGCACGACAGACGCTTTATTGATAGGATTTCTGACGTTGTATATGAGATTGAATATGGAAAAACCAAAAGATATGTTGGTAATTACACAAGCTTTGTAAAGCAAAAGGATGCCGATTATGACAGGCAAATGAAGGAATACAAGGCACAGCAGGCAGAGCTTGCAAGGCTGAATGCCTTAATTGAACGATTCAGAGATACGCCAACAAAGGTGGCAATGACGGACTCAAAGCTAAAGGCAATTGAGCATATGGAGATAATTGAGGAGCCAAGACGCTTTGACACGGCAAGCTTTAAGGCAGAATACACCCCAAAACGAGCCACAGGTAAGGACGTTTTAATGGTAAACAACCTAAAAATCGGTTATAGTGAGCCCCTTTGCACAGTGGATTTTAAGCTTTACAAAAACCAAAGAATAGGCATAATCGGACCAAACGGAATAGGAAAGTCCACTCTTGTAAAAACCCTAGTTGGCGAGCTTGCTCCCCTTGGTGGTAGCTTTATGCTTGGCTACAATGTTGACGTGGGCTACTATGACCAAAAAATGATGGTTATGGATAGCAAAAAGACGGTTCTTGATGAGCTTTGGGACGAATTTCCAAGCCTTACACAAACACAGGTAAGAAATGCACTTGGAGCCTTTATGTTTACAAAGGACGACGTTTTTAAAACGGTTGATATGCTTTCAGGTGGTGAAAGGGTGCGTCTTGCGCTTTGCAAGATATTCCAAAAAAAGCCGAATTTTTTAATTCTTGATGAGCCGACAAACCATATGGATATGATAGGAAAGCAGAGCCTTGAAAAAATGCTTTCTGCATTTGAGGGAAGTATTCTTTTTGTGTCACACGACAGATATTTTGTGAACGAAATTGCAACCTCACTCCTTGTTTTTGAAAGGGATAAGGCAACTCATTTTGACCTTACATATGATGAATATGTAGCTAAAAAAGCCGAGGGAGTGGCTGAAAACGAGCAAAAGCCACAAAGGGAAGAGCCAAAAAAAGAGCAAACAAAGGCTGAAAGGAGCTACATTCAGGGCAAGGAAAGGGCAAGAGCAACAAAAAGACTTGAAAAAATAAACGCAAGGCTTTTAGAGCTTGATGAGCAAATTGCCACAAAAAGGGCAGAGCTTTCCCACCCCGATACCGCTACAAATTACGTTCGACTTTGTGAGCTAAACGAGGAAATAGAGGTGCTTGAAAATGAGATGCTTGCTCTTATGGAGGAGGCAGAGGAGCTAGAAGGGCTTCTTGCCTAATTAAAGCTGGTTCAAACACATTATATTTGTGATAATTTTAAAAGAAAGCAGACTTTGTCTGCTTTTTTGTTTGACTTTGCTATTTTCGTATGCTATACTGAAACTGTAATAATTTAGCAAATATGATGCCATACAGGAATGAGGTACAAAAATGGAAAAAAAGCTAATCAATTTATATCCAGCAAAGAGCTGGAACGAGGCAACCCCACTGGGTAACGGACAAATAGGCGCAAGCGTTTATGGCTGTCGCTATGATGAAAGAGTGCTTATAAATCACGAAATGCTCTTTAACTATGCAAAGGGCGCACCTTTTCCAAACGTGTCCCATGCCCTACCAATCGTAAGAGCCTTAATGGATGAGGGTAAATACGATGAGGCGGAGACCTACTACACAAACGAAATAAAAAAGCACGGCTTTAAGTCAGAAAAGGGAAAATACTACCCCGCCCTTGACATTCATATGATTTTTGAAGAGGAGGGCGACTTTGAAAATTACAAAAGAGAGCTCGACCTCGAAAGGGGCGTTTGCACGGTTTTCTACAAGGAAAATGGCGCACAGGCTATGCGTACATTTTTTGTTTCCTCTGTTGATAATTTAGTGGTGTGCAGAATAAAAAAGGAAGCACCCTTTGACCTTAAAATGACTCTTGAACGTCACGACCTTGCCGATTGCTTTGGTGGGTATTACAAGGACGAGATTACCTCATTTTCAAGGGATAATTACCTCTATACAAATCTTGAAACAGAGGGCAAGCTCCACTATTCAGGGCTTATTAAAATAATCTCAACCGACGGCGAGATAAAAAAGGGTGACGACGTTCAAAAAAGACTTGATATGAGTGGTAATGTCGCACTCAAAAACTATCTTAAAATCGAAAACGCAACCGAAATTTGCTTTGCCTTGAGCTTTGATTACATTGCCAAGAAATTTGAGCAAATGAGGGAGGAGCTTGATAGGATAAATTATAGCTATGATGAGCTTTTGGCACGACACGTGGCTAAGTTTAGTGAGCTTTTTAATCGCACAAGGCTTGAAATTTCACAGGGCGAGAATGTAAGCACCGAGGAGCTTATGCTAGGAGGCTATGCAGGAAGCATAGATACAAGACTGGTTGAAAAAATGGCGGACTTTGGCAGATATCTTTTAATCTCCTCATCCGTTGATTGTCAGTGCCCTGCCAACCTACAAGGGCTTTGGAATGGTGAATATTCTCCTGCGTGGTGCTCAACCTACTTTAATAACGAAAATATTCAAATGGCATACTGGCAAGCCTGCGGTGGTGGGCTTAGCGAGGCACTTTTGCCACTTTTTAACCTCTATGAAAAATATATGGACGACTACCGCGAGAACGCAACAAATCTCTTTGGCTGTCGTGGTATTTTGCTACCTCTTTTTATGGATAACTCAAATGGTAAAAAGGACAATTTACAGCCACACGTGCTTTATTGGACGGGTAGCTCTGCGTGGATAAGTGCGATATATTATGACTACTATCTCTATACAAGGGACGAGGAATTTTTAAGACGAAGAGCATATCCATTTATGAAGGAGAGCATGCAATTTTATGAGGACTTTTTGGTAACCGACGAAAGCGGAATGCTAAAATCCTATCCCTCAGACTCACCAGAAAACAGACCAAATGGTACATTTAACGGCGCAGGGGAGCTTAGCGTGTGCATAAATCCAACAATGGATTTTGCACTTATTAAGGAGCTACTTACAAATCTTATTGCATCAGCAAGAGGATTAAATATTGATGCTGATAAGGTACAGGTATGGGAGGATATGCTTGCAAAAATCCCACCATATGAAATAAACGAGGACGGTGCAATTAAGGAATGGCTACACCCAGACTTTAAGGACAATTATCATCACCGTCATCAATCCCATATTTACCCTCTTTTTCCAGGTATGGAAATTGATAGCGACAGTGGAGAGCTATTTGAGGCAACAAAAATTGCAGTTGACAAAAGGCTTGTTATCGGCTTAAAGGCACAGACAGGCTGGTCACTTGCTCATATGGCAAACATATACGCAAGGCTAAACGACGGACAGAGCTCCTTGCACTGTCTTGATTTACTTCTTCGCTTTTGCACAGGTCCAAACCTTTATACCTATCACAACGACTGGCGAAATATGGGAGTAACGCTTAAATTCATTCACGGAGATAAGCCACCATTTCAAATTGATGCAAATATGGGCTTTGTCTCTGCGGTTTATGAAATGCTCATTTATTCAACTCCTGAAAAAATCACGCTGTTACCCGCCCTACCACAAAAATGGGGAAGCGGAAGCATTAAGGGAATTTGCACTCGTGCAGGTGTAACAGCTGACATTAGCTGGAACAAAGAGGGCGTAAGCGCAACGCTTGTTGCAAATATTGATACTACCTTTAAGGTAAGAGTGAAAAATGGTAAATATAAGCAGGTAACACTCAAAAAGGGAGAAAAATATGTCATTTAAAATAGAAAACGGAGCACTCATTTACACCTATAATTCTGAGCTTGTAAAAATTGAGCCATGGGGCAAGAATGCTTTAAGAGTTAGAGCAACACCCGATGCAAAATTAAGCCAAAAAAACAGAGCATTGCTTGAACAGGAGCCAACAACGGCAAAAATTGTAATAAATGAAAATGGTGCAAGCATACAAAACGGAAATGCTATTGCAGAAATAAACAAAGACGGAAAAATCACAATAAAAAACAGCAACAAAGAGGTCTTGCTTGATGAAAGATTAAGATTACAGCCTCTTAAAACCCCTGCAAGATTTTTCAAGCCAAGGCTATGCGGTAGCTACGAGCTAACTATGTCCTTTGATGCTGACCCAAATGAAAAAATATTTGGAATGGGACAGTATCAGCATCCATTTTTAAACTTAAAGGGCTGTACCCTTGAGCTTTCACACAGAAATTCACAGGCAAGCGTACCGTTTTACATTTCAAGCAAGGGCTATGGCTTTCTTTGGAATTTACCTGCAATTGGTGAGGTTAGCTTTTCAAAAAATTTAACGAAATGGTATGCAAGTGCATCAAGTGAGCTTGATTATCTTGTAATTGTGGATAGCAGTCCTGCAAAAATCGAAAGCACATATATGGAGTGCGTTGGTCGTGCTCCTATGATGCCTGAGCTTGCAATGGGCTTTTGGCAATCAAAGCTTCGCTATCGTAGTCAAGAGGAGCTTCTTAATGTTGCAAGAAAATATAAGGAGCTAAAAATTCCTCTTTCCGTAATTGTTTGTGATTTCTTTCACTGGCCTCATCAGGGCGATTTTCGCTTTGATTATGATTATTTTCCAAGCCCAGAGCAAATGACGAGGGAGTTAAAGGAAATGGGCACGGAGCTTATGGTATCAATTTGGCCAACAATTGAATTTGAAAGCGAAAGCTACAAGGAAATGCTAGAAAGAGGAATGCTCATTCGTAACGATAGAGGACCCTCAAATCATACAGAATGCTTCCGCCCAAGCGTGTACTACGATACAACCAACCCGGAGGCAAGAAAATATGTATGGGATAAGGTAAAGAAAAATTATTACGATAAGGGAATTAAGCTGTTTTGGCTTGATGAGGCAGAGCCTGAGTACCTTATGTACGATTACGATAACCACCGCTATTATGAGGGACTATGCTCGGAGGTGGGAAATATTTATCCTGTTGATTATGTAAAGGGCTTTTATGAGGGACTTAAAGAGGTTAATGAAAGGGATATTATAAGCCTTGTTCGCTGTGCATGGGCAGGTAGTGCAAAATATGGCGCACTTGTTTGGTCTGGCGATATTATGCCAACCTTTGAGGCATTAAGAGACCAAATTCAAGCAGGACTTAATATGGCAATTGCGGGTATTCCTTGGTGGACAACCGATATAGGAGGATTTGACTCGGGAGACCCTGCACAGGATGATTATAAGGAGCTTGTTGTGCGTTGGTTTGAGTATGCAACCTTCTGTCCTGTTTTAAGATTACACGGCTATCGTATGCCATACATTCCTGCAAAGGAGGGCGCAACGGGCGGAGGACTTTGCTACACAGGTGGCGACAATGAAATTTGGAGCTACGGAGAAAACGCATTTGAGATAATGAGGGAGCATATTTTCCTTCGTGAAAGAATGAAGCCATACATTAAGGAGCAAATGGAAATTGCGCATAAGGAGGGGCACCCACCTATGCGACCACTCTTTTATGATTTTGATGCCGATAGCAGAGCATGGGAGATTGAGGACGAGTTTATGTTTGGTAAATCGCTACTCGTTTGTCCTATTTATGAGCTTGGCAAAAGAGAAAGAGAGGTATATTTACCATTGGGTGCTGAGTGGACCGATGCTTACACGGGTGCAAAATATACTGGTGGTACAACCATAATAGCAAATGCACCAATTGAAAGAATACCTATTTTTATTAAGGAAGGCACAGGCTTTGATGCCGAGATATTTAAAAAATGAACTATTTATCGTATGTAAATACAAAAATGGGCACGGAGTCCACACCTAGATTTTCAAGGGGAAATACTCTGCCACTTACGGCACTTCCCTTTTCAATGGTGTCCTTTTGCCCTCAGACAGAAATTTTAAGTGAACGACCACAATGGTTCTTTGACCCAAGAAAGCCGTATCTTGACGGAATTAGACTGACTCATCAGGCTAGCCCTTGGATTGGCGATTATGGAACTGTTTTAATAACACCGCAAAGCGATTTTATTGCAAATAGCTATAAAAATGCAGGCTCATCCTACGATACTAATAAGGCAGAGCTTACTCCAAGCTATTTAAAGGCATATTTTAATCGTGCAAGGTGTGGCTTTGAGCTTACACCAACCGAAAGAGGCTGTGCAATAAGGCTCGGCTTTGACACGGAGCACAAGAAATGCATCTCTATCCTTGGAGTCCATGGAAATACCACCTTTAAGCTAAGAAAAAATATGCTTTATGTCACAAATGACTATCATCAGCAGGGCGACATTAAGGACTTTAAATGCTACATTGTAATAAAGGTGCTAAACGGACTTGATAAAAATGCCTCGAAAGAGGTTGAAAACGGCTTTCACCTTGCCTTGAATGAGCAAAAAGTGGAGCTACGTGTCGGAATTTCGTACATAAGCCACGAAATGGCGCTTGAAACGATAGGGCTTGAATGTGGTAAAAAATCCTTTGATACAATAAAGAAAAACGGCACAAAAATTTGGAATAGCTACCTTGGTAGGCTCACCCCCGAAATAAGGAGCAAGGAGCAAAAAGGAATATTTTATTCGTGCTTGTATAGGGCATTTTTATTCCCACGCAAGGCATATGAGATAAAAAGGAATGGAGCAAGGCTATACTATGCACCATATCAGGGCATGGTAAAGGAGGGAGTGCGCTACACCGACCACGGTGCTTGGGACACTTACAGGACCACATTCCCATTATTTTCACTTGTTGCAAGAGAGGAATATGAGGAAATTTTAAGAGGAATGATAAGCGACTACAAGGATTGTGGCTATCTTCCACGATGGTCCTCATTTGGTGAGGTTGGCTGTATGCCTAGCACACTTGTTGATGCAATCATTGCACAGGCAGTGGCATCTGACATAGGAGATAAGGAGCTACACTCAGACCTGCTTGAAGCAATGCTACACCACGCAAATTGTGAAAGTAAGGATAAAAGATACGGGCGAAACGGAATAGAGGCATACCTCAAATTTGGATACGTCCCTGCCGATTTTGAAAAGGAAAGTGTAAATCTAACACTCGACTTTGCCTATGGCGACTGGTGTATTGCACAGGTGGCTAAGACTCTTGGAAAAAATGAAATAGCAAGCGAATACTTAAAGCGAGGTCAAAGCTACAAGGCTCTATTCGATAAGGAAACGGGTTATTTTAGACCAAAGGACTCACAGGGCAATTTTGTAAAGGACTTTGACCCAAGCATGTGGGGAGGGGGATATACCGAAAGTGGAGCATATCAATGCCTATTTGGAGCACCTCATGCGCTTGATGAAATTGCAAATATGCTAGGTGGCAGGGAAGAGGCACTAAAAAGGCTTGATGAATTTTTAAGCACCGAGCCAACCAAATTCAGAGTTAAAAATTATGGTGGCGAAATACACGAAATGAGTGAAATGGCTCTTTCCGACCTTGGTCAGTGCGCAATTTCAAATCAACCGTCGTTCAGTATGCCATTCCTACCTGCATACCTTGGAAATAAGAAAAAAACAATTGACTTGGTTGAAAAAATCTGCAAGGACTATTTTACGATTGACTCCTACCCAGGCGATGAGGATACTGGTTCAATGTCCTCATGGTACATATTTGCCACGCTTGGCAAATTCCCAATTTGCCCTGGCAAAAGGGATTTTTTCAAATTCAAATAATACAAGGCACCATTTGGTGCCTTTTTTCTTATTTAAATTTAAAATTATTTTTCTGTTGAACATTACTTAAAAGTGCATATACTATTAAAGGTCAAAATCTTTATTAAAAAGGAGAAAATATGGCAAAATATTTTGGAACTGACGGATTTAGGGCTGAGGCAAACAATGGGCTTTGTGCCTTACAGGCATATAAAATCGGAAGATTTCTTGGCTGGCATTATGGTCCTTGCTCCGTGCTTATAGGAAAGGACACAAGAAAAAGTGGCTATATGCTTGAATATGCTCTTGCAAGTGGACTTTGTAGCAGTGGTGCAAATGCCTATCTGCTTCACGTTACCACAACACCAAGCGTTTCATATCTTGTTAAGGAGCAGGGCTTTGACCTCGGTATTATGATAACAGCATCACACAACCCCTACACGGATAACGGAATAAAAATTCTTGATAAAAATGGAGAAAAGCTAAGCGAGAATGTGCTTTTACAAATCGAGGAATACATTGACAGACAAATGGATGATTTACCACTTGCCACAGGGGACAAAATAGGAGTCGTGCACGATTATGCAAGGGGCAGAGAGAAATATATAAATCAGTTAGCTTCGTACGGAAAAGCACTAAACGGTTATAAAATAGGACTTGATATGGCAAATGGTGCAGGGTACGATATTGCAAAAAGGGCTTTTTCGAGTCTTGGTGCTACAATATTTGAAATAGGAGGAGAGCCAAACGGACTTAATATAAACAAGGGCTGTGGCTCAACTCATATAGAGTCACTATGCTCCCTTGTAAGGGAAAAGAAGCTTGATTTTGGCTTTGCCTTTGACGGAGATGCTGACAGGTGCATTGCGGTTGATGAAAACGGAAATGCTGTTGACGGAGATAAGCTTATATACATTTTAGCAAAAGCATTAAAGGAGAAAAACGAGCTTAGCCAAAGCACTGTTGTGCTTACCGTGATGTCAAATAGTGGCATAATAAAATCCCTTAACGAAATAGGAATAAATACCATAATAACCCCTGTTGGAGATAAATATGTTAGCGAAAAAATGAACGAGCTCTCTCTTTCTCTTGGTGGAGAGCAATCGGGACATATAATTGTTAAAAAATACAGTAATACAGGCGACGGAATCTTAAGCGCAATCCTTATTGCAAGTGAAATAAAAAGACAAAAATTAAAGCTCTCCGAGCTTTGTAAGGATGCTTATGCATATCCGCAAAAAACAAAAAGCGTAAGAGTGAAAAGCAAGGAAAAAATCCTTGAAAACAGACACGTCAAGGAGGCTGTTTCAAAAATCGAGTCAGAAATTGACGGTATGGGCAGAGTGCTTTTACGTGCAAGCGGAACTGAAAACGTAATACGAATAATGGTCGAGTGCAAGAGCACTAAAAAATGTAATGAGTATATAGAGCACCTAGAAGGAATAGTTAGTGAGGTGGATAATGAAAAAAATTAAAATAAGCGACCTTTTTTCAGTTGATACACCATATATTAAGCCTCTTTTTGAGGAATGCACCTACCCATGGGAGCTACTTCCAAAAATCAACGCATACATTCTTACACTGCTAGAAAATCCACCAGATGAGCTAACACTGCTTGATAATGGAATTTTAGTAGGAAGGGATGTTGAAATAAGTAAGAGTGCAACAATAATTGCTCCTGCAATAATTGGCAGTGGAACAAAAATACGTACAGGAGCATATTTAAGAGGTAATGTAATTACAGGAAGAAATTGTGTAATAGGAAATTCAAGCGAGGTGAAAAATTCAATTCTTCTTGAAAACGCATCCCTACCCCACTACAATTATGCAGGAGATAGTATTATTGGAAATTATGCGCATATGGGTGCAGGTTCTATATTATCTAACTTGAAATTAGGTGGCAAATGTGTTATAATACATGCAGATGCTGATTATGAAACAAATTTAAGAAAGGTGGGGGCATTCCTTGGCGATTATGCCGATATTGGATGCTCAAGCGTTTTGAACCCTGGAACGATAATTGGTAAGGGCTCTTGCGTCTATCCCTTAACCTCGGTAAGAGGTGTAATTCCAGAAAATTCAATAGCAAAATCAGCAAATAATATAGTTACAAAGAGGTAAGAAAATGAATTTTATTAAGGTAAAGACCTATGAGGAGCTAAGTAGGCTCACAGGGGAGCAAATCGAGAAGCTTGTAAGAAGCAAGCCAAATTGCGTTTTAGGACTTGCAACAGGCTCATCACCACTTGGCACCTATGCCTACCTTGCAGATAAATGCAAAAATGACGGACTTGATTTTTCAAGCGTAACATCTGTAAACCTTGATGAATACGTAGGGCTTGACGGCACAAACGACCAAAGCTACCGTTATTTTATGAATGAAAATCTATTTAATAAAATCAATATCAAAATTGAAAACACATATGTTCCAAATGGCTGTGCATCCGACCTTGTGAGGGAGGGAAATGAGTACGATGAGCTTATTTGTCGCCTTGGCGGAATTGATTTACAGCTTCTTGGAATCGGTCTTGACGGACATATTGGCTTTAATGAGCCTGATGAGTTTTTCACAGCAGAAACCCACCCTGTTTCTCTTGACGAATCAACAATTGAGGCAAATGCAAGATTCTTTGCAAGCAAGAGTGACGTACCAACTAAGGCAATAACAATGGGAATGAGGTCAATTATGCAGGCAAAGAGCATTGTGCTTATTGCAAATGGTGCAAAGAAGTGGGATATTTTACAAAAATCACTCTTTGGCAAAATCACACCACTTGTTCCTGCATCAATCTTACAGCTTCATCCAAGCCTAACCGTAATATACAGCGAAAGCTAAAAAAATCCGACCCACGTGGTCGGATTTTAAAATAAAGGACATTAAAAAGGAGCGAATTTTCGCTCCTTTTCTAGTTTATAATCCAGCTAACATCGAACGCCTCGTATGGCATAGGTGGCTCTAAACGGCTTAGCATTCTTACAATAACCTCATTTGGCACAACGGCACCTCTGCCCTTGTTGCGTTTTAAATTTTCGTTCCACTCGGCTTCTAGAAAAATTATCTTAACCCTTGCGCCATATTCCTCAAAAAGCGAGATTTTAGAGGCTCTTTGTAATGCGTCAATGCTTGTTGAATTCCAAACAAAGGGCTGTTTTTTTCTTAAATATTCTCTTGAAAGCTCGGTTGCTCTTGCAAGAACTCTGCCTTGATTTTTTGTTGGTAAAATGCCAAGCTCGATTCTGATGTCATCAAGCGAGACAACGGGCAGATGCGAAAAATTTTTTGAAATAAAGGTGTCCTTGCCCGTTCCAGGTAAGCCACAGAGCATAATAACATCACCAAAGGACGAATCATAAAGCTCGTCGTTTAAATAGCTTGTTTTACCTTGAAAATATGCTCTTTGTGAATATTTGTCCTTGAAATTGTATGGAGCATCAAGACAGCCAAGCTCCCTTGCCATTTCGACACAAAGTGCAACTCTTTCAAGATAATCGTCCCTGCCTGAGCCTATGCGACCAAGCACGTCGGCTCGTTCAAGTAAGCAAAGCTTATTTATTGAAAACGAGGGCACAGTCTGAGCAATTGATGCAATTTTTACAAGCTTTTCTGTGGCATTTTTGTCGCTAAAAGCAAATGGTGGGTAGGAGTGATACCTTATAAGGCTACAAATACATTCCCTCATTTCCTGCTTTTTGCTTGTGCCACAAAGCCCAAGCTCACGCCACAAAAGCTCCCTTGTCATGCTTGCTCCAACAATTGAATGTCTTGGAGATATGTAGTTGCCATTTTCATCGAGCCTTGTGCATTTCGTCTTGCCTATATCGTGCAGAAGTGAGGCAAGAAAGAGAATGGCTTTGTCAAAATCGGAGGCAGACCTATATTCCTCTTGACGCACAAGCGCCTCGCAAACAAGCCTTGTATGCTCAAAAGCATCACCCTCGGCGTGGTAAAGCGGGTATTGTGGTGTGCCCTTCATAGCATCAAAAATAGGACCTAGCGAGGTGGAGTAAAGCCCATTCCAATCAATATGCTCATTTTTTGGCACATAGCCAAGAATCAAGTCAAGCTTAATATCCGCCATAGGCACTACCGTCCTTTAATAAATTTGGAACAATGGGCCTTGATTGCCAATGAGAGCCAGATTCCATAACTGCTTGAATGAAGCCCTTGCGAACATATTTAAGTCGGTCAACGGTGAGTCCGTTTTCCTCAACCTTAATATATAGCCCCTCCATAAGCCTTGAAGGGTCCGTCTCACGCACCTGTCTTTCAACATCAAGGTCAAGCCTTTTGGCAAGTGCTCTTAAATTATCAATATGATTTTCAGTAATGTAATTTGAATTGCCAATGAGGGATAAAATTTCCTCCTTGCTAGAAAAAACACCACTTGCCAAAACGGGAACACTTGATATGATTCCCATTTTATCAGTTAGCATTTTTCTTGACGGAGTGTCTAAAAACACCCCATTTTCCCTGTCGTAAATATCAAATTCCATAAAGTAGCTTGGCAAGGCATCGTAGAAAATAGTGTGCTTTGCATACATCCATTCGCCATACATTATATATTTAACCCCAAGAGTGTCAAAAAGAATGTCCTGATTTGTGCTTGCCCATTGCTTTAATAGGTTATAGTGCCTTTCTCTGTATCCACCGTCAAGATAGTGTCCTCTGCTTTGCAAAAGTAAGTTGCCATTTTCATCAAAGGAGATTGCAGAGTTAGCACCGTCAATCTTTTCCTCTATAACAATATTTTTTCCAAGAATTTCGCTAAATGGCGCTTGTGAAAGGTCCTCATCACCAGGACCAAGACGTGAGCCCCTTAAATGCCTTGTTCTTGGATATTTTACTATATTAAAATCCATAATTTCTCCCAAAAATTAGTTATCAATTTTTGCAATCATAAATAAATGTCCCGAAACGCCGTCAAAGGACAGCCTTGTTACGCCACAGGCATTAAAGTATTTTGTAAGCCTTTCCTTTGTGAGCAGGTGAATATGCTCGGGATTGTCATCCTCCTTGGAGGGAACGGTTACAACGATGAATTTTTTTGCAAGACTAACAGCGTTCTTAATAGCCCCCTCAACATCGGGAATATGCTCCAAGACCTCAAGCATAGTGACCACGTCAAAGCTTTTTTTAGGCAGGGACGTGTCGCAAATTGACTCGTTTACAACTGTTAGGTTGTTTGCTCCGCCGTTTGCGATATCATTAAGCAGAGTAACCCTTTTGTCAAGAATTTCAAGGCTTGTAACCCTAATATGGGGCATTTGCTCCATAAAGGGTAGAAGAAACACCCCTCTGCCACTGCCAACATCTAACAGATTTTCAAAATAGATGCTTTTTAAAAAGCCAAGCACCTTAACAACCCTTGGTAGTGTTCTGTCACTTTTCTTAAAATAGTATAGCTTGATTTTGTGCTCGGAGGCAAAGTCAAAAAGAGCATTGCACTCGTCCTCGGTAAGGTCATCAAGGCTTTTTTCTAAAACTTGTGTATCAAATGGTAGCCCAAGCCTTTTAATCTGTCCTCTGATTACAGCAAGAGCATATTTGGAATAAAATCTTTCATTCATAATGGGCTCCCTTCATAAAATTTGTTAAATTATTTTTGTGCTTCTGCAAATTCCTTATCCGCAAGGGCACAGAATCGTGTAATCAGCTCTGTCTCCTTAGGGTCATAAGGGCGATGGCTTGGTCTATACAGGTCGTGGAACCATTTTGTAAAATCAATATCGGCATGCTTGTCGTCATTATACCATTGCCAGTGCCCCTCATATGGTTCATAGGTTTGATATTTTCCTGCAACAAAGCCCCAGTTATAGCATCCAATATTTTCAAGATAGAAAAGAGGGAAGTTATCAAAAACAGTATTATCAGTGCACCTTGCAAGCCACTCGGTATTTATAATAGGTCTGCCAAGGCTTTTTAGATATTTTATAACCTGAATATGCTCCTCGTATCTTCCGTAGCAATGGTATGTAATAATGTCGGAGCATTCGAGTGCAAATTGGTCTATTTCATTATCAAAGCGCTTGCTATCTCCACACCACCATGCGCCAACTGTAAGAGGCTGGGACGGATTTATTTCCCTTACCTCGTTGAACATTCTTTGAAGAATTGGCATGGTAAGACCTCTGCGATTGCTGTTTCCTGGCTCATTGAATAAATCCCACATAAGAATCCTTGCATCATCCTTGTAAAGGCTTACAATCTCACGCACCATTTCAAAATATTTTTCACGGCTCTTTTCGTTATCAAAATAATAATGAGGCGCAGGACCATAGTGTCTGCCGTGCTGTGAGTGCTTTCTACCACCGTGATAGCCAATATCATAGTGTTGCTCACCAATATCGGGCATTTTCCAAAGCTCTGTTTTTGGAGGCATACAGTCATTTGCTAAAACAATCATACAGGATATGCCACAGCTGTGGCAAAGAGAAATATACCTTTCAAAATTCTTTAAAAATACGTCGTGCTCCTTTTCCCACACAACATATTCAAGAATTAAGCGAACAGAGTTGTAGCCAAGCTCCCTCATCAATTTAAGCTCGGACTCTGTTTCCTTTAAATACTCATCAAAATGTAGGCTCTGCCACTGGTCAACCCTGTTTGCACAGGATGCACTCATATAGTTACATCCTCTTATCCAAGGTCGCTTGCTGTACCATTCCCATGCCTTTTCATTACTCCATTTTTTCATAAAACACCTCTAAAAATAGCCTCACAAGACTATTATATCTCACAAAAAATATTTTTTCAATAGAGTACACCTTGATATTCTGTCAATCTATACAAATTTATGTTTTTAAATATGT
Source organism: Eubacteriales bacterium (assembly GCA_045540515.1). GTDB lineage: Bacteria > Bacillota > Clostridia > Oscillospirales > CAG-272 > RGIG2000. The sequence continues at coordinate 46,369 of JAZQHJ010000173.1, forward strand.
CAATTTTGTACAAAATGCTTTTTAATTGTGTCTAAATTTTGACATATATATTGAAATTACGACAAAACGTGCTATAATAATATTATATAAATTATACAAAATCATCAAGGAGGGTAGCTTTGGGCTGGAAGGACGACAGAAAAAAATATTTTGTTCTTAATGAGCAGGTATTGCAGTATGCAAAAAAGGCTACCGCTGCTACAAGCACAAACGAGCTTGCAAAAATATGTCAAAGAATGTATATTGCGGATTATATAAACCTTGAAGGCATAGATTTGTATCTTGCAAAGCATGCGCTGACGGCAGTTTACAGAGTTTTGAAGCAATATCCTGCTTTAAGGGGCGAAATTCATTATTTTGGTACGTTAAGGGGCTTTGCTGAGAAGAAGGATGCACTTTATGAGTTTTTATATAAGGATGTACCGTTAGATTTAAAGCAAGGTGTAAAGAGAGAAAGTGACAAGCTGGTAAGTGATATAAAATACACTCTTGACAATGCAGGTCTTGCCGTTGCCTTTTTAATACCGGCAGATAAATATAGGTTTTCAGGAATTATAATTGATGAAAACGATTTTGACCACAAAAGCATTCTTTTGAATTTGGAGGAGGCGGTAAGACAGGGCTTTAATCCTGTTGGATGCTCAACCGTAAAGTCCGTCGTTGACCACGAGCTAGGACATTTACTCGATTATTGGTTAAACGTAAGTAATGATGCGGATTTCAAATCAAACTTTGATAAGGCAGGTCCATTTTACATAGAAAAGCACCTTTCGCAGTACCCTGTATGCAGTGGAAGAACAAACTACGCAGAGGCACTTGCTGAGGGATTTGCAGAGGCACAAAACAATAGCAGCCCACGAAAAATTGCATGCTATGTAAAAAGAAAAATAGACGAAGCCTATGCTCAAAAAATAATTGAGCTAGACAACAAGGACAAGCATCAAAAAAGCTTTGCAGACAAAATCAAAAACTTACTTAAATTATAAAAAGGAGATACAAAATGAAACAGGAATACACGTTAAGAGAGCTACTTGAGCTAGGAGCTGCTGAATCATATTATAGTGCAACTGTTGAAAGATTCTCGCTAGCAAGATATTTCATGAATTTTATGAGAAATTATATTGATAGCAGAGAGGAAAACAAAACCAAGGCAAGTATAAATATGAATTTGGACACGCTTTGTGTAAAAATTGAAAGGAACGACCTTGGTGAAAATCAATACATCTTTTCTTTAAAAAACAAGCCAGTTGATGAGAATAACCCATTTGACAATTTTGCTTACGTAGGAAACAAGCTACTACAAGCAGTTGCTGAAAAGGGGCTTACATATTCAAAGCACGTTCCCTCAAAAAAGGATAAAATACAAGCAGTAGCAATCATTTTATTTGAAATATTGTTCGCTTGCCATCCATACAAGGGAAATACATATTTTACAAGCGCTGTGGAAAGCCCAGAGAAGGAGCTAGAATTCTTTACAAATAGCAAGCTTTTCATATTTGATGACGCAGTAGGAAAGAAAATTAGAATTAACGGCTACCACGATGTTCCATTTGCTCTTTGGGAAATGCTTTCCGAGGGACAAAAGAGCTTCCTTAAAAAGGGCATTAGTGGAGCAGTTAAAAAGGAGGATTTTGCTTCCTTTTATGATGAATGGTATGTAAAATTCAAGTACAAGAGGATAAATTATTTAACTCAATGCGGTCAAGAGATTTTCGGACTTGAATTTGAAAAGGATGATTTCGTTTTATTTGCAACTGATATTTTCTATGGAAAAAATGAGATAATTTGCTATTCCGCTGACCAAAGCAATTACAGAACCTGTGCAAAATGTACCTTTGCAGAGCAAAAGGTTAAGGCTGTTTCATATAAGGCAAGGGTAACACTTACTAACGCTGGCCTTGGAAGAAAAGCAACAGAGAGCACAGAAAAGGAAATTTCCATAAAGGTTGGTATGGAGATAACTGGACGAGACCTTGATAAGAAAAATGGTGGGGACGAGGTTGTATTTACTGTAATTCCGAGCAAGAAAATAAATACAATAGGACTCCATTATACAGGTGACCAGGTTGTTACAGCCGTTTATCCAAACAAGGACGTTTATATGCATGAAAATGATGCGAAATTCGTAATTGCCCCTGGTACAGCTATTTATCTTGCAGGCAATTTGAAAATAGAAATCTTATAAAGTATTAGGAGAATAAAAAATGCCAAAGAAAATAATAGTAACCTCAACGGTTAATCAAACATACGAGGTCGTTTTTGACCCAACAAATCCAACAGGATATAAAACACTTGGAAGTGGAGGACAGGGAACTGTTTATGTTGCAAAAAGGCAAAGTGACGGAAAGCAATTTGCATTAAAGCTATTTCACAAAAAAACCCCACCAAAATTTAACGAAAATATTAAAGAATTGGTTCAAACACCATGTCCACACCCAGCTTTTGTATGGCCACTAGAATTTATTGCCTCAGCCCCAAATGGTGGAATTGGCTACATAATGGAAATTTACGATAGCGCCTTTCGCAAATTTGACGACTTTGTAGTTCACGGCACAGCCAAGGTGAAGTCAAGAAGGGTTCAGTTAAATGCATTAATTGAGCTATACAGTGCTTTTGCAAAGCTACACGCAATTGGTCGTTGCTTTCAGGATATAAATAACGGAGCAATCGTAATTGACCCTGAAAAGGGAAGAGTTCGCATTTGCGATTGCGAAAACGTAATTCCAAACGGAGAAAAAATGCCTGTTATGTACGATGACAATGGAAGAGAACAGTATATGAAGGGCGTTTCAAGATTTATTGCACCAGAAATAGAGCTAGGTGTAAAAAATCCAGATGTTTATACCGATAGATATTCACTTGCAATTATGTTATTTATGCTTCTTACAAATGGACATCCACTCGAAGGATCAAAAAGATTTAAATACAACAAAGAGCAAATTGTAACAGCTGACGTTGAGCATGATATATTTGGAAGAAATCCAATATTTATATTTAGCTCAGCCAATAAAACAAACCCACCAGATCCAGAAGCTGACAGAGGTCCAATAGCAGCGTGGCCAATGATTCCTGAAACAGTTAAGGTGTTGTTTGAAAAGACCTTTTCTGCCGGCGCTCCTATAAACGGCTCAACAAGCAATTTGAATAACAGAGAGCAAAGGCCAACAGAAGACCAGTGGAAAAAGGAGCTTGAGAAATGGGCAGATATGCTAGTTCCTTGCTCTGGCTGTAAAAAATCCTTTGTTGCAAAAATCAATGCAAAGGAGAAAAGGGCGGATACTGTTTGCCCAATATGCAAGAAGGATAACAAGTATAATTTCCCACTTATGGGAGTTTTCAATGGGGGAATTCAAACAAGAATAGTATTGCTTTCACCAAATAAGAAGGTGCCATCAGAAACTATTTTTGCTGATAGCTCCCTTGAACCAGTTATGCATATTATTCCATCTAAAAAGGAGCCAGGAACCTATGGAGCTGTAAATCTATCAAATAATGAATGGATGTGCACAGTAGGCCAACAAGGTACAAGGGTTTCTCCTGGCAAGGTAATAAAGCTAATAGATGGTATGACAATCGAAATAGATTATGAAACAAAATGTAAGATTTTAGTCCCTAAAAAGGGTTAAAATAAAAAATTAAAATTCATTATAATGGAGGAAAAAGAAAATGGATGAAAACATGGAATTATTCGGAGAAGAGGGCTTTGACGACATTGGCGAAATTCCAGTAGGAGCGCAAAAGGAAATTCTTGTAGTGCCAATTATCGACGCATCAGGAAGTATGAGTGACTATGGCAACATTACAAAGGTTAATGAGGCAATGGCAACTGTACCAGCACAGCTCAAGCAAATTGAACAAAAAGAGCATGTTAAGGTTGTACTAGCACCACTTGCGTTCAGCAACGAGGCAAAATGGCTCGGCTTACAAGGTGGCTCACCTGTTTACGTGGATCAATTCGTATGGAGAGACCTTTCTGCATCTGGCGGAACAAACCTTGGAGATGCTTACACAAAGCTATGGGAAAAGCTCACAACAAAGGAGCAAGGCGGTTGGATGGACGGCAGAAAGGGCTTAAAGCCAATTCTACTTCTCATTTCTGACGGAGCTCCAAATCCAGGCTGGGAAAGACCTTTTGAAAAATTAAAGGAAAGAGGCTGGTTCAGCACATCAATCAGATATGCAATCAAGGTTGAAAGTGCAAGAGAGGACGTTCTTTTGGCATTTACAGAAAACAAAGAGGCTATCTATGATATTTCAACCCTAAGAGACAAGCTTTCTTCTTTAATTGTAAAAATTATTATGAAGGTAACCGAGGCTGTAAGTAAGGGTGGCGGAGTTAAGGCAAACATCGGTGGTTCAAATCAAAGCATGGACCAACAAGCAAACAAAGAGATAATTGCTGGCGCTAACGAAGAAATTAAGGCAGACGACCCAACCCTATTCTAATTAAAATAACGCAAATCAGACCTGTCCGCCGTCGTAGGACGGTGGACAAGCTCTGGTTACAAAAAACAAATGACCTTAAAAGTCCAAGCACGGCTTGGCAAAAAAGAAATAAATTTGAAAACAGCTTGGCATATGCCAATAACATAAAATTAGGAAAAGGAGCTAAAATGGCAAAATTACAAGAATCCTCAAAACAAAAACAAATGGAACTGCTAGTAGTTCCAATTATAAATGTATCAAAGAGTATGAAGGGCGAAAAAATTTCTTCAGTCAATGAGGCTATGAGCAACTTTGCTTCCCAGCTTCTTGCGATTGAAGAAAACGAGATAAATGTGTTGATTGCTCCACTTGTTTTTTCAAGCAAGGCACAATGGATAAAATTAAATGATAATAACCCAGTAAGACCAGCAGATTTTATCTGGGAGGACATAAGCGCAGATGATGAAGAGGCAAATCTTGGTAGCGCTTACGAATTACTATATGAAAAGCTTCAAACAAAGGAAAACGGCGGTTGGATGCAATATAAAGATAAGGGGCTATGTCCAATTATTTTGCTTATTTCTGATAATTCTGTTAGCCATAGTGCAAATTGGCAGAAGTCATATGAACACATAAGCGGGCTTTTTTGGTTTCAATGGGCATTAAGGTTTGTAATAAAGATTGAATCAAATGACGCTCTTGAAAGCTTTGTTAAATGTAGAGAAAATATTTACGATGTTCATCATTTAAGGCATGATGTTGGATGCTTTGTTCATCCAATTGTGTGTAGCTATGATAGGTATTGCGACGACGAACCACATTATGAAAATGAGCCCGTTACTCCTCAAAGCAACGAGGATGACACAAAGCCAATAGAGCCAATAGATTTCGAAGACCTTTTTCTAGAATAATTTTTAGTAGCATTAAATTAAATACATATACAGCAAGGAGACAAAATGGCAAAAAAATACCCATTTGATGAGCTAGAAGAAGGAGTTCCAATTCCACAGTGCTTCGTAGCTCCAATTATTGACACATCTGGAAGCATGTATAACATTTTACCTCTAATAAACGAAGCTATAAGTGAGCTTTTACCAATATTAAAGGAAATAGAATTAGACGAGTGCATTGATATAAGCTTTATGCCAATAGGCTTTGCAAATCAAGCAAGGTGGTTAAGAGCACCAAATGATGATGGCTGTGAATGGGATAAGGAAAAGCTAGTAGCAAGCGGAGGAAGCAATTTAGAGAGTGCATTTAATTTGCTTTACGATAAGCTAAAAAGTGAAAAAGAAGGCGGATGGTTAAGGAGAGAAGCAACACGACCGGTTCTTGTTCTTATAACAGACGGATATCCAGAGCAAGGCTGGGAGAGGGCGTTAGAGGAGCTAAACAAGGTAAATGCCTTCAAGAACGCTATAAGATATGCAATTGAGCTAAACGATGTAGATGAAAGGGTTCTTTTAAAATTTGCAGACGAGGATGCAGTTATTCGTGTTTGGAAGAACACAGATATTAAGGAGCTTTTTATGGAATTGATTGTTTTGGCAATACAAGAAGCAAGGTGTACTGATAGCCTTTTATTGAATGACGGCATATCCAAGGAAAAAATCATTAGAAGAATAAATGAAGCAATCTTCTATAAAGAGGAAGAGCTTTAAACAGAAAGAAAATATATAAGGAGAAAATAAATATGGAAAAGGGATTTTTTATATCAAGAAGAGGTGGCTCTCACGCAAGCTCAGGAACACCAATGCAGGATTATTCATCAGCGGTAAGATGCGATGATTATAGCATTGCAATAGTTTGTGATGGACACGGATCAGCCAAGCATTTCAGAAGTCATATCGGCTCACGTCTTGCAACCGAGGTAATACAGGAAAATCTAATAGATTTTGTAAATGCGTATCCAAATTATGAAAGCGCGAGTAAGGATTTTGGCAAAAAGGCTGAAAGATTAAAGCTAAATATTTTAAATACATGGATTTCCAAAATTGATGAGGATATAGACAAAACTCCTTTTACCGAGGAAGAGCTTAAAAAGGGTGTAGGCAACAAGGGTGTTGATTATTTAAGCTACTATACCAAGGTTACACCATATGGAACAACTGCTCTTGCGGTGCTTTTGACCAAGGATTATTATGTAGCGCTTATGCTAGGTGATGGACTTATTGCAAAAATGGCTCCTTATACTGAAGCGACCGAGGAAACCTTTGAGGGAAAGCGTGAAATTAAAAGAGGCGACCCGATTGACTCTATGTGCAACGAGGATGCGGCATATAAAATGCACGTAAAGTGCGTTCCTGTATCAGAGGACGAAAAGGGACTTGCATTTGCAATTTCCTCTGACGGATATTGTGAAGCAGGCGTTTTTCCAACCTGGAAAATGCTAAATTGGCCAAAGAAATACATAGTAAGATATGCAGTTAGAGGTATTGACGAGGCAATAGAAGCAATTACACCTCAATTTGACGAGATTTCAGCAAAAAGCGAAGCAGAGGACGACATTTCAATGGCGATTGCTTGCAATGAACCAGAGTTATATATAGAATGGGCAAAGGCGGAGAGAGAAAAGGCTCTTAAAGCAAAGGCAGAGGCAGAGAGAAAAGCCGAGGAAGAGAAAAAGGCAGAGGCTGAAAAGGAAGCAACGGCGAAAGCAGAGACAGAAGCAAAGGAAGAAGAAAAGGCTCAAAGCACAGAGCAAGAAAGCGCCCAAGCACCTGATGAAAAGCCAGAGCAGGAAAATAAAGAAACCGAGCAGACCCCTGAAAAGGAAGAGGATGCTCCAAAGGAATAATAATGGAGAAATAAGCCAAGAGCTTAATTAGAAATATGGAGCATTTATTCATTTTAGTTGACACCTCGGGAAGCGTTGTGCTTGAAGGGATTCAAAAGATTGGACAAATTAACGATTTTTTAAGAGATGTGATAATTGCAACAATAGACCATCTTAAATCAATTCATGTTATTTTGTATTCTGATTTGCCAAGGGTTTATTTTAGAAAATCCGACGGAAGGGGATTCGGAGAAATCAAGGACTATGAATTTACAGGACGCTCTAATCTTGGAAAGGCATATGCATTAACTAAAAAAATAATGGATGAGCAATCAGTTGATTGCTCAAATTCCATTATTGCCATAATATCGGACGGAGAGGCAACCGATAATTACAAAAAGGAGCTTATGCTCCTTGACCCAGACCAGAAATCAAAGAGGATTGCAGTGGGCTTGGGTGCAGAGCAAGATACACTTGAAGACCATATAAACGAAACAGGTGTAATTATATCCGATATAACAAGCGATAATGCAAAACGAGAGTTTATAGGCAACACAATCAATACAATTACTATATAAAAGAGGATAAAAATGAACATATCAGCAAAAGATCTGGCAAAATTTTTACAGAATTCCGTTTCCTTTGATTTTTCAAAGGAAACAATTTTGTCGTACAATAAAATACGCAGAAGATATGATGATTTTTATGCCTTGGAGAATAAAAGAGCATTTATTGCCTTGCTTAATGATATAATCGGTGATGACAATCAGTTGGTTGATATTTTTGCTGACCTTCAAGCAGCCGATAGAGGATTCAGATTTTTTGCAAACGAGGAAAATAGGCAGTCAAGAAGCGTATTAAACGCAATCGGCTATTTTTTAAGCGACAGACGATTTGATTATCACAAAAACGATATTGCAAAGGTATATTTTGCAATAAACACATGGCTCTGCTTCTACGGTGCAAATGAGGTTTCACTTCACTGGACCGTTTGTCCTCTATGCACAAAAAAGATTGTATTTGGACAATGCAGTAATTTAAGCTGTAAGAAGAAGGAAGAGGAATTTATTCCTATAATGCTTGAGCTTCAAGCAATTTTAAAGGCAGAAAACGAAGGCAAGGAAATGCCTTTGCCAAAATATTTTAAAACGATTGAGCCAAATGCCGAGTTTGGCTTTTACAAAACAAGCATTGAGCAAAAAAGGAACGAAAGAAAGGCGCAACAGGAGCAACAGGAGCAGAAGGACAAAAAGAAAGCAATTGAGCTTGCAGAAAAGGAGCTTGTAAAGATTTCTGAAAAGGCAAGGCTCGAATCCGAAAAGGAAGTTCCTGATTTTGATTCAATTTTTAAGGAGCTTACAACAAATCCTATAATCCTTGAAGCACTAAAATACAAGGACAAGAGCTTTGAGAAAAAGCTCAATGCCTTAAAGGAGCAAATTCAAGGCTATAAGGACAGCGTTTATTCAAAAAAGGAGCAAGAAAGACAAAAGGCAATAGCTATAAATGACTTTAAAGCTTTTTCTCTCCTAAAAGCAAAGCTGGATGCAGAGCTTGCAAACAAGGGAATTGAGCTCCCTCTTGAAGAGGTTAGAGAGCTTTTGGCAAAGGCAGATGAGGCATTTAATAAGGTTGACACTGCAAATACAAGATACCCAAGCCTGTATTCAAAGTCCGAGAAGGAAGTCATTAAGGACTACAAGGAAAGCACCAAGCCAAAAACCGAAAAGAGAATCGAGGAAAGAGTCGAGGAGGAACGCCTTGACGACGCCAAGGACAAGCTTGTAATAGCTATTGGTGAAATTGAAAAGGAATACGAAAGATGCAAGAATCTCAAGGACGGCGCAAGTGAGCTTTGGGAAAAATTTATAAACGAGATTGAGAAAAACGAGGAATATATTGACTGTCGTGAGGTTCCAGCGTGGGATGCTGTTTATTTGGAAATAACAGGACCAATAAAGCAGAAGCTTTCAAATTTGCTTACAGAGGAAACCGAACAAAAGAAAAAGCACTTTATGTCAGCAGTTGTTCCTTTAAAGGATAAGGTAAGCAAGGCAAAGCCAGCGGACAAGTCTGCAAATGCTTTATCTAACGAGCTTAAAGCAATAAAAGCTAACAAATACTATTCGAGCATAAAGCAAAGTGCTGAATACAAGAAGGAAATTGCTTGGCTTGAAAACAAAATAAACGACCTACAAGCAAAGGAAAGGGCATATTTCAAGAGAAGAAAGACAGCCGTTTCAGCAACATCTATAACTATTTTGAGCCTTGCTATAATTTTGTACTCACTGCTTGCGTACATTATTCCAATTTCAAGGGTTCAAATCAAATCAACAAAAGCCTCGACTAATAATTATTCAGTTGAAAGCTTAAAGGACAACGAAACTGAATTTTTGATAATAGACGAGTATTTACCACATTTCTTTTTACAAAAAAGTAAAAGGGTTTCAAGCATTTCAAGCGAAGCCTTTAAGAATAATGAATATCTTAAAAAATGCACACTTCCTGCTTCAATTGAAAGAATAGGAGAGGGAGCATTTGATGGATGCACAAGCCTTGGTCTAGTAGTGCTACAATCCAATGAGCCACCAAAAATTGAGAGTAGCTCGTTTGATAATTGTAACACAATTTTTGTCGTGCCAGAGGAAAGCTACTCTGCGTATATGCAAAGCGAGGACTGGGCAAGACACAGAACAAAAATTTTCCCAAATTACAACAACCAAGACGGCTTTGGCACTGTTATGTTCGATTCAAATGGTGGAAGCAGTGTTGAAACAATGAAAACAATTCAGCTAAATGCACAGGTAAGCACACTTCCAACCCCAACCAAGGAGGGCTACGCCTTTGCAGGCTGGTATTACATTGATGCAGAGGGCAAGCAAGCCGTAATGAGCAATGATGATGCAGTGTTTTCAACAAGCACAAAGCTTGTTGCCAAGTGGAAGCAGGGCGTATATTCAGTAAGCTTTGAGCAAAACGATGGCACAGGAAAAGCAACAAGCGCTGACTATACATATGGTGAAAGATGGGAGTCATTCCCACAGCCTACAAGGGATGGATATACCTTTGAGGGCTGGTATATAAATGACAAGAAGCTATTAGAGACATCACTTGTTAGCATTACAGGAAATGCAACTGCAATAGCAAAATGGACTGCAAACGAATACAGTGTTAGCTTTGATTATGCAGGCGGAGAGTCTTCAACAGAGCAGACAACGGTAATTTTTGATGGAAAATACGGAGAGCTTCCACAATCAACAAAAGTGGGCTATACCTTTGGTGGTTGGAGCTATGAAAATGAAAGCATTAGTTCAAGCACAGTAGTTAAAGCACCAAAAAATCATACGCTTGTTGCAAAATGGATTCCAAACACCTACACAATCCGTTATGAGGCTATGGGTGGAATAATAAGCGAAGAGACTATAATCTGCGAGTACGATAAGCCAGTGACACTCAGCGCTCCGCAAAGAGCTGGTTATACCTTTGTTAACTGGGAGTGCGACGGAGTAACCTATCTTGCAGGAGACGAGGTTCTCAATCTTGCAAGCACAAGTGCTGAGTTTGTTTTTGAGGCTAATTGGAAAGCAAACACCTATAAAATTAAATACGATTCAGACGGAGGAAATGTAAACAAGCAGGAGCAGGATTGCATATATGATGTAGATGTCGTGCTTGAAACACCGACAAGAAATGGCTATAAGTTCCTTTACTGGTCATATGGCTCTTACAAGCTGTATGGTGGAGAGGTTGCAAGCAATCTTTCATCCACACAAGGGGATGAAATACAGTTAAAGGCAATATGGAGAGCAATTACATATACAATTGAATATGATGCAAATGGTGGAGAGCAGGTAAACAATAGCGTTCTATGTACATATGATGTTCCTACAATACTAGAAACTCCAACAAGAGATGGCTACACCTTCAAGCATTGGACACACCAAGGGACAATTTATGAGGCTGGACAAAGCATTGTAAATCTTACAAGCGACGATGAAGGAAAAATCAAGCTTGTTGCCGTTTGGGTCGCTAAGGAAAATGTTATCACCTTTAATCCAAATGGTGGTACAGGAGAAATGACCGACGTTAATATACTTTCCGATGGTAGTGTACAATTACCACTTAATGCATATGCAAAAAATGGCTATACCTTTATAGGTTGGAGCACACAGAAAAATGGTAGCGTTGAATATAAAGACGGAGATACCTTTGAGGCAGGAACAGAGTCAAGCTATACTCTTTATGCCGTTTGGGAGGCAAATGAAAACAAGCTAATTCTTTATGCAAATAACGGTACACAGGAGAGCATTGAGCTAACTGTTAAAACAGCACAGACAATAACAATACCTAAAAACACCTTCACACGTGCAGGATATACCTTTACAGGCTGGGAGCTGGCAGATGGAACAGGTGCATCCTACAAGGATGAGGCAGAGATAGTAATGCCTGCAAGTGAGGAATCATACCTTGTTGCAATATGGACGGCAAATGATAACACCATTATTTTTGATGCCAATGGAGGAAGTGGAGAAGCAGTTGAACAGCATATCAAGACTGATGAAAATAAGCCACTTATTGCTTGTAGCTATACAAGAAAGGGTTATAAATTTATAGGCTGGTCAAGGACTAAGGACGGAGGAGTAAACTATTTAGATGGCGCAGGCTATCAAATGGATGCAAGCGCAACAACAACTCTTTATGCGGTTTGGGAAATCGTAAATTACGATATTACCTATGAGCTAAGCGGAGCAGAAAATTCAAGCTCAAATCCAACAAGCTATAACATAAGCTCAGGCACAATTGTACTTGAAGCTCCAAGCAAGGCTGGTTATACCTTTGATGGATGGTTCCTTGATGAATTAGCAACTCAACCAATTACTCAAATTGATTCAACAAGGCTTGAAGCAATTACTCTTTATGCTAAATTCACAGTAAATACAAATAAGCTTCACTTTAATCCTATGGGAGCAAGTGGAGAAATGGCAACTCTTGATGTTCAAACGGGCAAGATAGTTACCTTGCCAAGCTGTACATTTACAAAGCCGGGTTACTATTTTGTAGGTTGGAGCACAGAAAATGGCGGAGACGTGTCGTATTTTGCTTCCTCATCGTACGAAATGGGAACAGAGGCTGAATATACTCTTTATGCCGTTTGGGATAAGGCTGTATATACCATAAGCTATGAAACAAACGGTGGAACAAATTCAACCTTAAATCCATCCGAGTACCACATAGAAAGTGCAGAAATTATTTTGAAATCACCTACAAAGGCAGGCTATACCTTTGGAGGCTGGTATTCAGAATCAACAATGACAACTGATAAGGTGGAAAAAATATCAGCAGGAAGCACGGGCAATATAACCCTATATGCAAGGTGGATTGCAAATACAAATACACTCCACTTTAACGCAAACGGCGGAACGGGAGCAATGAATGACGTTAAGCTTCAAACTGGCGAGGAAATGAAAGCATTGCCAAGCGCTACCTTTGAAAAGGTCGGCTACAACTTTGCAGGTTGGGCACTAACACCTAATGGAAGCTCAATTTATGCAAACGGAGCAAGCTTTGAAATGGGCACCGATGCTGAAATGACACTCTATGCAGTATGGACAGACTTTTCATATACTATCTCATATAATTTGGACGGAGGAATAAACAATCAACAAAACCCAAGTGGCTATGGTGTGGAAACCAACACAATAACACTTGCATCTCCAACCAAGGCAGGCTACACCTTTATGGGATGGTATTCTGAGGATTCCCTTGAAAACAAGATAACACAAATTCCAAAGGGAAGCACAGGAAATATTGTGCTTTATGCAAGCTGGGAAGCAAACGAAAATACAATAATATTCAATCCAAATGGCGCAACTGGCTCAATGAGTAGCATTAAGCTGAAAACAGGCGAGTCGATAAAGCTACCAAGAAATACCTTTAAGAAGGAGGGCCATACCTTTAAGGGCTGGGCAACCACTGCAAATGGAGCAGTTGCTTATGCTGATGGCTCTGCTTATGTAATGGGTACTGGCTCAACCTATACGCTATATGCAGTATGGCAGGCGAATTCATATGTTGTAACATATGCAGACCATTCAAAGACAGTTATCTATGGTCAGTCATACGGAACGCTTTCAAAGCCAAGCACAGAGCCAACAGGATATAAGTTCTCACATTGGACATACAATGGAGCAACAATAAGTGCTGGAACAACTGTAACAACTGCGTCAAGCCATACCCTAACACCAGTATGGGTAGCACGTACATATACAGTTTATTACGGACCATATTCAAAGACAGTAACATACGATCAGCCATATGGAGAATTTAACACAGTATCAAAGACAGGATATACATTCAATAATTGGAGCTATAATGGAGCAACAATAACCTCAAATACAATTGTTAAAACGGCATCAGACCATACCTTAAAGGACAACTGGGTAGTAAACTATTACACGATTTCAATTTCTGAAAGCGGAGCATGGGCAACAGTTGAGGTTAATGGAGTTACATATTCCTCTGAAACTACAATTTCAGCTCCATACAATGCAAGCATAAAGGTTACATTTGGTGCAAATAGCAATTATCAAAATCCTACATGCTCGTACAATGGAACTGCAATATCAAGTGGCTATACAACAACTATGCCAGCAGGCAACGTAAGCATAAGTGCAAGCGCAACAGAAATTCCATCAGGTGGTAGTTGCTTTGCAAGAGGAACACTGATTGCACTAGGAAATGGCAGAGTGGTTAAGGTCGAGGACCTAAATGTTGGAGATGAAATCTTATCATTTGACCACGCAACAGGAAAATTTGTAGCTCAAAGGGTTGGATTTATCTTTAAGGCATTTGAAAGTGTTGAAATAAACGAGCTATTCTTTGAAAATGGTAGCTCAATTACCTTAACTAACTATGGCGGACACGGTATGTATGATGCTACTCTTGGAGAATATGTACTAATAACACCAGAAAACGTAAATCAATTTATCGGGCACGAGTTTGCAGTAATGAATGGTGAAAAAATAGGTACAACAAGGCTTGAAGCATATGATTACAGAATTGCATATGTTGAGCGATATGACGTTGTAACCCACAACACCCTTAACTGCATAGCGAATGGATTTATTACATGCTCTGACGTGCTTGTAAGCATTTGCAATGTATTTGAATTTACAAGCAATTTTACGTATGACCTTGAAAAAATGGAAAACGATATTAACACCTACGGCTTATACACCTATGAGGAGTGGAGTGAATATCTAACCGAGGAGGAATTTAATTCCTTTGGAGGTGCATACTTCAAGGTAGCTGTTGGCAAGGGCTTAATTACAAGGGATGAAATATTACAGCTCCTTTGGTTCTTGCACAGCTGGAACAACATTTAAAAGAAAGGTAAGTGGCAGAATAAGCTCTGCCACTTACTAAAATTGCAAGAGGGGAAAATATGCTAATAAATGAATTTATTAAGGCAGGAGAGGTATGGGATGCGTATAAGCAATCATATCGTTCTCAAAAAGAAAGCTACAAAAAAAGCTACGAGACTCAAAAAGCGCAAAAGATAAACGAGCAAGGTACACTTTATAAAAAGATTAATGACCTTAAATTAAAAATCAATCAAAATGAAGAAAGCCTTCGTGCGCTTGTTTCAGAAACCTTTGAAAGCGTTGCATTTGAAAGGATAAAAAGGTCAGTGAGCGCTTTTGGCATCACCTCAAGCAAAAGGGACAGAAGCATTGATATTGAAAACGTCAAGAGTGAGTTAAAAAGGGCACTGCTAGAAAAGAAGGCTTGCGAGGCAAGAGTCCCAAAAATTCAAGATGAAATAAACGAGCTTGACAAGGCATATCAAGAAAAAGATGCTAAGCTTGATAATGACTATCAAAGCAAAAAGCAAGAAACAGAGAAAAAGGTTATTGCAAAATATGATGCCGAGACAAAAAGATGCGTTCGTAAATATAGCTCTAAAACAACAGTTCCAGAGCCACCAAGCCTACCACCTAAAAAGGTTATTCTTGGAACTCAAAGAGCGGTGGTTTCAACGCTTAACGATGTTTTACCAGGTCCAATATATATGCCATATGAGGTGGATGTAAAGGACAATGGAAGCTTTGCAATAAACGTAAGCCAAAATGCACTAAATAGTAGAATCACAGAAAGCATAATGGTAGGAATGCTTCTTAAATACATAGATTCATTTCCTGCAAAAAAGCTTCATATAGGTGTATTTAGTCCAACACTTGCATCCTTTAACCATTTGAATGCTCTTTACAACGCAATGAAGAGTGAGGGCTGTACAGTGCTTCCAGAGGGCATTAGCTCGGCAAATAGAATAGATGAGCTGTTTAATGCAATTGATGTAAAGGCAAAGGGAATAAGGGATGATAAAATTTTACGCTCGGGACTTAGCAACATTTTTGACTTATATGATGCAGGTCAGACAACCGAGACCTTTACTGTCGTTGTTTTACATAATGCTCTATCAAGCCTAAATGATGAGGAAATAAACAAGCTTTCCAGCTTCATAAAGGGCTATCACAGATGTGGAGTTAGATTTATAATAGTAGAGGATTTTTCATCTATAAATACAAGAAGCTCAATAAATTATGCAAGAGCACTTGATGAAATAAAGCAGAGCTGTACAAGAATTGATATAAATGAAAAAGGAATAGCAAGGGTTGATGGTATAGAAACCTCTATGATGTCCTTAATGCCTGATTTTGATGAAATTAAGGTTTATAACTACTGTATTGATTATCTTAAAAAGGAGAAAAAATCAGCATACGTCACCTACGAAAGCATTGGCTTTGGCAAGGAGACACCTGACGCTGATGAATATACAAGAATACTAATACCAGTTGCAACAACTGGCTCTGGGGCTTGGCATATGAAGTTTGCTTGCGAAATCAACGAATCAAAGCTGGCTCCGATTGCAAATCTTATACTTGGAGAGTCTGGCTCGGGAAAATCCTGCTTGATTGAATCAATGATATATAATGCTTCAATGAAATATTCTCCTGATGATTTAATTTTCCATTTTCTTGATTTTAAACAGAATTCAACAGCGGGCTTATATCTTAATGAAACATACAAAATTCCCCATATAAAGGTGCTAACGGCAGATAGCAAGCCAGAAGAGGCAAGCTTTATTCTTGATAATATATTAGAAGAAAACATAAAAAGAATAAAGACATTTTCCGATCTTGGAGAAAAGTACAAAACAGCAATAAAAAATATAGCACAATATAATAAGTTTATTGTAACTAACGGCGTACAGATTTCAAAAATGCCACGACTTATTATAATAGTGGACGAGTGCCAATATCTTTTTGCATCTGACGCACTTGTAGATAAGCTGACTTCAATAGTAAGACTAGGAAGAAGCCAAGGTATTCACATAGTTCTAGCGACACAAACACTAAACTCAACCATGAGAAGCTGGGTATCTAAATTTGTTAATGGATTATATGTTTATTCATCTCCACAAGAGGATATAGAGGCAATTTTGGATAAGCAATATCATAAGCGTGTTAACACCGAGGCTCCTGTGGGATCGTTTCAATGCTTTGCTTCGGATAATGGAGGAAGCTTGTGTACAAAGATAACCCCTGCCTTCTATGGAGATCCACCAGAGCCTATAAGCTATTCAAACGCAATAAGAAGCAAATGGAGTAGCTATCCATGCGACACTGTTGTAATAGGCGAAAAGAGAGATCTTTATATAAATAACGAGGATTATCAAAAAATCCTTGGCAAGCTTGATAATTATAAAATTGCCTTTGGAGAAAATTATCAAAACAGAGAGCCATTTTATTTTGAGTTGAAGCAAAAAATAGGACAAGGTGTTGATAAAATAGGTTCAGTTGTCCTTATTGGAGACAATGATGTTATTGCATCAAGTCTTTGTACGTCTGTTTTGTTAAGTGCAAAAAGAAACAAAACAAAGGTATATGCAATAGATATGTCAAGGTCACAAACACTTGCAACAATAAAAAGCAAATGCTTTGATTCTGATTCATCAATCTTTGTAGGAAAGGGCGCTGATTATAACTCTACCATTGCAAAGGTTTATATGGAATATGAAGCAAGATGCGCTGAGTTCAACAATGACCCGTCTGCAAAATTTGAGCCCATTATTTTAATGATAAATTCTGCTGACCGTATAAATGATTATAATAACAATACATTGTATGAAATTAAGGCCGAGCAAAAGGAGAAAAAATCCAGCGCTGATTCAAATAATCCGTGCATAGGCATTCCTGGATATGCTCCGCTTGATGATTATATAAGTGATGAGGAAAGCGATACAAATAATGAGTATTCTGCAAAGATAAAGGTAAGGGACGCTCTTTACGAAATTCTTAAAAAAGGTGCAGATTATGGAATAGTTGTGTGCCTGTGGGCAAACGACAATGAAGAAATTAAAGCAAAGCAAACGGGCTTTATCAAGCTAGCGTTTAACGCAATCCCTTCAAACATCTCATCATATTTTGATAATTCGTTCTATGAAAGAATGACTGATGGTATGAGTCAGACCATGGCATTTGTTAACCATTACGATGCTACTGTGGGAAGATTGAACAAGCGTATCAGGGTATATCAATATGATTTGGATGACGAGGATTTAATTAAATTTATTAGAACATTATAAAGGAGAACTTTTATGAAGCTTCCAGAAAGAATAGAAGAAATAAATATGGATCCCGAAGCTGTAAGGGAGCAAATCAAAAAAATATCTGGAGAATTTGAAAAAATAGGCGAAATTAGCGAAAGAACGAAAAACAATCTAGTTGCGCTTGAGGGTAACTTTAAAAGTGGAAACTATATAAGAGCAGCAGAGGCAATAGGATCTGTAAGAGCTAAAATGACAAAAGCAGAGGTGGAATTTGATGAGCTTATTCGCTCTTGCGACTCCCTTGTAAAGAAAGTTGAAGAAATAACAAAAAGATAAGGAGGCTAATTATGGCACAGGGACAAATCATAGAAACAAAGGGCATATTGCTTCAAGTTATAAAGGATTTAACAAAATATAAGGATGAAGTTGATAAAATAATGAAATCAATTCTTCAAAAGACCAATGAGCTAAATAACGATTGGAAGGATGCTCAATACACCAAGTTTCAGGCTTATATTGAGGATATTAAAAAAGGGATCGATAATGATTTGAAAGAGCTTGATGAATGTGTTGCAGTATTAAAGAAAAGAGCGGAGCTCTATTAATTAAGGACTAAAAATGGGAAATATGGATGCATATGTAGATACCAACGCATTGAGAGATGGTGGTTCAAGTCTTGTGCAAAAAGCAGAAGGAATGCTTGAAATAACAAATCAACTCAAAAATAATCTTAACGCAATTTCTAATTATTTTAAAAGTGGAAATCAAGAGCGTGCAGCAGAGGCAGTTGGAAATTCAGCCGTCGTTGTAAAAGACGTAGCTGATAAGCTGGAAATGCTTAACAAAAAGATGAATGAGCTTGCATGCTGTATTGACGAATACGAGGAATGCACCTATGGCAAGTAATAATAAGAGGTGAATCTTATGGATATACAAAACCAAAATTTTATAAGCTTTATAAACCTAGCAGAGCAGAAATTTGAGGCAAAGTATAAGGAATATATTGAAAAGAAAAGAAACGACGAAGCAGAGGCAAACCGTAAGCTAGGCGAAATATCCAATTTGCTAAATCAGCTATCAAATCACAAAAGCATGATAAAAAATCCTATCCTTGCCCAAAGATTTCTTGATATTTTGAATAGAATTAGCCAAACAAATATCAGCGGAACCCCAAGCTATGCAAAGCTTGTATATTATTTAAATCGCTTAAATGATATTAAGCATGATGAATTTGCTTTAAAGAACAATCCTAGCTATTGCAATACTGTTTTGACAAAAATAGCACAGCAATATATACTCATATACAGAAAGCTTGAAAGCGACAAAAAATCAATTGAAGTGCAATTTAAGGCTGAGTCTGATAGGCTTTTTAATGAATACAAGAATGCTATGCAAGAAAACGCCTATGCTGTTGTTAAAAGAGCAAGACAATATGCAGGAGTCGAGGCAGATGCATTAATAAAGCAAATTGAAGATAGCATATGAGGTGAAAAATGGCTAAAAATAAAGTAAAAAGCACGGTTCAAAACGCGAGCCGACGTGTTGATTATGATGCCAACACACAGGTCGCACTTGCAAGCTATTTTGGCGCACCAAGCATGGTGGATGAAGCAACTGTAAAGGAATTTGAAAAGGATTTTAATGCTGATAACAAATATACAAGGGGAACACATTTCAAGGAATTTATTTCAAGAAATCGCAGACCAATTACAATATCTGCAATAGTGGTTGCCGTAGTGTCTGTTCTTCTTGTGATTATATTCTAGTATGTGGAACAGGAACAAAATGGAACAAATAAACCCAAAAAGTCAAGGCAAGAGAACGGCAATGATAACGCTTATATGCGTTGTGCTAATGCTTATAATGTCAGCCCTTGCATATATTCTTGGCATAAAGGCACAGGAGCTTATTCGCTTCGGGAAAAGCCCCACAGCCTTTGCAATAGCAACAGTGGTTGTAGCAATTTTGGCATTTATTTTAGTGGCACTGGCACTTTTCTTTGGCATAAAAATGCTAAGAATGTTAAATGGCAGAGAAATGGGCTATTATATAATTATCAGCATATATTTGATTTTTATTGCATTTATGCTATTGCTTTCAATAAGTGGCATAATGATTGCAATTCCGCTAATATAAAAGCAAAAGGAACAGACGGTAGGTCTGTTCCTTTTTATATTTTATCGCTTGTATAAGCTGTGACCGTTATAGCTACAGGAAATTTTGTCCTCTCTTACAGTTACAGTCATAGTGTTCCAATCTGGTGCGTTTTTGTCCTTAACAATGTATTCAAGGTTTAAATGATATTCTATATATTCATCATCCTCATATACCCTGTCAATTGTATAGTAGCCATATGAAACATAATAGCTCTGCTTGTCTGGTACACCGTCCTTGTAGCTACTAGCTGTATATCTTATTACAAAGGTTTTTGTTGCGTCGTTGATTTTTTCATCGTAAAGCTCAAGCCCCCAAGAGGAGTGAGAATACATTGAACCTCCACCGAAAGTATAATATCCATTTATGTCGCTATCTCTCCAAGCGTCTGAATTTTTACAGGAGACGCAAAGAAAAGCACAAGGGATAAGGGTGATAAGAATTAAAAATGTTGAAATTAGTCTTTTCATTTTGCTTTCTCCGAGCTTAAAGTGTCTTTGATGCAAGGTCCTCAAGCGCAAGACCTGCCTTGTATGCCTTCATAAAGCTAGCAAACTTAGCCTTTTCCTTGCTTGAGGCAATGGTTGTTTCCTTCTTTGCACCACTAAATAGCTTGTCAAGGAAGCTACCCAAGGAAGCCTCATTTTCTGTGCAGAAAAGAGCAAGTAGAGCAATTCCCCAAGCACCGCCCTCACCTGCATTTTTCATAACAGTAATGGGCGCACCAAGTGCAGCACTCATTGCGTTTGCACCGATGAAAGGAGTTTTAAAGAAGCCACCATGACCACAAATTTCGTCAATTTGAACGTTTTCCTTTTCAAGCACCTCCATACCAACACTCATAGCACCAAGCGCAGAGTATAGCTGCATTTGCATAAAGTTTGCAAGAGTTAGCTTGCCAGCTGGATTTCTTGCAATAAGAGGAATACCTCTTTGAATATCAACAATTGGCTCACCGGATAAGAAGTTGTAGCCTACAAGACCACCAACCTCATCATCACTGCTTGCACTAACCTCATATAGCATATCAAAAAGCTTACCCTTATTCATTGATAGCCCTGCAAGTGTAAGTAGCTCATCAAACAAGGATGCCCATGCGTTAATTTCAGATGTAAAGTTGTTTGCGTGTACCATTGCAACAGTATCACCACAAGGTGTTGCAACAACGTCAATTGAGGTGTTAACTGTGGAAAGTGGCTTTTCAAGAACTACCATAGCAAAGGCAGAGGTTCCTGCTGAAACATTACCTGTTCTTGGCTTGATTGCATTTGTAGCCACCATGCCAGTGCCTGCATCACCCTCAGGAGGACAAAGCTTAGCGCCAGCCTTAAGCTTACCACTTACGTCAAGAAGTCTAGCACCCTCTTCTGTAAGAGCACCCGCATCCTCACCTGCTAGAAGTGGTGTAGGTAGCAAGGACTCAAATGGTGTATCTATGCCGTGAGTCTTTAAAAGCTTATTGAATTTTGCAAGTCTTTCCTTGTCGTAGTCGTCTGCTATGGTTGGGAACATTCCTGCTGCATCACCAATTCCAAGCACCCTTTTGCCTGTTAACAAATAATGCACATAGCCTGCAAGGGTTGTAAGGAATGTAATGCTTGGAACGTGCTCCTCATTATCCAAAACAGCCTGATAGTAGTGTGAGGTTGACCAACGCTGTGGCATATTAAAGTCAAGCTCCCTTGTTAAAATTTCGGCAGCCTTGGCAGTTGTAGTGTTTCTCCACGTTCTAAATGGAACAAGAAGGTTGTCGTCCTTGTCAAAGGCAAGATAGCCGTGCATCATAGCAGAAATTCCAATGCCGTCAAGCTCAGTAATTTCGCCATAGCTTTTAACAAGAGATGCGTATGAATCCTGTAAGCCAGAGATAACGGCATCAAGAGAATATGTCCAATAGCCGTTTTCAAGCTGATTTTCCCATTCGTGTGAGCCCTGTGCAAGCACAGCACCGCTTTCGTTTATAAGAACAGATTTGATTCTAGTTGAGCCAAGCTCAATTCCAAGTATTTTTTTCATAAAAATGCTCCTTTAAGTATATTACAAGGTAATTGTATCATATTTATTAGAATAAAACAAGCAAAAATATTGACAAGATTAAAACAAATATGTTAAAATCTAACTGTATTAAATTTAAAAGGAGAAATATTATGAACGTACAATCAGTTATCAATTATTGCTCAGGTCTTTCATACCGTCAGCTTGAAAACTTCGCAGGTGAAAACTATCTTGAGGTTTACAACTATATGAAGGCAAACTATGACGGAGAAAAGGTAAACACACTTCTTATCGGCTCAATCTTTACATGCGTTGCAGCTGACGGAAAGTTTAATGATGCAGAATGGCAATTCATTTCAAGCTTCATTGGTGGTTACAGCTATGATGAAGCATATGCAGTTGCAGGTGAGTTTTATAATGATGAGGCTCAGGACATCGTTGCTCAGCTTGCTAGCCTATTCCCAAGCCACATAAGAGATGCTTTCATCAGCCTTTGTCTTGCAGTTCTTTGTGTTGACGGCAGAGTTGCAGATTACGAAAGATACTTCCTTAACAAGATTTTATAATAAAAACGGACACCTTATTGGTGTCCTTTTTACAAGGTGAGAAAATGTTTAAAAATTCAAGTTGGATAATTCATCCCGAAAACAAGCTATATGAGCCTGCTTGCTTTTTAAGGACCTTTGATGTAAATAGCGATATAAAAAGAGCAACACTGCATATAACAAGTCTTGGATGCTACTATGCAGAGCTCAATGGCAAAAGAGTAGGTGACTTTATTCTTGCCCCAGGCTTTACCTCACGAAAAAGAGTACAGTACCAAAGCTACGATATTACGAGTATGCTAAGGGCAGAAAATCAAATAAAGGTGCTCGTGTCCGACGGCTGGTATAAGGGAAAAATCAATTTTGGCACTGACGAGGGCGGTCCTGAAAAGAAAAAGGCGCTGATTGCTACTATTATAATTCAATATAAAAACGGTGCCGAGCAAAGAATAGTAACAGATAGTAGCTGGGTGGCAAAAAAGGACACTCTTCGCTTTGCAGAGCTTTACGACGGGGAAAGCGTTGATATGACCTACTCTGATAGCTCCCCCTGTAAAGCACAGATATTAGAGCACGATAAGGGACTTATAGTAAAGCAACAGGGTGTATATGTAAAGGAGCAGGAAAGAATAGCTCCAAAAAGAATATTCAAGGCACCAAACGGCGATACAATTATCGACTTTGGTCAAAATCTTACCGGCTATTTTGAAATTGACCTTTTTGCAAAAAAGGGCGATATAGTTGCACTTAGCGTTTGTGAGGAGCTTGACAAATACGGTAATTTTTATAACGAAAATTACAGGGATGCCCTTGCTCGCTTTGACTATATATGCAAGGACGGTTATAACAAATATAAGCCAAGACTTGCATTTTGGGGATTTAGATACATAAGGGTAGAGGAGTTCCCAGCTGAGCTTAAAAAAGAGAGCATAACTGCAATTGTGGTGCACTCCGACATTCAAAGAACGGGCTACCTACATAGCTCAAATAAGGACTTAAATCAGCTATTTAGCAATATAATTTGGGGACAAAGGGGCAATTTCCTTGATGTGCCAACCGATTGCCCACAAAGGGACGAAAGACAGGGCTGGACGGGTGATGCAACCGTATTTTGTAAAACCGCAGCCTACAACTTTGACGTTGAAAAATTCTTTTTAAAATGGCTCACCGATTTACGTCTTGACCAAGGCAAGCGAGGAAATATTCCAAACATAATTCCTCAAACCATATGCTGGGACTGGTCAACCACGGAAAATACGGGTGCCGTATGGGGAGACTCTGCTACAATAATTCCATATCAAATGTATAAAACCTATGGAAATATTGATTTCTTAAAAAATCAATACTCCTCAATGCTAAAATACCTAAAATACATAGAAAATAGCACAAGCACCAAGGACCTTTGGACGGGCTGTGACCAATTTGGTGACTGGCTTGGGCTTGATGCTCCACAGGGTAGCTATCGTGGCTCATCAAATGAGGACTTTATTGCATCCGTATTTTATGCAAATTCCGTTAAAATAGTGGCAGACGTGGCTAAAATTCTTGGCAAAAAGCACGAAAAGCACGAAAGAAAATACCAAAGAATTGTAAGCAAGATAAGAAGAACCTACAAGGAATTCAAAACGCAAACGGAGTGCGTTCTTGCCCTGTATTTTGATATTGCACAGGACAAAAAAAGGGTGGCAGACTACCTTGCAAAAATGATTATAGAAAACGACACAAGGCTAAAAACAGGCTTTGTCGGAACTCCATTTTTGCTCCACGCACTTTCACAAAATGGGTATAGTGAGCTTGCCTATGATTTGCTTTTACAGGATAAATTCCCATCGTGGCTCTATTCCGTAAAGCAGGGCGCTACAACAATTTGGGAGCACTGGGACGGCAAGAACGAAAATGGAGAATTTTGGTCAAGCCGAATGAACTCCTTTAACCATTACGCCTACGGTAGCGTAGCCGACTGGGTTTACGAGGTCGGCTGTGGCATTACAC
>JAZQHJ010000174.1:0-4057 GCA_045540515.1 Eubacteriales bacterium
AGCACGAACTTGTTTCGTGCTTTTTTCTTTTACCCCCCTAGGGCTCGAACACAGTCAGTTTGCAGAGCAAACTTGCTGGTTCCACCTTCGGTGCCACTCTAGTCGCATAGTCGTTTAAGTCTTTTCGATACACTCAAAGTCTTACACTCCTTGCTTTGTAGAGAAAACTTCGCAAAAACAATACTTAATTGTTTTCATCCTCGTTCCCCAGCAGGGGGAGCCAATAGCAGAAAAACCGACCACAGGGTCGGTTTTTTTGTTATACCCCTAGGGCTCGAACCAATCTTTCAAAGAAAGATGAGGTTCCGCTTCGCGCCCCACACGTGAACCCCAAAACTCATTATTCGTTTTGAGGACCCCTAGTAGTCGCATAGTCGAAATGTGCACAAATCACAGACTTGCTTCATTTCTCCTTGCTTAATTGACTTCACTTAGCAAAAACGATACTCAATCGTTTTGTGCTCGTTCACCCAGCAGGGGGAGGTGCTTGTATGGGTGTATAAGTATTTTGCTTGTAGGTCTTTATTTTTTGCGTTTTTGTGACTTGAAAAATTTTCAAGCTGGTTATTTGATTAATTGTAGTGCAATATAGAAAATTTTGTGGTAAAATAAATACGTAAATTATATTTTTAAGAGGCGTACATATGAGTAATACCTTTGGCAGCTTTTTAAGGCAAAAGCGACAAGAAAAGAATTTGACACAAAAGCAATTAGCAAAATTGTTATTTGTCTCGGAGTCTGCTATAAGTAAGTGGGAAAAGGACGTAGCTCATCCCGATATAACCTTACTTC
This sequence comes from Eubacteriales bacterium, assembly GCA_045540515.1. GTDB lineage: Bacteria > Bacillota > Clostridia > Oscillospirales > CAG-272 > RGIG2000. Next base: position 793 of record JAZQHJ010000174.1, read on the forward strand.
CAAGGCTTTCTGAAATTTTAGGGGTTTCTGAACACGAGCTTATAACGGCAAGCGTTGATAATAAATCAAGAGAAGAAAAAAATCAAGCAAAAAAGTGGAGAGCTCTTTCGTTATCTTGGAGCTTGTTTTTCTATATTGCTTACGGCGTTGCGCTAATTCCGTGCTTTATTTGCAATTTGGCAATCGATAAAACTCTTTCTTGGTTTTGGATTGTGCTTTCAGCACTGTTGCTTGCGTTCACCTTTACAAATTTACCCAAGCACATAAAGGAATACAAGCTTATTCTAATTCCACTATCGCAGTATTTAGCACTTGCTTTACTTTTAGGCGTTTGCTGTATTTACTCTGGTGGTAATTGGTTCTTGATACCTGTGTTATCTGTGCTTTTGGGCTTGACAATTATATTTATACCTATTTATATTGCAAAATACGAAGTTTTTTCTAAAATAAAAAAATACAACGATTTTATTTCCGTTGCCGTTGATTTTTTAATGTTAAATGTTCTTCTTATTGTGACAAATGCTTACACGGTAGTGAATGATTATGCTGACGGGTGGTGGTATTTTAAAATAGCACTTCCTATCGTGCTTTGCGTGTATTTAGCGTTAAATATAATTATGAGTGTGCGATTCTTGAAAATAAATAGATTTTTAAAGACGAGTATTGTTTTGCTTTTATCAAACGCATTTTTATATTTACCGCCGCTTTTTATAAAAGTAAAAAATCTTGAAGCTCAAAAGGAGATTGACGAAATAAATATTTTCAAGGCGGATTTATCTTCTTGGAAAGCAGACGCAGCATTAGAAAATAATATCCACCTTATTATTTGTTTGACACTGTTGCTTTTAGCACTTGTATTTTTGGCGATTGGATTAATTCGTCATTGCAAAAGAAGAAATAGTGAATAAAAAGTACTTTTAGTCCCACACACTTTAAGTCAATGTGGGCTAAAGCTCTCCCACACCTATAACAAAGCCTTGACTTTTTGGAAAATATAGTGTATAATATTATTAAGAAGATAAGCCAAGTCATTTGTTGACGCGTTGGGAACGTTCCCAAAGACTTTCTTCTAGAATTAAGCAAGTGTATGAATTATGGTTGAGGACTTTTTAGGATTCTTGACATCTTCCTTGCTTATCAATTTAAAGAATTCAGCTAACGCCCACTAATTTGGGAAACCGGAGTATATCTCCAATTTTTTAAGCTGAATTCTTTTTATTTTAATGATTATGCGCACAGCATTGCACAAGACTTTTTGAAAAACAGGAGTGATGATATGGAATACAACAGAAAATATGCAAGAGCATTTTGTTACGGAATGATGCTGGGAAAGGATGTAAAGCCTGGGGACGAGGTATGTGTCAACGTGACATGTGAGGACGACGTTTTACTGGCAGTTAAAAAGGCATATATTGATATGACTCCAAGGACATTTTCAAGTGGCAACGAAAAGAAAAGCATAGATGCAGAAAAAAAGGAAGCTCTGTTAAAGATGCTTGCAAATAGAATTTGTAGCTATATGAAAAACGGTAGCTCGGATTTTGATACCTGGCACAAGGAGACATGCGAGCTCTTCTTAAACGGAGAAAACGGGGTGCTTGGTCTTATAGGACTGCTTAAAGAAGCGAAAAGAGACGAAAGCCAAGCAACCTTTGGAAAGGCGCAAAAAATAGTAAATATGACCTTTAAATATCTTTATTGCTTTGATGATGCTGAAACATATATAAACAAATTTGAGCCGTGCCATATGCCACTTGATAGCTATATTTTGGATTGGGTTTTTAGTTGGTATGCCTGTGAGTGGAAAGAGAGAAATGGGGGCAAAAAATTAACCAAGGGTGGTGAATATAAATTAACTCCTTGGAGTAATTTAAAATATGAAATGGCAGAGGGAGAGATAATTCCGCAATATAAGGAAATTCAAGATGCTATTAAGAAAAAGCTTGATAATTACGGGGTTATCAGACTAGAAGCGGAATTTTTGATTTGGTATGAGGCGAGGAACGAGCACCCTTACACCTATAAGTGATAACTAAAATCAATAGCTTTTTGGTCAAAAAACACAGAGAATTTGAAGATAGAGGGACACCCGTGTGGTGTCTCTCTTTTTGATTTAAAACGGACACGTGGTGGCACTTTTTATGTCAAGAATTGACAAATTATAATTATTGTGGTAAAATAGTGTCAAATGACACGGCAAAGGAAATGAAAATAATGAAAAATGTAAACAAAATTTGTCTTGTGTTCAAATTGGATTTGTGTGCATCGGTAAGAGAACTCCGGCTATGGTGAAAGGCATCAACGAAGCGTTTTATACGCTGAAAAAGGAATACTTAGAAAGCGACAAAATTGAGCTTTATAAAAACGAAGAAATGAAAAGAGAGAGCTTTTAGCTTCAAAAAAATAGTTAAAATTTAACAAAATCAACGAACCGACAGAGGTCATATATGGAAAAGAGAATGAACAATTTTGAGAAAATAAAGGAAATAAGCTTGTTCCTGTTCGATATGGACGGAACGCTATATCTTGGAAATAGACTTTTTGATTTTACGCCTGAGCTTCTTGATGAAATTAAGAGCAGTGGCAAAAGATATATGTTTATGACCAACAACTCATCAAAGAGTGTTAAGGACTATGTAAAAAAGCTGGACAGCCTCGGAATAAAGGCAAAAAGAGAGGATTTTATAACCTCATCACAGGCAACTGCCTACTATCTAAAAAAGCACCATAGTGGCAAAAGGCTGTACGTTTGCGGAACGGAGTCCTTAAAGGCGGAGCTAAGGGAAAATGGCTTTGAAATTACAGAAATCCTTGATGACGTGGACGTTATTGTAATGGGCTTTGATACGGAGCTGACCTTCAAAAAGCTCCACGACGTATCGTATTTGCTACTTACAAGAAAGGAAATTCCATACATTGCGACAAACCCAGACTATGTTTGCCCAACGGAATTTGGCAGTGTTCCAGACTGTGGTAGCGTTTGCGATATGCTATACAACGTTTCAAAAAGACGTCCCATTGTGATTGGAAAGCCAGAGGCGCTTATGCCCCTTTTAGCAATGGAGCACGAGGGCTACTCAAGGGAAGAAACGGCAGTTATTGGCGATAGAATTTATACCGATATAAAAAGCGGACTAAATGCAGGTGCCTTTACAATTCTTGTAATGAGTGGTGAAACCACAAGAGAAATTTTAGATTCCTCGGACGTAAAGCCTGCCCTTGTTTTAGAAAGCGCAGGGGAAATAATTAAGGGACTAAGGAAGTC
>JAZQHJ010000175.1:0-19712 GCA_045540515.1 Eubacteriales bacterium
CCTGTACGGCATAGCTTAAAGGAGGTGTAAAAATGGTTCATATTGGCAATGATTGGGATGAAATTTTAAGGGATGAATTTTCAAGCGATTATTACCTCAATATTCGTAAAATTTTGAAAAGCGAATATGCAAATTATACTGTTTTCCCGTCAATGTACGACATTTTCAATGCCTTAAAGTACACCTCATATAGTGGCACAAGGGTAGTAATTTTAGGTCAGGACCCTTATCACGAAATTGGTCAGGCACACGGTCTTTCATTTTCAGTTAAAAAGGGTGTTAAAATTCCTCCCTCGCTTGTAAATATTTACAAGGAGCTAAATAGTGATATTGGAATGAAAATTCCGTCGCACGGGGAGCTTACCTCCTGGGCAAATCAAGGTGTTTTGCTACTCAATGCAACTCTTACGGTAAGAAGCGGTCAGGCAAACAGCCATAAGGATATTGGTTGGACTATTTTTACCGATGCCATAATAAAAAAGCTGAATTTAAGGAATGAGCCCATTGTGTTTATTCTTTGGGGCGCAAATGCAAGGAGCAAGAAAAAATACATCACTAACAAAAATCATTTAATAATTGAATCAGCGCACCCCTCTCCGCTATCAGCTTACAATGGATTTTTTGGCTCCAAGCCATTTTCAAGAGCAAATAATTTTCTTTTAAGCAATGGGTTTGAGCCTATAAATTGGAATTCCATAGAGGAATGATACGCACTAGCGTAAACGAATAAAAAAGCTGTCGTTTTTACGACAGCTTTATTACTTTTCTTACCTTTTGTGCTAAAAAATAGGCTAAAAATATGAATATTATATCCTTAATAATAAATGGTAGGGATATTGTTGCCATAGCGACAAAGAAATTAGTCCTTGAGGTCAAGGAATATTGAATTATACCAAGCAAATGACATACAAGCATACCAATGGTGCCTAGGACAAGTCCTAGCCCTTTTTCTTTTATTATTCCACACAGAATTACAAGTGGTATAAAGCCCCATAAAAAGCCCCCTGTGTAGCCTATTAAAATATGAAAGCCACCATTAAGGGCTGAAAAAACGGGTGCACCTACTGCTCCTAAAAAAAGATACACTAAAACAGATATTGTTCCCTTTTTTATGCCAAAAAGATAGCCAAAAAACGCAATTACCAAGGGGAGTATTGTAATTGGCACTGGTCCTACATAAAAGCTGATTTGAGCAAGGACACACATTATTGCACTCGCAAGTGCAATTTGCGTAATTGCCCTTATGTATTTTGAATTTTTGCTCATAGGCTAGCCCCAGCCCTTCTTACCCTTGCCTCGCCTGAATTGAAGGCTCTTGTGGTTCCGTCCTTGCATTTAACAACAAGGGCACCATTATCGTCAATATCGGTCACCATTCCGTTTACAATATCGTTCCCGACATAAATGTCAACCTCTTGTCCGATAAGCATTGAATAGCTTCTGTATTTTTGCATATAGGATTTGTCTTCAATATTATTATAATAGGCAAAAAGCTCGTCAAGAATTGCATTACAAAGCTCCATTTTATAGCCATTTGGTGCTGTTTTTTCAAACACTGCTCCTGCAATTTTTGAAATTTCGGGAGGAAAGCCATTTTCGGGTGGTGCTAAATTTATTCCGATGCCACAGATGATATATTCAAGGGTATTGCCACTTAACTTGGATTCTGTTAAGATTCCACAAGTCTTTCTTTCATTTATATATATATCATTAACCCACTTGATTTGTGGTCTTAGGCTTGTTGTTTTTTCAAGAGCATTCACAACTGATACGGCTATTAGAGGGGTTAGGGTATTGTATTTTTCACAGGGGAGCTCTGGTCTTAATATAATGCTCATATAAAGTCCGTTTTCACTACTTGAAATAAAGCTTCTTCCTGTTCTTCCCCTGCCCTTTGTTTGAGAGGTGGCAACAACCACTGTTCCGTGTGGCTCCCCTGCCTTGGCAAGGTAAGTTGCGATATCATTTGATGAGGTAACCTCACCATACTCCAAAATTTTATATTTCATTTCATACCTTAAAAAAACAAACGCTAGGTAACTAGCGTTTGCTTGAATTTTTAATTAGTTGTAAAGTGCGTCAAGCTTTGCAATCTCGTTTGTGTAGCTTGTGCAAGCAACTACATTGAACTCGTAGTGCCATACAGATTCTGTTTCACCAACTGAGATTACCTTTGCCTCTGCCTTTTTAAGTGTTGTCATTGCAATACGAGCAAGTGCATTGAAGTCGTTCTTTGTGATAGCTGTCTTTGCGTTGGTTGTAACGATTTTGAATGAATCCATCATTCCGCCCATACCGCTTTGGAAGATTGCTCCACCAAGAGTCTTAACAAATGTATTTGTCTCTGCATTGCCAAGCTTTGAATAAGCAAGAGCCTGTTCACCATTAAGTGTAGCCTTACCATTGCTTACATTTACGCTTGCAACTGACTTACCAAATTGTTGGTTGAATGCCTCGATTGCTGTATTTAGCTTTGTTGCATCAGCAACTGCAACCTCGATACCGCCAACATTGTCAACGAGCTGAGCAGCAACTGCCATATTTACCTCAATGTAACCATTGATTGAAACTGCAAAGTTGTGTTGAATTGTCTTTGTAAGAAGTGCTGAGCCACCCCACTCGTATGCATCACGGAGCTCACCAACCTTAGCAACAACTGGAATATAAACAAGCATATCCTCTGCAAATGTTACATATGTAACCTTCTTTGTTTCGTTGTTGAAGGAAGCAATCATGATGAATGCAGATGTGGTTTGTGCTGTTGCATCACCAAAGTTATTTGTTCCATAAACTGCAAAATTGTAAACGTTTTCATCAGCTCTTAAAGCGTGTGAAGCCTCTGCATAGTTAGCAAGAACCTTCTCGTATGCCTCTGCATATCCTGCTGAAGCAAGGAGCTTTTCGTTTTCATAAACGCCCATATTTGCAATTGAGTCTTTTACTGTTATTTTCTCCTCATACCAAGGCTTTTGTGTATTTACCTTTGAGAAGAAGCTATTTGCGATGATGTTAAGGGTTAGCATAACTGCTGCAACAACCGCAACAACTACTAATAAAATAACAAGTAGCTTTGCACCAGCTGACATCTTAGATGATTTTGCAACCGCAGGTGCAGCATTTGGAACGATTGAAGCGCGTTCTGATGGTGCCATTCCCTCTGTATTCTTTCTTCTGTACATTATTCTTTTGCTCATTGTAAGTCCTCCTTAGGCTAAAAGTCGTACATATTATTACAAATCAATTATATAACAAATTATTTACAATGTCAACACTTTTTTGTTAAAAGAGTATTATTTTTTGCAAGATTTTCCAAGCTCTGTTGCGAAAATTCCTTCAAAAAATAGATTGAATCAAGGCTAACGACCAGTGTCTTGTCGTTTAGGCTTGAAATCTCGTCGTCCTTTTTATGAAATATAAGCTTGTATGAGCATAACGCCTGGTGCTTGTAGCCAAGCCTTTTGTCCTGTGTTATCTTACCATATTTGCCGTCGCCCAAAAGTGGGTTTCCGATTGATGCCATATGGGCTCTTATTTGGTGAGTTCTGCCTGTGACAAGCTCAATTTCGACAAGTGAAATATCCTTTTGAGAATTGTATTCAATAAGACGGTATTTTGTGATTATTTCCTTTGAGCCAGCTCGTTTTTCTTTTAGCACTTTTACTGTGTTTGTATTGGCATCTTTTATCAAAAAGTCGCACAGAGTGTCTTGTTTTTTAGGTAGAGTGCCGTGAACTGCACAAAGATAAAGCTTGGTTATTTCATTGCTTTTTATTCTTTCATTTACGGCTCTTAATGTGGGTGCATTTTTGGCTGAAATAACCATCCCCATAGTATTTCTGTCTATTCTGTTGCAGAGTGCAGGGGCAAAGGAGTTTTCCTCGCTTGGGTCATATTCTCCCTTTTGCGCAAGATAGGCTTGAATCATATAAATGAGTGTGTTTCTATCCCTTGCATCTTTGTCTCCACTTGTTTTTCCGTCTCCGTCTCCGCTATGGACCAAAACGCCTGCGGGCTTGTTGCAAATTAAAATATTTTCATCCTCATATACAATATCCAGGCTCACCTTTATTGTATATAGCTCACTATCAGTGATTTTTTCAGAAAAGAGATCCTCGCTTAAAAACATTTGAACAGTGTCGCCAAGATTTAATATTTGCTTTTGCTCTGCTCTTTTCCTGTTGACCTTTATTTTTTTAGTTCTTATCGCCTTATACATTAAGGAAACCGGTATTCCCTTAACCGTTTTTAAAACAAACTTATCAAGACGCTGACCTGCATCGTTTGCATTTATGGTAAACTCTCTCATACCGATTCCTCCTTTTGTTGTTCTAAGCTACAATAATTATATATTTTTTTGCTCTTTATTTCAAGCATTAGTTTAAAATTCTTTACATTGGTTGGTTTTTGTGCTAAAATAAGTGATATAAATTCTAGCAAGGAGGGACTCTTTATGATTAAGGCATCTATTATCACGCTTGGGTGCAGAGTAAATCAATATGAAAGTGATGCAATAATGCAGGAGCTTTCAAATAATGGCATATCCATTTGTAATAGTGATGAGGTCTGTGATATTTACATAATAAATACCTGCTCTGTTACTGCACAAAGTGATAAAAAGTCCCGTCAGCTCATTCGTCGCTGCATTGCTAAAAACAAAAATGCTGTTATTATTGTTACTGGTTGCTTTTCTCAAATCAATCCCGAGGCTGCACTTAGCATTGAGGGAGTTGACCTTGTTTGTGGTAACAACGGAAAATCAAGCATTGCTAAAAGGGCTATTGAGCTTTATTATGAAAGAAAAGCGCCCCATATGTATATGCCAAATATTTATGACTCCTCCTTTGACACTATGCTTGTTGGTGCTCCATTGACAAGAACAAGGGCTTTTATTAAAATTCAAGACGGCTGTGACTCAAAATGTGCTTATTGTATTATTCCGTTTGCAAGGGGTAGTGTTCGTTCAAATCCTGCTGTAAATGTAATAAATGAGGTAAAGAACATTGTTTCACAGGGATGCTGTGAGGTTGTGCTCACAGGAATAGAGACAGCATCATACGGCAAGGATTTTAAAAACGGCTATGGGCTTACTGATTTACTTCGTGAGATAAACGAAATTAAAGGACTAAAAAGAATTAGACTCGGTTCACTGGACCCTGTGTCAATAAATAAGGACTTTGTTGACACTGTAAAGGAGCTTAACAAGGTTATGCCTCATTTTCATATTTCCATGCAAAGCGGATGCTCAAGGATTTTAGCACTTATGAAAAGAAAATACAGCATTGATATGGCAAAGAAAAATCTTGACTATTTAAGAGAATGCATTCCTTGCGTAAAGCTTTCGTGTGATGTTATTGTTGGTTTTCCCTCGGAGAGTGATGAGGACTTTGAGCAGACACGACAGTTTTTCTTAAATGAGGAATTTTTGCATATGCATATCTTTCCTTATTCAAAAAGGGAGGGTACTGTTGCTTCTACTATGCCAAATCAAGTGCCTGAAAATAAAAAAAAGGAACGACTTTATGCGTTACAGGAGGTTGAGACTATCTCTAAAAGAAGGATTTTTGAGGGGATTCTTTCCTCTGACAGTGAGGTCGAGGTGCTTTTTGAAACGCTTGAAAATGGATATGCCTGTGGGCATACAAGGGATTTTATTGAGGTTAAGGTTAAGAGTGATATTGACCTTGGTGGTAAAATTCTTAATGTAAAGCCTGCTTCGTTTGATGAAAATTATATTTATGGAACAATAAAGGGCTAGGAAAATTCCTAGCCTTTTTTATTATTTTGTTGTGTCGTCCTTTGCGGATTCAGTAATTGTGTTAACTAGTCCAACGATGCTTTGTAGGTCTGAGGGAACGATTATCTTTGTTGCCCTTCCGTCTGCTACCTTTTGGAATGCTTCAAGCTTTTTAAGAGTCATATATGCTTCATCTGGATTTGCTTGGTTGATAAGCTTAATGGACTCAGCTTGTGCCTCGTTGATTTTAAGAATCGCCTCTGCCTCTGCCTCTGCTGCCTTGATTTTTGCTTCCTTATCAGCCTCGGCACGAAGAATTGCCGCTTCCTTTTCTGCCTGTGCTTCAAGAATTTGGCTTTCCTTTTTACCCTCGGCAACAAGAATATTACTTGACTTTTCGCCCTCTGCACGTAGGATTGCCTCACGTCTTTGACGCTCTGCCTTCATTTGCTTTTCCATTGCATCCTGAATTTCAGCGGGTGGCTTAATGTTTTTGAGCTCTACTCTATTGATTTTAATTCCCCATGGGTCTGTTGCCTCGTCAAGAATCGTACGAATCTTTGCATTGATTGTATCTCTTGATGTAAGCGTGTGGTCGAGCTCTAATTCACCGATGATATTACGAAGAGTTGTTGCGGTGAGGTTCTCAATTGCGGCAATTGGATGCTCAACTCCATAGGTGTATAGCTTTGGGTCTGTGATTTGGAAGAATACCACTGTATCAATTTGCATTGTTACGTTATCCTTAGTGATAACTGGTTGAGGTGGGAAATCTGCAACCTGCTCCTTTAATGACACGTGATTTGCAACTCTGTCAATGATAGGAATTAAAATGTGTAAGCCTGTTTCCCATGTTTTGTAGTATGCCCCAAGTCTTTCAATTACGTATGCCTTTGATTGTGGAACAACCTTAATGTTTGCAGCAATTATGATAAGTAAAACTACTACGATTGCTATTACTATAAAAATCCACATAAAATTATTTCCTTTCTACTATTGCCTTATTTCCTTGTATTTCCTTAAATATTACAAGCTCATCCTTGTTGATTATGCTATCATCAGCACTTCTTGCACTCCATACAAGTCCGTTAATTTTGATAGCTCCCTCTCCTTTAATATTGTCAATAGTTTCTGTTACTATTGCCACCTTGCCAATATTTAATTCAAGGTTTGTTTCTTGATTTTTTCCTTTTTTAAGTAGCTTTTTTGCAAGCTTTCTTGTTGATAGAAGCAGCACTCCTGATACCACAGCAAAAATAAGCACCTGCCAAACAATGTCAAGGCTATTTCCTGTGCTACCTACAATTGCTGTTATTATTGCACACACTCCCGCACCAACGGAAAACCAAATTGATACAAGCTGTGTTGTTGCAAGCTCCATTACAAGAAGTGCAATTGCAAGGGCTAGCCAAAACCAAACCATTTTATCGCCTCCTTTTATTCGTTTTTAAAAGATAAATAAATCTTCATATTATCATCAAGCACATTTTCAAGCTTATATTTTTCAATATCGTAGCTCTTTTGCTCTATTTTTGTACCATTTATGGTATCGACAAGGGATTTTATACTGTCTCTTTCAAAAAGGGAGCTTTGAGGTAACAAATCGCTATGCCCCTTGATATTTGATGCAACAATTGGAAGTCCTTGTCCCATTGCCTCCATAATATTGAAGGGGAGTCCTTCTATTTTTGAAGCAGATACATATATATCCGTTTTAGAAAGATATAATGCTACATTTTTTGTAAAGCCTGTTATTACAAGTCTGTCCTCAACCTGCAATTTTTTTGCAAGTGCCTCAGCCTTTGCTCTTTCCTTACCGTCTCCCACCAAGGTAAGCATTGCCTTTGGGATATGTGCTAGAGCCTTTACAAGCATGGCTTGATTTTTTCTTTTGCTTATTTCACCAACAAAGGTTAGGTTAAGCATTTCATCATTGCTTCTTGTTAGCTCCTTATTTTTAAGGGTTATGCCCATTCCGTTGATTTTATACACCTTATTTTGGCATAGGCTATTCTCTGTTGCAATTTTATAATCCTCATCATTCATCACAACAATGTCATCAGTTTGATTTTTAACAATTTTTTCGCATTTCAGATAAGCTCTTTTTTTGAGTCCTCCTTCATTTTTTGAAAAGAGGTAGCCGTGCACGGTGTTTATTACGTATGGTCTGTTCTTTATGCCCTTTAATGCAAGTCTTGTATAAAATGCACCAAGGGTTGTATGTAAATATATAACGTCAAATTGCTCTTTTTTGAGAATTTTTTTAATTTTTAGGGTTAAGAAAAGATTTTTTAAGCAAAGTGCCCTTTTCTTAAAAGGAATATCAAAGTCAGCATCCCTTCCGTTTGCAAGAGTTTTTACCTCATGCCCCATGCTTTTAAATTTCTCAATGTAGGGCATATGAAAATTTTTAATATGCACCATTGTAGATGCGACAACAAGTATTTTCATTTTTCGTATTTTTCGTTTCTGTTAAACATTTTAAATGGTGTTATAAACAATATTTTAATATCGTTGATAAGCGACCAGTTTTCTATGTATTGAATGTCAAGCTCAATTCTCTTTTCGATTGAGGTGTCGCCTCTAAATCCGTAAATCTGAGCAAGTCCTGTTATTCCTGGCTTTACCTGATGCTTTACTCGATATAGTGGGATTGTTTTAGAATACTGCTCAACAAAGGCAGGAAGCTCAGGCCTTGGGCCAATAATTGACATATTACCAAATAGCACGTTAAATAGCTGTGGTAGCTCATCAATTCCTGTTTTTCTCATAAAGGTACCAAATCTGGTTTTCCTTGGGTCATTATTTGTTGTCCAAGCAGTATCGGATTCATTGTTCATTTTCATTGAACGGAATTTATACATTGTGAAGGTTTTGTTGTTTTTGCCAACACGCTTTTGCTTAAATATTACAGGACCTCTTGATGAGAGCTTTACTCCTAGTGCGGCAATAAGCATAATTGGAAAAGTGATGATAATTAAAATTAGTGAAATTACAATATCCATAAGGCGCTTTAATGCCATATTTGCAATATTGTCAAGTGGGATTGCTCTTGTGTTGATAACTGGTAGGTCTCCTATCATATCGACCTGGCATTTGGACCTGAAAAACTTGTGGGTAATAGGTACGATAAGAGCTCTTACTCCATTTGTGTCACAAATATCGATAATTTCTTGAAGCTGTTCATTTGAGACATTCTCAAGCGCTATTACAACCTCAAAGGGGTTATGCTTTTTTATTATATCGTCAAGCTCAGTAATTGAGCCGAGTCTTTCAAGCTCCTCTGTTTCCTCCTCATCGCAAACACAACCAAGAATATTATAGCCAAAGTGTAGGTTCTTGCTGAGCTGTTCAGCATATGCTTTTGCACCGTCAGTATAACCAACTAAAAGTATTCCTCTATCGTTTGAACGCCTTGCTCTGAATACATGAATAAGCTTTGTGGTAATTATTCTCTTTATTGAAACTAAGACAAGCGATATTGCTGTGCTTATGCTTGCAAAAATGTAATAATATTTATTTGGTCCAGAAATTGTGATTACAATTAAGAATATTGTATAGGCTACAAATTGTGCAAAAAATGTTTTTATTAGCTTTATATGTAGTCTTTCATTACGCTTCAGGTTGTAAAGGCTGAAAAATAGATAGATAAATGAGGTAAGAATTGTAAGCCCGATTGTTACCGCCATTTCCAGCTTTTGAAAGCCTGGCAAATAGGTGTGCATCATAAAGAAGACTACAAGTATGGTTGATAGATTTAAAAACAAGTCTAAAAATGCACTTACCCAAAGGATTATTATTCTATTTCTTTGTCCCATATTAGCCTCCTTTAATAATTTAGTAAAAAGCCCAGTAATATCATATCGCAAGAGCTAATGATACTTACTGGGAAAATTTTATTTCTTTTGCTCGTTGCAATATTTAATGTACTTGTCGCAAACAACACCAGAATCGCCAAAGTCCTGCATTTTGGAATCTTCAATCCAAACCACCTTTTGACAAAGCTTTTTAATTTGAGACATATTGTGAGATACGATTACAAAGGTAACTCCCTTTGCTTGTAGCTCCTCAATTCTTTGTGCACATTTCTTACGGAAGTTTTCGTCACCTACGGATAGGATTTCGTCAACTAGCAAAATGTCTGGATTTACGTCAGTTGCAATTGCAAAGCTAAGCCTTGCAACCATTCCTGATGAAAAATTTTTAAGTGGCACGTTCATATGGTCGTGAAGCTCTGCAAAATCAACAATTTCGTTGTATTTCTTTTCTACCTCTCTTTTGGAATATCCCAAAATCGCAGCATTAAGATATACGTTTTCCTTTGCTGTTGCCTCATAGTCAAAGCCTGCGCCAAGGTTAAGGAGTGGCGCGACAACGCCCTTTACCTTCACTGTGCCCGTTGTTGGTCTTAAAATACCTGTGATGATTTTTAAAAGTGTGCTTTTTCCAGCACCATTGTGACCTATTAAGCCAACGGATTCACCCTTTTTTACAGAAAAGGTGATGTCTTCAAGCACCTTGTGCATTTTTCTTTCCATTTTGCCCTTAATAAGTCTTATAAAAAACTCTTTGAGATTATCCACCTTTTGGTCGGACATAAAAAACTCCATACCAACGTGATTAAGCTCAATTATAGTTTCATTTTCTGCTTCGTTTTGAATTATTTCTTTATTTTCCATTACTATCCACCATTAAATGTAGAATATGAATTTTCGCTTTGTTAGCACAAACGAAAGTCCACCAAGTCCTAAAAACAGTAGCGCGATAAGGTAAAGCGAGCCTAGGCTCTGCCAAATGCTTTTATCACCTATCATCTGTCCATATGCAGATATATTATACACAACATTTCTAAAGAATGTTACAAAGTGGTACATAGGATTTATTTTTATAATTCCTTGGATAATTGGGCTACCGCCTAGGTCATCAATCTTATAAAATATAGGTGTAAGATATGTCCAAAGGGTTAAAAATACCATATAAAAATGCTGAACGTCACGGAAGAACACGTAAAGCGCTGATAGGAATAGTGAAATTCCATAGTTGAACAAGAATAATGCTGGAACCATTAGCAAAATGTAAAGCATATTCCAACTAAAAATAGAGCCTACCGCTTCATTGTTAAAGGTTTGAAAATGCACAACAACCATAACTCCCAAAAGAGCTATTAATGAAAATGCAAAGTTTACAAGCGCGGCAAGATTGGTTGAGATTGGAAAAACGCTATATGAAATTCTGTTTTTTGTTAAAAGTCCTCTATTTTGCACTAAGCAAGGAAGAGATTGTGTTGTTGCACCTCTCATTGTGTTGAACATTACGTTACCACAAAGCAAGTACAATGCATAGGTTGGGTCGTCCTTTCCAAATAGCTTTGAGAACACAATGTACATTACAAGCATATTCAAAAGTGGGTTTAGCACTGTCCAAATTGCACCGATTGCAGAGTTTCTGTACTGGATTTTAACATTTTTCTTAACCAGCTCACGGATGATATTTGCATTCTTTTTTAGTTGTCTTTTTCTTTCTTCAAGCCAACACTTAAAGCGTTCCTTAAACGAGGAGCTTGCTGTTTTTTCCTTCATAGCAATTCCTTTCAAATAAAATTTAAAAATATAAATTCTTATAGAATTATAGCATAAACAAAATTATATGTCAAGCAATTACAAGCTTTAACAAAAAATTACTTATTTTGACATTTGTTGACTGCGTTTACAATTTCACCATACATATAGAGTGAGCCAAGGCATAAAATTGATGCATTTTCATCCACTGCATCAGCAAAAGCTTTATTTACAGCATCGTCAACTGTGTCATATGCAGATGCCTCTATGCCGTTTTTTTCAAATATGGTTGCATATTTAACAGCTTCAAGTGCTCTTGGATTGTTTGGAGTTATGCAGTGCACCTTTTTTGCAATTTTTGAAATTTCGCCTGCAATAAACTCATAGTCCTTGTCCGCCATTACCCCTGTGATTATGTGTAGCCTTTTATTTGGGAGATATTGATTTGCGGATTTTACTGCCTCGCAAACTCCCTGTGGATTATGTCCGCCATCAAAAATAACAAGTGGAGTGTCTGAAATTACCTCAAATCTCGCATGCCATCTTGCCTTTTCAAGCCCAGTATAAATTGCGTTATTTGATATTTCTACGCCTTGATTTTTAAGAATTTTTATCGCACTTAATACATTTGTTGCATTTGTTATTTGATAGCTTCCAAGAAGCTTAATTCTTACATTGTTTAGGTCATCAAAATCAAAAATTGTGCCATCAAGTGTTTGCTTTTCGATTTTTACCGATGCTCGGTCAACCATATAAACGGTTGATTTTTTTCTTTGTGCCTCAGCAAAAATGACGTCCTCCGCCTCCTTGCTGTCTCCGCACCATAGCACAGGCACACCCTCTTTTATTATTCCTGCCTTTTCCTTAGCTATTTCCGCTACGGTATTTCCAAGAATAGCGGTATGGTCAAGAGCAATTCCTGTTATTACTGATAAAATGCTATTTTCGATTATGTTTGTAGAATCAAGTCTGCCACCAAGTCCACATTCAAGAACTACAAAATCGCATTTTTGCTCTTTAAAATACTCAAAGCCAATTGCACTGATAAGCTCAAATTCTGTTGGCTTGTCCGTCATTGAGTCTGCAATTGTTTTTATTCTTTCCGTGATTCTTGCAAGATCATCATTTGGTATCATATTGCCGTTTATGGCAATTCTTTCGTTGAACTCTTTTATATATGGTGAGGTAAACATTCCGACTCTATACCCCTGCTCTGCAAGCACGCTTGAAAGCATTGAGCAAAACGAGCCCTTACCATTTGTACCTGCCACGTGGATGAATTTCAGGCTTTTTTGTGGGTTTCCTAGCCTTTGGCAAAGCTCTTTTATTCTTTCAAGCCCTGGCTTACAGAAGGTCCAACTCACAGAGTGAATATATCTTATTGCCTCGGTGTAGCTCATTCCCTTGCTTTTTGTATATCCTACAACCCTTGCGAAGCTTTTTCTGTTAAGCAAGGAGCAAAGAAGCGCAATTTCTATTGGAGCAATTACCATATAAAGCGGTATTCTTATTAAAACCAAAACATTATAAAAGGTGTATAATCCTATTGGCTTTATAATCATTGAGCCAATGATATGAGCAAGAGCACCTGATAAAATTATTTGTCTTGTTCCCTTTTCCTTGATTATATATTTTGATACAATTCCAGACACTGCCCCGACCATTACAGAGCCAAGGGTTACAATTGGCATTATTGGAAAGGCTTGTCCTGATAAAAAATATGAAACTATGTCGCAAGAAAATCCAACCACTGCTCCAACGATTGGTCCATACAAAATTCCTGACATTATTATTGGTAAATTTTCAAATGTTATCCTTAAAAGTCCCTCTCCAAAGTTAAGAAAGCTTTTACAGAAAATTCCTATTACCACGCTTATTGCAACAAGCATAGCAGTTGTGGTTATTTTTCTTGTGATTTCCCTGTTTTTTTGCATAAAAAAACACCTCCTAAAATGATATACAGATTTTGCAACCATTTTGGAGATGAGTCCAGCGGGATGCAACATACGAATCGCAACCGAAGTTTTCGTTCACAGGCAACTCCCCGTCCTTGTAACACTTAACGCTCGTATATTTACTCTGTAAAATCTATGCCATTATATTAGCATATATATTATTATTTTTCAAGATATTTTAAAAACTTACTAAAAATTTATTGACATTTATTTGTTTTCCATATATAATAAATCAGTAATTTGAGAACGATTATCAAATTGATAATGAATTTGGAAAGGAGCTACTATGCACGATTTTTTTCATATCCTTGGACACACGCTTCTGCATTCGTTAAAGGAGCTATTATTTACTGTTCCCTTTTTATTCTTAGCATATTTGCTTATGGAATTCATCGAGCATAAGGCTTCATCAAAAATGGAGCATGGAATTGCAAAGGTTGGCAAGCTTGGCCCTGCATTAGGAACTGGTCTTGGGCTTATTCCACAGTGTGGATTTAGTGCATCTTGTAGCAATTTGTATGCAACAGGTCTTATTACAGAGGGAACGCTTATTGCTGTTTTTATCGCTACCTCGGATGAGGCTATCCCTTTATTACTTGCCGATTCCTCGGTTAGTGGTGATATTTGGAAATTCATTTTAGTTAAAATAGTTTTTGGTATTGTAATTGGCTTTGGTGTTGATATTATGCTAAGGGTGTTAAAAATCAAGAAAAAGCATATTGAGCTTTGCGAAAGCTGTGGCTGTGAAAAGGATGGTGGCATTTTCAAGCCCGCCTTAAAGCATACCTTTAAAACAACTATTTTTATTTTCGTTGTTAGCCTTGTGCTTGGAGTTATAATGGAGCTCATTGGAGAAGAAAGCCTACACAAAATTCTTCTAACAAACAGCTATGCTCAGCCCTTTATTGCTGCTCTTTTGGGATTGATTCCAAATTGCTCAGTTTCTGTTGCGATGATAAAGCTTTATTCCATGGGAACTCTTTCCTTTGGAGCTACCTGCGCAGGACTTTGCTCTGGTGCCGGAATTGGTCTTGCTGTTCTATTCAAAACAAATAAAAGCATTAAGGAGAATTTAAGAATTGTTGGCATTTTATATTTTGCCTCTGCTCTTATAGGATTTTTCCTCATGCTATTTGGTGCATAAAAAAAGACTGCAAATGCAGTCTTTTATTTTTCCATTTTCATAAGCCTTAATGAAAAATATGAGATTAGTAAAAACGAAATTGCGCATACAAGAAAAAATATATACGAGCCAAAGCTTAAAAACATTGCTCCCAGTATTGCGCTAGAAAAGCCGAGTGCAAATGAATTTCGTGTAGATAAATGATTCCCGTCTGTTTTAATTCCATATATTGCATTTGCTATTCCTAAAAATTCGATAACTATAAATACAATTAGCATAGCGGTTATAAGGTGGTTGTTTGCATTTTCAATATATTCAAAAATACTGATAAAGGATATGCTTTCCCCGATGCCTACTCTTAATCTATGTATTGGCAAAATCAAGAAAATTGGCACCAAAAGATGTGCAATTATTATATAAATGAAGAATCTTTTTTTCATTTCAATTTCCTTTCTTGTTTTATGACTTAATTTTATCACAAGTGATATTTTATGTCAAGTTGGCAACAATATATTTTATAAAAGGGTTGATTTTTTGCTTTTGTTGTGTTAAAATGTGTGGTGTAAAAGCGATGATTAAGACAGTAGCATTTATTTTTAGCCGAAGAGAGGGAATGGTCGGTGTAAATTCCTGCAAAAATTTATGCGAACACCACTTATGAGCTACTAGCGGTAAAAAGCTAAGTCGTATTTCTGCGTTAAAGATTAATTGAGTAAAATTTTAAGGTGGAACCGTGCTATGCACCCTTAATGCTATTTAGTATTAGGGGTGTTTTTTGTTTCACCGAATTCATAAAAAAGGAGAACAACTATGAAAATTCTTTTAAACAATGGTACAGTTACAGAATGTACCGACAAGGCACAGGAGCTTCAGGTTATAAGACATACTGCTGCTCATATTTTAGCTCAAGCAATTAAGCGTCTTTATCCAAATGCTATTTTTGCTTATGGTCCTGCTACTGAAAAGGGCTTTTATTATGATATTGACCTAGGCGATACAAAGCTTACAGATAGCGACCTTGATGCTATTGAAAAGGAAATGAAGAAAATCACAAAGGAAAATCTTCCTATCAAGGTATTCTCTCTTCCAAGAGATGAGGCTGTTGCACTTATGAAGGAAAGAGGAGAAATTTACAAGATTGAGCATATTGATGACCTTGATGCTGATGCTGTTATTACATTCTATCAGCAGGGCGACTATGTTGATATGTGCGTAGGTCCTCACCTTTGCTACACAAAGGCACTAAAAGCATTTAAGCTTACAAAGATTTCTGGTGCTTACTGGAAAAACGACAAAAACAACAAGATGCTTACACGTGTAAATGGTACCGCCTTTGCATCAAGTGAGGAGCTTGATGAGTACTTAAAGATGGTTGAGGAGGCTGAAAAGCGTGACCACAACAAAATTGGTCGTGAGCTTGAATTCTTTACAACCGTTGATTCAATCGGACAAGGTCTTCCAATTTTGCTTCCAAAGGGCTCAAGAGTAATTCAGCTATTACAGCGTTGGATTGAGGATACTGAGCAAAAGCGTGGCTATCTTTTAACAAAAACTCCTCTTATGGCAAAGAGAGAGCTTTACAAGATTTCTGGTCACTGGGACCACTATCTTGACGGAATGTTCGTAATGGGTGACCCAGATGATTATACAAAGGAGTGCTTTGCTCTTCGTCCTATGACCTGCCCATTCCAATATCAGGTATTCTTAAATAAAAAGCGTTCATACAGGGACCTTCCTATGCGTCTTGGTGAAACCTCTACTCTATTTAGAAACGAGGACAGTGGCGAGATGCATGGTCTTATCCGTGTTCGTCAATTTACTATTTCAGAGGGACACCTTGTGCTTCGTCCTGACCAGCTTGCAGAGGAATTCAAGGGCTGTCTAGACCTTGCAAAGTATTGCCTTGAAACTGTTGGACTTTGGGAGGATTGTACTTTCAGATTCTCGCAATGGGACCCAAATCGCACTGACAAGTACGAGGGAACTGCCGAGCAATGGAATGAGGCGCAAGAGATTATGGGCAGACTTCTTGATGAAATTGGTCTTGACTATGAGATTGGAATTGACGAGGCTGCTTTCTACGGTCCTAAGCTTGATATTCAATGCAAGAATGTTTTTGGCAAGGAGGACACAATTGTTACAATTCAAATTGATATGCTTCTTGCTAAAAAGTTTGGTATGGAATATGTAGATAGCAACAATCAGCTTGCAACTCCATATATTATTCATAGAACATCCCTTGGATGCTACGAAAGAACTCTTGCTCTTATTCTTGAAAAGTATGCAGGCGCTCTTCCTCTTTGGCTATCACCAACTCAGGCAGTTATTGTACCTATTAACTCCGAGTTTGATGAATATGCTAAGGAAATTCAGGCAAAAATGCTTGAGTGTGGCATAAGAGTTACTGTTGATACAAGAAATGAGACTATGGGCAAGCGTATTCGTGAGGCTCAGCTTGAAAAGGTTAACTATGTTCTTGTTGTTGGTGCAAACGAAAAGGAAGCAGGTACTGTTTCTCTTCGTGCACGTGGCGGAATAAATCTTGGTGCTATGAGCATTGATGAAATGCTTGAAAAGCTTACTTCCGAAATTGACCAAAAGGTTAGATAATATAAATTTAAGGAGATTTTTATGATTGACAATACCGCTTTGTTTAAAATTGGTTATGGTCTTTATGTTATTTCCTGTAATGATGGTTCAAGGGACAATGCGTTTATTTGCAACACGGTTGTTCAAGTAACCGATTCTCCAAAAAGGCTTACTGTAACCATTAACAAGCAAAACTATTCACACGATATTATTAAAAGCAGTGGTGTGATGAACGTAAATTGCCTAAATACGGACACTCCCTTTGATGTTTTTGAAAGATTTGGCTTTCATTCTGGTAAGAATGTTGACAAATTCAAGGGCTTTGAGGCATGGAATTCCTCAAACGGCTTAAAGGTTCTTACTGCTGATTATATCAATGCATTTATCTCACTTAATGTATATGATACGGTTGATCTTGGCACTCACACTATGTTTATTTGTGATGTTACTGAGGCTATGACTCTTTCAGATGCAGAAAGCATGACATATGCTTATTATCACGCAAATGTAAAGCCCAAGCCCAACGCAAGAAAAAAGGGGTATGTGTGTAAAATTTGCGGATACGTGTACGAAAATGAGCCATTACCCGATGATTTCATTTGTCCTATTTGCAAGCATGGTGCTGATGATTTTGAAAAAATTCAATAATTAAAAAGCTTGGCTAAACGCCAAGCTTTTTTGTTTATTCTTGTTCTCCGATTATTGCAAACAATTCCTTTTGAGTTTCGTTTTTATCCGTTGTTGAATATCTTATATGCAAGACATCTCCCTTTCGTAAAACATTATCGGCATACTGGTCGGTTTCGCTTTCGCTTGATTCACTATGTTTTACAGATAAAACCTTCAAGGTGTAGGGCCAAAATATGTCTCTGATTTGCTTACCTATTGCAAATGCTCCTTCCTTTATAGTTACATTTGTATCTATATTTTCAACAGTCTTATTGCCACAGGTTTCGTTTGTTCTGCGTTCAATTATTGTTTCGTTTATTGATTTTGCTCTAAAAATCTCAGTTATAGCAAATGAAAGAATTGATACAATTATTACAAATAAAATATTTTCATAGCAAGAAAGTGCCTCTATTGCAAAAACTATGGCGGTAAGGGGAGTTTTCATCATACCAGATATGCAAGCAGTTATACCAAAAATAATTATAATTGAGTAACAGCTTGAATCAAGTCCTAAGCTTATCATTATTTTTGCACAAATTGCTGACACTATTGCACCCTGTGCCATAATAGGAATAAACATTCCTCCGTTGACACTAGTTGAATTTGCGCCAAGAGTAAGTGTGGAACGAATCAATAATATTAGTACAAGTGAGCCAATTGATAGTGCTCCTCCTGTTAGTATGCTTTCAATCAGATGATGTCCTGTTGAAATATAGTTGATTGATATTACTCCAAATATTATTGAAAGAGATAAAATGATGAATAGTCTTACAAAATGTGGTACTTTTGACAGTGCTTTGTTAAACAAATTATATATTAAACGATAATAATATAAAAATAAAACAGATAAAATTCCGACAACAAGTGCTATTACAATTGGTATCCAAACATCTCTCATTCTTAGCGCTTGAACCTGTGGAACATTTGAAAACAGCTCTATTTCAATATTTAAAAATGATATTTTTGACAAAAGCTCTGAGGTTATTCGTGAAAAAGCAACAGATACTGTTGCTACCATTAAAATCATTGGTGAAATACGTCCGTGAATTTCCTCGATTGCGAAGATTATTCCAGAAATTGGCGACCCTGTGGCTACACTAAAACCCGATGATGCTCCTGCGGTCATTGAATATTTGTTCCAAGCCATATGCTTTTTTGCCAAAATGCTTGTGCTTCCCTTTCCTATTGCAGTACCGATTAGCACGGACGGTCCCTCTGTACCTAGCGGAACTCCAAATAAAAAGCTTATCATTGGTAAAACGAAGGAACTAACTAATGCTTTTAGCCAATTGAAGCTAGTAATGCCACGCAAAACCGCTATTGAATGTGGAATTCCTCCTCCACGCAGGTTTGGTTCTTTTTTAAACACTAGTGCAATTATGTAGGAAGCTCCGAGTGCTAGAATTATAGCAATTGGGATAAGATATACTCGTTCCCTCATAAATTCAAAAGTGCCATTTGAAAATTGAATTATGTATTTTGCGCAAAGTTTAAAAAGTGTTACCACTACCGAGGTTATTATTCCAGTTATCGAGCCAAAGATAAAGGCAGGAAAAATCAGGTTTACAAAGTAGTTTTTATAGATGTTAAATTTTTGCTTCATCGCTTGACTCCTTTCGTTTTGTTTGTCAGTAAAATACTAATATATTTTATCATATTTGCTTATTAAAATCAAGGGATTATGTAGTGTTTGCGTTTTAAAAGCAGATTATATCAAAGTTCTATTGTGAAATAAAAAAAGCACGAACTTGTTTCGTGCTTTCTCTTTTATGGCTCCCCCTGCTGGGAAACGAGAGGAAAAACAATTAAGTATTGTTTTTGCCGAAGTTTTCTCTACAAAGCAAGGAGTGTAAGACTTTGAGTGTATCGAAAAGACTTAAACGACTATGCGACTAGAGTGGCACCGAAGGTGGAACCTCGTCTTTCTTTGAAAGATTGGTTCGAGCCCTAGGGGGTAAAAGAAAAAAGCACGAAACAAGTTCGTGCTTTCTCTTTTATGGCTCCCCCTGCTGGGCTCGAACCAGCGACAACCTGATTAACAGTCAGGTGCTCTGGCATTCAATACGCTTTGTACCCAATAAACA
>JAZQHJ010000176.1:0-32362 GCA_045540515.1 Eubacteriales bacterium
ATATGGGCAAAAAGCCGTTTGACACAGTTTTGATTCACGGACTTGTTCGTGATGCACAGGGCAGAAAAATGTCAAAATCCTTAGGAAACAAGTCGGATCGTAGCCATGTCGTTCTGTGAGCCAAGGAGTTGGGGAAACATGTTGTCTTCCTAAGACCGCTTGGCCTCCGACTTATATGGGCAAAAAGCCGTTTGACACAGTTTTGATTCACGGACTTGTTCGTGATGCACAGGGCAGAAAAATGTCAAAATCCTTAGGAAACGGTATTGATCCACTTCTCATAATTGAAAAATATGGTGCAGACGCACTTCGCTTTGCACTCGCAACAGGAAATTCACCTGGAAATGATATGCGCTTTAGCGACGAAAGAATTGAAAGTGCAAGAAACTTTGCAAACAAGCTATGGAATGCTGCTCGCTTTGTTATGATGAACCTTGACATTGAAAAGGTAGAAATGCCAAGCAGTGACAAGCTTGGCATCCAAGATAAATGGATTCTTGCAAAGCTAAATCAAACAATAAATAAGGTTCGTGATAACCTTGATTCCTACGAGCTTGGAATTGCTCTTGGCGAAATATACGACTTCGTTTGGGACATCTTCTGCGACTGGTATATTGAGCTTTCAAAGACAACTCTTAACGCAAGAGGAACAGAGGCAAATTTAGTATCTCAAAACGTAATTGTATATGCTCTTGAAAGCATTTTGAAGCTTTTACATCCATTTATGCCATTTATCACAGAGGAAATTTATCAATCGCTTCCACATTTTGAAAACAGTGAAAGTATTATGATTACGTCCTACCCTGTGGCTAAAAATGAGTATAATTTTGATGCTGAGCTTGAAGCTATGGAGAGAGTAATTGAAACAATTAAGGCAGTAAGAGCAAGACGTACAGAGATGAACGTTCCACCATCGAAAAGGGCAAAGCTATTTATCGTAACAAGGTATAACGATAGCTTTAATGAGGGCACCTTTGAGTTCTTTAAAAAGCTTGCATCTGCATCAGAGGTTGAGGTTGTTAGTGAGTATGAGGGCGAAAACGCAGTACAAATCATCACTCACGCAGCAACAGTATATATTCCAATGGCTGAAATGGTTGATACCGAAAAGGAAAAGGCAAGGCTAAATGCCGAGCTTGATAAGGTTAATATGGAAATTGACCGTCTTGAAAGAAAGCTTTCAAATGCAGAATTTGTTGCCAAGGCACCAGAAAAGGTTGTTGAGGGCGAAAGAGCAAAGCTTGAAAAATACAAGAGCCAAAAGCAAGGAATACTTGATGCAATCGCATCACTATAATAGAAGCAAAACGCACCCACTCGGGTGCGTTTTTATGCTGTCAGACGGGACTTGAACAGAAGAATTTAGGCTAATTTATATAGCTATTCTGTTACATAATTTACAAATTGTTAACATTTGGAATTGCTTTATTTATTTTGCACAAATTTTTGAAAAATTTTCCTTGTTAAAAGTGCCCAAATCCCACCTATAAGGAGTGAAATTTGTGCACCTTCCACAAAAACACTTGTTTTTTTTTTTTTTTTTGTGCAACTTGACTTTTCCACGGTACTGTGGTAAACTTTTGCTACGGATATATTTTTATAATATGCGATAAATATTTTAAAAGGAGAGATTTCTTATGAAAAAGAGATTCTTAGTTCTGTTCCTAGTACTAGCAATAGTTCTAACTCTTGGCATCGTTGCAATCGCAGCCGATGGCGAGGAAACAGGAACAGAGTCAGAAACAATTACCATCTCCTTTATGTGTGACCAAAATCCATCAAGTGATACAACAATACTTGATAAGATTTCACACCCAGATGGTAAAATAACAGTAGCAAAGGGAGAAAAATTCACTCTTCCTACATCGGCAGGAACCGAAAGCTGGGGTAACTACACAGTTATTCCTTATATCGGTCAAGAGGGCTTCCGTCTTTTCTGGTACACCGAAAATGGTGTTACATATGAGGCGGGTGAAGAGGTTTCCTTTGATAAGGACACAAAGCTATTTAGATGTGTAGCAAAAGAGGTTTACACAATGGCAGAGCTTAACTATGCTATGTCAAACGAAAGCGCTTCTGCAATTCTTATGGCTGATATTAATGCTAACACAGGTATTAGTGTTAAGAGTGAGGGACAATCCGTTCTTATTCTAAACGGCTTTACAATCAACATCTCAAAGAACTCAAATGGCTTTATGGGAGCACAGCGTTCTGGTAAGCATGTTATAGGTAAAGGCACAATCAACGCTTCAAGCCCAGACGGCAAGGTAGGAAACTATTATTTCTTCCAAGACCAATCCCATGGCCACAATGGTGGAGCTAACAGAACAGTTATTGGTGCGGACGTAACAATTGACTGTCCAACAATGTGGCTTGGCGCTGACGGCGACGGCTCATATAATAACCACTATCCATGGACAAGAATTTATGGTAAGGTTAATTGCTATGGTCTTTTAAACATTTCTAATGCAAACAACAGAGCACCATTTATTGAGATTTATGAGGGTGCAAACGTAACAATTACTGGTCCAAAGCTATTTAAGGATGCTGGTTGGAGAGGTAATGATTCATATAGCATAAATACTCAAGCCTTTGAGCTAAGAATTTATGGTGGTACATTTAATCTTCCAGCTGATGCTGCAACAAGAAGCTTCTGGACAAATGACTATGACGAATACTATGTAGTATCAGATAGATATAAATATTTCCCTAATCCTGTAACTGATAATACAAGGGACGTAATTAAAATCTTTGGTGGTTCATTTGTATTACCAGATAATGCTGTTCCTGCAATTGCAGATTATTTAAATGCAGACTTTATCGGTTCAATTCCAAGCGGCGGTAATGGTCTTGTTGCAAACAGCAACACCTCAACCTATCACGTTTCATATCTTACAAGACCTGGCTACAAGCTTGTGTTTGACAAATACACAATAGCTGATGATGCATACGGAAAGCTAGTGGTAACAGACTATATAGACGACTCACTTTCAGGTGAATACTACTATCAAATGGAAACTGGTACTATTGAGTATGTTGATCCATATAATGAAATTTACGATACATCAAATACGAATGTAGTACAAAATACAATTTCTAGCATCAAGGTATTTGAAAAGGTTGATGATACAACCTATGTTGAAACAGAAAAGTTCCAGCTTGGCTTCGGTATGGCAAGCGTAGTAATGTTTAGCAATAGCATTACACAGGCTGATAGTAAGCTCCAAAATCTTGAAGCTGATAGCACAATATTCCAGGTTGTAGTTCCGGCAGATTGTGAGCATAGCTTTACAGGTGCACCAGTTGACGCAAATTGTGAGCACAGCGCATATGCGGACTATAACTGCTCAGTATGTGGACATAATGTTTACTTTAGCTGGGGAGATAAGCTTGACCATGACTATGTTTTAGGTGAACACATTGAAGCAACTGCAACATCACTTGGCTCAAAGTCATACACCTGCTCAATTTGTAATGACGCAATAACAAGACCATATTCCATTGACCCAACAAATCTTGAAATTGCTGTTACAATCAGAAATGATGACGGAACCTTTGAGGAAATGACAGTTCTAGCATCAGACATCTTTGAATTTGCAACATCTGGTTCAGGTGGCGACTATATTTATACACTTTCAGCAATAAAGACATTTAATGACTACAAAATTAGAAACATCTACGGAATTGTACTTCCAAAGGGTATTCTTTTTGTAAATATTACAACAGAAAACAAAGAAAAATACAATAATGTAGAGTATGGACTTGCAACTCTTACAATTGTAGAGGGAGCAACCATACAAGTTCAAAATATCGGTAACCTAAGAAGACTTGAAAAAATAGTAGTTGAAGCAAATACAGATGTAGTATTTGCAACAGGCTGTGACTATTACAGTCCTAACAATGAAAAGCGTAATATGCAAAAGCTTGCACTTATTGACCTAAGTGCAGGTAATCATAAGGTTAAATTTATGCAAAGCTCATTTGAAGGCAGAGGTTGGGATGGAAGCCGAACCACATCGGATCTTAAAGAGCTTATATTTGGTGAAAATTCAAGCTATGAATTTGGTAACTATTCATTCAAGAATAACCCACTTACAGAGCTCAACCTACCAATAAGCAATACATATTCATTTGGCTCAAATGTATTTGAAGCTAACGATTTTGTATCACTTACCTTCCCAGATAATCTTGATTTAACATTCGGAGGCTCTTGTTTCTATAATTGTAAATCACTTACCTCTGTAACCTTTGGTAAGAATTCAAGCTATGATATTGGAAGTAGCTGCTTTAGATACTCACCAATTTCAAAGGTAGTATTTACTGAAGGAAGCACTTATATCGTTCGTTCACAGGCGTTTATGAACTCTAATCTTACAGAGGTTGATGCAAGCGCAGGAAATATGACACTTACATTTGATAATAGTGCATTTAACTGTTGGATGGATAATAAGGTTTATTGCACGCTTTCAGCATTAAAGCTTGGCGAAAATTCAACCTATGTATTTGCAGATAGCTCCTTTAACCACGCATCAATAGATACACTAAAGCTAGCAGGTAATTCAACCTACACATTTAATCAATACTGCTTTAATGGTGATACAACAAAGGCATTACTTACAACAATTGATATGAGTGCAGAGGGTATTATTGCTACCTTTAATTACAGGTCCTTCTATCAAAGAACACTTCTAACAAGCATTATCTTTGGTGAAAAGGGTAATTACACCTTTAATAGTAACTCGTTTGAGGGAACACCGATTGGTGATATTACACTTGCAAAGGATTCTACCTATGTATTTGGTGGATGGTGGATAAACGGTTCCTCTACCATAACAAAATTTGATGCAAGTGCAAGCAATATAAATGTAACCTTTAATCAAAATGCATTAAGGGATAGAACAACATTAACAGAGCTTCTTATAAATGGTGAAAATTCAACCTATGATTTCAAATATGAATCCATTTACAATACAGGTGTAACGGAGATTGTGCTTGGACAGGGCTCAACCTATACATTTGCAAACTATGCATTTAGAAACTCAAAGATTGCATCAATTGACGCAACAGCTTCAAATGTAACTGCAAAGTTCGTGTATGAAGCCTTTAATGGAATGTCAACTCTTGCATATCTTGCATTTGGCGAAAATTCAACTTATATTATCGAAAGATATGCGTTCAACAACACAGCTCCAACAAACGATGTTGTATTTGCTAACACATCAACCTTTACAATCGGCGAAAAAGCATTTTATAGCGCAGACTTTGCTTCAATCACCTTTGAGGATAACTGTGATGTAACCTTCACAGGTGCTAACGCATTCCAGTATTGCGACCAAGCAACAAGTCTGTATATCGGTAAGAATATTGCTATTACTAACTATCCATTTAAGAACCTTTCCGCTATTGAAAGATTCTACATTATGGAGGGTGTTACAAACTCAAGTGAGTGGGAATTTGAATATATGGGTAATGCTGATGCATCTACACCACTTTACATTTTCAATCACTCATACGACCTATCCTTCAATCGTGGTGTATTTCAAGGCTGCGAGGGCGCTATCCTTTACACTATAACTGATAATATCGGTACAAATGGTGAATTGTTCAGAAGCTGTAGCAACTGGACAGTATATCTTGGCATACCTGGTCCACTTGAAGAGAGTGAAATTGCTCCTAAGTGTGAGGAAAATGGATATGATACCTATGCTTGTGCATGTGGTATGGATTGTGGCTTCTATCTAACAGAGACAACCACAGTAAACATGTATATAAACAAGCAAAATATCAAGGATACAACAACAGCTGACGGCACAACTGATTATGAGGTAACACCAATTGCCCCAACAGGACATGATATCCTTGGTGAGCTTGTAGATGTTCTATATAATAGCTTCCTTGAAAAGGGAACAGGAACATTCATCTGCTCAGCTTGTGGCACAGAGCACACAAAGGAAAGCTCAGTAAATCCAATCTTTATATGGCTTGGATACTCATCAAATGATGTATATAGTCAATTCTCAATCAGTTACCGTATCGACCACGATATGCTAGAGCAATATGAATCCCTAACAGGCAATAAGCTAGCATACGGTGTAGTTGGCGCAGTAACAGAAAAGCTAGGTGGCAAGGCTCCATTTGATGAAACACTTGACGAAAACGTAAAGGTTGTTAGCACAACTCTACCACGTGAAGTTGAGGGCATTAAGCTTTCCGAAATCAGCTTCAGAATTGTTGGATTCTCAGCTAATCAATATGAGCTTGAAATGACAATGGCAGGATATATTGTTGAAACAACGATAGACGAGGAAACAGCAGAAGAGGTATCTACAACTGTTTACTTCCAATCCGAGCAAACAGAAAATCCAGCTTCAAACTCAATTAGCAGATATGTAGCATCTCTTCCACCAACAAACGATGAAGAGGAAGTAGCATAAGGCACTAACCCAAAACAACAAAATCGCACCCTCATGGGTGCGATTTTTGCTCAAAAAAAGGAGAGGAAAGCCTCTCCTTTTGCTTTATACTTCCTTAATAAGCTCATAATTGCCACTTTTTAGAATTTCTACAAGCTGTTCCATTGATGTAATTTCGGTATCAGTGAGAATACCAGCATTTGCAGGCACGTCATTGTAATGAAAGTTTGTGCCAAACGGCTCCTTTGTGTAAAGGGAGCTGTCAGCCTTGCTGACTGAGGGATTGTTGAACTGCAATATCAATTAAATGGCAAACCTCATTGAAGCGTTGCATAATGTCAGCATTTGAAAACCTTAGAACGGAAACACCAAATTCGCTTGACAAAAAATTAGTTCTTTCGGTGTCCTTTTTTTCACCCTTACTAGTGTAATGCTGTGAGCCGTCAATTTCAATAACAAGCTTTGCCTTAGCACAATAAAAATCTACAATATATGCGCCAAAAATTTTTTGCCTAGTGAAACGATAAGTATAAGATTTTAAAAAGTCATACCACAAGTGATTTTCTTCCCTTGTCATATTGTTTCTTAAATCCTTTGCAACAGATGTTAATAGCTTGTTATTTTTTCTCATACTTCTTTAATAAGCTCATAATTGCCACTTTTTAGAATTTCTACAAGCTGTTCCATTGATGTAATTTCGGTATCAGTGAGAATACCAGCGTTTGCAGGCACGTCATTGTAATGAAAGTCTGTGCCCGACGTTTTTATTAAATTATATTTATCCGCCCAAGCATTTGCAATTTCATTTCTTGAATCGTGCCCCATATGACCATTAAATACCTCAACACCATCAAGAAAGCAAGGTCTTATAACAGTCATTCCGTTTCTAAACGGATGCGCTTGGACAATCAAAATCCCATTTTCCTTTAAAATAGGACGTAGCTTTTCTGGGTTTAAATCAAAAATATCAGGATGTGCAAGCAAAAAATCCTTAGTGATTCCAAAAAGCAAATAATCGTTGATATTTTCATTAAAACGAAGCTCTGCACCAAGCAAAATATTGAGCTTGCCCTTTGCCTCTGCCTTCAATTTTTTATAAGCACCAAAGAACTTGTCAATAAAATTTTCCCAGCTTGTTGCTTTATTGTACTGCATAGTTCCATAATTAAAGTGGTTGGATAAAACAAGCGTGGTATATCCAGCCTCTGTGAATTTTTTTATAATGTCGTATGAATCCACCCTTGCACACTCACTGATTTCAAGAGAATGGCAGTGTAGCTCGGTTTTAAACATAAAATCACCTCGTTTTTAATTTACTTAACTAGTATAAACCCAAAGCTCAAAAAAATCAAGAAAAAGACGAGAAAAATCCCGTCTTATCTTAAAATATCATAAATCAAAGGCTGTGGCTCTGGCTCACTACTTGTAAGGTGGTAGCAAATTTCAGTATTTGCTATATCAAATAAGCCGTCCTTGCTTGAATACATATAGCCAATTATGTCGTTTTTAGAAATTTTTGTGCCATAGCTGACAAAAAGCTCAATTCCTGCAAGAGAGTCAATTTTGTCATTCTTTTTAGCCCTGCCTGCGCCAAGTAGCATTGATGCCTTACCAATCATATCAGCGGGCATTGAGCAAATATAGCCGTTATCACTTGCTAAAATTTCTTTTTTAAAGGAAGCACCCTTTAAGACACTTGGAGCTTCAAGCACGGATAAATCTCCACCCTGTGCAAAAATCCATTCCTTCATTTTTTTAAGTGCCTTGCCACTTGAAATAGCATCTAAAACACGTGTTTTAGCCTCGTCTTGGTCAATTTTTAAAGAAAGTGAGACCATTTCCGTTGCAAGAGCAACGCAAAGCTCAGTAAGCCTTTTTTCGCCCTTGCCTGAAAGGACCAAAATTGCCTCATAGACCTCTAAGGAGTTGCCAACATAATTGCCAAGTGGCACGTTCATATTTGTTATAAGGGCGGAAACGCTTCTGCCAAATCTACGACCTATATCAATCATAGCATGAGCAAGCTCCCTTGCGCTACTTTCGTCCTTCATAAATGCACCAGCACCACACTTGACGTCAAGCACAATATTCTTTGAGCCAGATGCAAGCTTCTTTGACATAATACTTGATGCAATTAAGGGAATTGAATCAATCGTTGCAGTAACATCACGTAGGGCGTATAGCTTCTTGTCGGCAGGGGCAAGGTTTCCACTTTGCCCAGTTACGCAAATTCCAATTTTCTCAACCTGTGCAAGAAATTCCTGAGAGGAAAGGGAGCTTTTGTAGCCCGATATAGCTTCAAGCTTGTCAACCGTTCCACCAGTAAAGCCAAGTCCACGTCCCGACATTTTTGCAACCTTACAGCCAAGGGAAGCAACAATAGGAGCAACAATTAAGGTCGTTTTATCACCAACCCCACCAGTGCTATGCTTATCAACCGTTAACTCGCCAAAGCACGAAAGGTCAACCATATCTCCCGAATTAAGCATTGCCCTCGTAAGATAATAGGTTTCAAGCTGATTCATACCCTTTAAGCAAATTGCCATAAGCAGAGCAGATGCTTGATAATCGGCAATCGTGCCATTCATATACTCAGAAACAAAGAAGTCAATTTCCTCTTGGCTTAGCTCTAATCCAAGCTTCTTTTTTTCGATAATATCATAAATTCTCATAATTCACCTATTTCAAAGAGCTTTTATTAAAAGCATTTGGTAAAAGCTCATCAAGAGTCACAATAAGTGGCGTAGTTCCGTCAAAAAGCACTATTTTAAAGTCTGGGGTACAAAGCTCTGACATAAATTGTCTGCAAATTCCACAGGGGTAGCAGAAGTCGTTAATTTCATCCTTACCGCCAACAATTGCAATAGCATTGAATTTTCTCTTGCCCTTAGCAATAGCAGAGGAGAAGGCAACCCTTTCTGCACAAATAGTAGCGCCATAGGATGAATTTTCAATATTACATCCTGTAAAAACATCTCCACCAACACAAAGCAGAGCAGCACCAACCTTAAAGCCCGAGTATGGGGCGTGGGCTTGCTCCCTTACGCTAAGTGCCTCTACAATTAGCTTGTTATATTTTTTCATAAAATCACCTCAAATAGTGTGCAAGACTAGTGCCGTCACAATCAAAATTGACACCAAAAAGCTCTGCAATTGTCTTGGCAATACTGCCAAATCCGTCCACTTGTCCCACATTTTTAGGCGTAATTCCCTTGCCAAGCACCAAAAGTGGAACAAATTCCCTTGTGTGGTCGGTACTAATATCCCCAGGGTCACAGCCGTGGTCAGCGGTGATAATGAAAATATCATCATCACGTAATTTTTCAAGCATTATAGGTAGCCTTGCATCAAACTCGCTAAGCGCCCTTGCATAGCCGTCTATGTCGTTTCTGTGTCCGTAAAGCATATCAAAGTCAACAAGATTCGTAAAGCAAAGACCAAAGAAGTCCTTTTCCATTACATTAAGTAAGGTATCAATTCCTTCGGCATTTGAATGAGTAAGATAATACTCACTAATTCCTCTGCCCGCGAATATATCATAAATTTTTCCAATAGAAATAGTATCAAGACCTGCACTCATAAGTGCATCAAGAATGGTTTTTGAGGGTGGTTCAAGAGAAAAATCACGTCTGTTTGCCGTTCTTTTGAAGTTAGGGAACTCTCCAACAAATGGTCGTGCAATAACTCTGCCAACCCCATGCTTGCCAACAAGCATTTTTCTTGCAATTCTGCAAATTTCGTACAGCTTTTCAATTGGTACAAGGTCCTCATGACACGCAATTTGGAAAACGCTGTCAGCCGAGGTATATACAATCAGCTTGCCAGTTTCAAGATGCTCCCTGCCATAGTCGTAAATAACCTGTGTGCCAGAGTAAGGCTTGTTACAAATAACCCCATAGCCAGTGAGTCTTTCAAATTCAGAAATAACCTCGGAGGGAAAGCCGTTTTCATAGGTAGGCATAGGGCTTTTTGAAACAATTCCAGAAATCTCCCAGTGACCAACGGTTGTGTCCTTCCCCATTGATTTTTCAGCTAATTTGCCATAAATTCCAAGGGGAGTATCTGTTTTTTTAATAGAATCAACCCCGTCAATATTACCAAGCCCACACCTTATTAGGTTGGGAATGCTCAAATACTTGGAGCTTGAAATACTCTTTAAGGTGTTAGCACCACTATCTCCAAATAGGTGTGCATCATCAAGAGCACCAATTCCAAAGCTATCAAGAACAGTTAAAAAAACTCTCATTGTGAAATTGCCACCTCTAATGCAAGTCTCATCATATCCGTAAATGAGGTTTGTCTTTCGGCAGAGCTTGTGCTTTCGCCTGTTATTACGTGGTCGGAGATTGTGCAAATTGCAAGTGCGCCCTTGCCAAGACGAGAAGCGGTTGCGTAAAGTCCATAGGCTTCCATTTCAACAGCCATAACACCCATTTTTGCCCAAGCCTGTGTCTGCTTTTGAGCAATATCGGAATAAAATGTATCGGAAGAAAGAAGGCTACCTACGTGGAATGAAAGCCCAAGCTCCCTTGCCTTGCTAACGGAGGCTTCAAGTAAGCCATATGAAGCGGTTGCAGAGAATGTACCGGGTAGGTCGTATTGATGAGCAAAGCTTGAATTTGTACAAGCTCCCATACCAAGCACAATGTCACGAACCTTAATTTTTTCACTCATTCCACCCGCTGTGCCAACTCTTATGATGTTTTCTACGCCAAACTCTGTGTATAGCTCATAGGAATAAATGGCAATTGAGGGAATACCCATTCCACTTGCCATAACACTAACAGGCACACCCTTATATGTTCCTGTGTAGCCTTGAATTCCTCTTACATTATTTACTAATACAGCATCCTTTAAAAAGCTCTCGGCAATAAATTTTGCTCTGAGTGGGTCACCGGGCATAAGAACAGTCTTTGCAAAATCGCCCATTTTTGCATCAATATGAGGTGTTGCCATTTTCCTTGCCTCCTTGTAAAATCTTAATAATTCTGCTAGTGCCAAGACGTGAAGCGCCAAGGCTTATAAATTTTTCGGCATCATCAAGTGAGGAAATTCCACCCGCTGCCTTGATTTTTACGTTTTTGCCAATATGTCTTGCAAAAAGAGCAACGTCATCAAAGGTAGCACCACCTGTTGAAAATCCTGTTGAGGTCTTTATAAAATCAGCGCCTGCATCTGTTACAATTTCGCACATTTTGATTTTTTCCTCATTTGTTAAAAGACAGGCTTCAATAATAACCTTTAATATTTTATTACCACAAGCATCCTTGATTGCCTTAATTTCATTAAGAATAAGGTCGTATCTTTTGTCTTTAAGGTCGCAAATGTTAATTACCATATCAATTTCATCAGCACCATTTTTTATAGCATCCTTGGTCTCGAACACCTTTGTATCCGTTGTCATATACCCATTTGGAAAGCCTATTACAGTGCAAATTTTTACCTTGTCCGAAACGTACTCCCTTGCCATTTTAACAAAATATGGTGGAATACAAACTGAGGCAACAGAGAACCTAATTCCCTCATCACAGGTGCGCTTAATATCGTCCCATTTTGCATCCTGCTTTAAGTAGGTGTGGTCCACCTTGCTAAGTATGTCCTTTATATCCATACAAAAAATCTCCTTGCATTAATTCCTTATAGTTAAATTGTATCACAACTTGATGACAAAATCAATAAAATTAGACACTCTGTCGATAATTTTTTAAAAAAATCGGTTGACATATCAAAAAAATTGTCGAAAACTATGTACATTTGTTCAAAAATATGATATACTACACATATATTATTTTAAAGCAATTCCCCCAAATATTAAAAAGTGAGGAAATATTGTGAGCAACACAGAAATTTTAGAAAAAGAGCAAGAGCCGGCAGTGGCACTTGAAAATAAAGATAATAAAAAAGAAAAGAAGAAACAGCTAAAGGACAAGGTACACAGAGTAAAGACCATTTCTCCTATGGCAAGGCTTGAGCCATATATTATGGAAAATAGAATCGGCTCACAAAACTTTATCTTTGATAAAATCAACCTTACACAGGTTGATAAATACATTAAGAAAAAACAGGCAGAGGGGCTTAAAAACTTCAACCTTATGCACGTGCTAATCGCATCATACATAAGAACCTGCTCCCAAAGACCTGCAATTAACAGATTTGTAAAGGGACAAAGGATTTATTCAAGAAAGCTTGTTTCCATTTGTCTTACCATTAAAAAGGAAATGTCGCTTGAATCCCCTGACACGGTTGTTAAAATTCTGATGAAGCCAGATGCTACGGCTGATGATGTATATTATGCACTCAATGAAAAGATTGAGGGCTATCGCGAGGAAAAGAACAGTAGCTTTGACAAGCTTGCAAAGTCACTTAACTACATTCCAGGCTTTTTATTAAGGTGGACAATCAGATTTTTACGTTTTCTTGATTATTGCCGTCTTTTACCCAAAAAGCTAACTGAGCTAAGCCCATTCCACGCATCATTTTTTATCACCTCAATGGGCTCACTCGGCATTCCACCAGTTGTTCACCATTTGTACGATTTTGGAACGGTTCCTGCATTTTGCTCCTTTGGTGCAAAGCAAAGGGAATTTAAGGTAAACCCAGACGGTAGTGTATATAAATACAGCTATGTTGACGTAACCTACAACCTTGATGAAAGAATTTGCGACGGCTATTATTTTGCATCAGCTCTTAAATATATGAGAGGAATTTTCAAAAAGCCAGAAATTCTTGACGCACCACCAGAACAGGTAATAGAGGATATAAAATAATAAAAACCCGACCACGTGGTCGGGTTTTTGCTTTATAATTCGGGAACAATTAAGCCATAACCGCCAGCCTTGCGCTTGTAAACAACACAGGTCTCGTTGGTTTGAGCATCCTTGAAAACAAAGAAATCGTGTCCGATAAGGTTGAGTTGTAAAATTGCCTCCTCAACACTCATAGGCTTGAATGGGAAGGTTTTAACCTTTACATCCTCATAGTCCTCCTCTTCAAGGTCTGGGTACTCCTCGTAGTTTGATTGAAGACCCTCGTCCTTTAATCTTTTTTGGAGTCTTGTTTTGTTTTTTCTGATTTGTCTTTCGAGTGCATCTATTGCAGAGTCAATTGCGGTTGCGAAGGTTTCTGCCGCCTCCTCTGCACGAAACATTATTCCATTGGAATAAATGGTAATTTCCACCTTTTCAAGATTGTTTGGCATTGAGAACGTAATATCCATTTCAGCCTTCTCATCGAAGTACTTGTCAAGCTTTGAAAGCTTCTTTTCAGCCATCTCCTTGGTTGCCTCAAATAGTCTCATTTGCCTTGCTGTGAAGTTCATCTTCATAAAATCACCTCTTTGGGGAAAAATCAAAGGAAAATCCTTTGTTATCATTATTATACCATATTGTTTGATGAAAATAAATAGAAAATTTCAAAAAAACCAAATTTTTTTGTTAAAAATGCACAAAAGTAATATAACTCCAAAAAATAAGCATAAAAACACAAAAAATTCAAAAAAATTGCCAAAAAATGCGTCAACTTATTTGACATCTATTTATAATTATGTTATACTTTAAGATAGTGTTCATTTTAAAGGTATAAAAACAAAACTCATGGAGGCTCCTATGCTAGCTGGAAATGCAATCGTTGGTCAATCTGGTGGACCAACCTCGGCAATAAACGCAACTCTTTGTGGCGTTATTAGAGCTTGTGCAAAAAATGAAAAAATACAAAAGCTTTATGGTATGAAAAATGGTATAGAGGGCTTTTTGAACGAAACAATTATTGACCTTTCATATCTTTATGATGATGAAAAAAGCTTACAGGCTCTTGAAACAACTCCTGCTGCTGCTCTTGGCTCATGCAGAAGAAAGCTTAAATCAAATGAGGAGCATACAAGAATATTTGAGCTACTTGCCAAATATAATATTCGTTATTTTTTCTATATCGGCGGAAATGATTCAATGGATACCGTTGATAAGCTAAGCAAGTATGCAAGGGAAAATGACTATGATATAAATATCATAGGAATACCTAAAACAATTGATAATGACCTACCACACACCGACCATACCCCAGGCTTTGGCTCGGCCGCGAAATATATTGCAACCACCATTAAGGAGATTGCAACCGACTGCGAGGTTTATACAAAGAAGGCAGTAACAATTGTTGAGCTAATGGGACGTGATGCGGGATGGTTAACTGCATCGGCAGCTCTCCCTGTTTATTTTGGATATACAGGTGCTAAGCTGATTTATCTACCTGAGGTCCCATTCTCAAATGAAAAATTTATCGAGGCGGTAAGAGCAGAGCTTGAAAAGCATCCAAGCCTCGTTGTTGCCGTTAGTGAGGGCGTTAGATATCCAAACGGGCACTATGTTGGCGAGGGAACACAAAGTGGTAGCACCGACGAGTTTGGACATAGATACCTTGCAGGTACTGCAAGAGTGCTCGAAGCACTTGTAAGAAAGGAAATCGGCTGTAAGGTGCGTTCTGTTGAGCTCAATCTACCTCAGCGTTGTAGTGCTCATATTTTATCAGCTACCGATATTGATGAAAGTGTTCAAATTGGTTCGTTTGCTGTTGAAAGTGCAACAAATGGCGAAAGTGGTAAAATGGTCTCAGTTGTGCGTACAGGTAATTATAGCATCGACCTTACGCTTGTTGATGTTTCACTTTGTGCAAACACAGTTAAGCTTGTTCCAAGCAAATTTATAAATCAAGACGGAAACAATGTAACCAAGGAGTGCCTTGAATATATAGCACCGCTTATCCTTGGTCAAAAGGACATAAAATACGAAAACGGAATGCCAGCTCATTTGAGCTTGAAATAGGTGAAAAAATGTATAAAATAGGCTTTGACAATAACAAGTATTTAAAACTACAATCCGAGAAAATTAAGGAAAGGATAGCCCTTTTTGGTGGCAAGCTATATCTTGAATTTGGTGGAAAGCTATTTGATGACCACCACGCATCAAGGGTTTTGCCAGGCTTTGCGCCTGATAGTAAAATTAAGATGCTTGCCGAGTTAAAGGATCAGGCAGAAATCATTATCGCTGTAAATTCACAGGATATTGAAAAGAATAAGGTGCGTGGCGACCTCGGAATCACCTACGACCTTGAGGTGTTCAGACTAATTGATGCATTCCGTGGCATAGGACTCTATGTTGGAAGCGTTGTGCTTACAAGATACGATAACACCTGTGCAGTTGAAAGCTTTAA
The DNA here is from genome assembly GCA_045540515.1 of Eubacteriales bacterium. Taxonomy (GTDB): domain Bacteria; phylum Bacillota; class Clostridia; order Oscillospirales; family CAG-272; genus RGIG2000. The sequence continues at coordinate 15,615 of JAZQHJ010000176.1, forward strand.
AAATAAGCTTGAAAGTCGTGGAATTAAGGTTTATAAGCACTATCCAATCAAAAATTATCCATATGATGTTGACTATATTGTAAGCGAACAGGGCTATGGACAAAACGAATATATTGAAACGGAAAGGTCCTTAATAGTAGTAACAGCACCAGGACCTGGAAGTGGAAAAATGGGAACATGTCTATCTCAAATATATCACGAGCACAAAAAGGGAATTAAGGCAGGCTATGCAAAGTTTGAAACCTTCCCAATTTGGAATATTCCTCTTTCCCACCCAGTAAACGTAGCATATGAGGCTGCAACTGCTGACCTAAACGACATCAATATGATTGACCCATTCCACTTAGAGGCATATGGTCAAACAGCAATAAACTATAACAGAGACGTTGAAATTTATCCTGTTTTACGTGCAATGTTTGAGGGGATTATGGGTGCTTGTCCATATAAATCTCCAACTGATATGGGCGTAAATATGGCGGGGGATTGCATATTTGATGATGAGGCAGTAAGAGAGGCTGCAAATAATGAGGTAATAAGACGCTATTACAATGCACTTTGTCAGAAGAGAAAGGGTGTTGATTGTGATGATGAGATTAACAAAATCAAGCTTCTTATGAACCAAGCGGGCATCAATGCAAAGCAAAGAAAATGTATTCAGTTTGCAAATGATAAGGCAGAGCAAACAGGTGCACCTGCTGCTGCAATTGAGCTTTGCGATGGCAGAATCGTAACAGGAAAGACCTCATCACTCCTTGGTGCATCAAGTGCTGCACTAATCAATGCAATTAAGGTAATTGCAGGAATTGATAAGGAGATTGACATAATCTCACACGAGATTTTAGAGCCAGTGCAAAAGCTTAAAATTGAAAACCTTGGCAACCACAACCCAAGGCTACATACGGATGAGGTGCTAGTTGCTCTTGCAATAACAGCAGCATCAAGTGAAACAGCTAAAAAAGCAATGGATGCCTTAAAGGACTTAAAGGGCGCAGAGCTACATTCATCAGTAATTCTATCACCAATAGACACAGCAACATTCAGAAAGCTAGGCGTAAACCTAACCTGTGAGCCTGTTTATCAAACAAAAAAACTATATCACGGATGATATTTTAACGAAGGAGACAGGTTTTTTAACCGTTCCAAACGAATAATATGAAAGAAAAGCTTAATTTAATTGTAATTGGTAAGGATAGCGAAAAATCCTTTTGCATAGCAAGGGAGGAGGCAAATCGTGCTCTTGTTGCATTTCAAGAGGGCAAGGAGCTTTGCTATGAGGATGGTAAGGAAAGCATTGTAATCAAGCAAAATGGTACAATGTATATAGACGGCATAGATTATATTTTTAATCTTTTCTGCCCAGCCGTTAAGGACGGAGATGAATACAAAAGGGACAGAAGCCCTGTGACCTACCAAAATGGCATTAAAGCCCTTGTTAAAAGAGCTATAATATCTGACAAAACAACAGCACTTGGAGCAGGCCTTCGAGATTTTAAAAATCTTAAAGAGGTAGAGCTTCCAAACACAGTAACCTACCTTTATAACCCATTTATGAATTGTCCAAAATTAAAGCCATACGCACTTCCAAGTAGCTTAAAAATCATAGGTGGACAGCTTTTTGGCATTTATCCAGAAAAAATAGAGCTACCAAACGGACTTGAAAAGATTGACGAAACCACATTTGAAAATACAACAATAAAATCAATCAAAATTCCTTCATCAGTAAAAACATTACCATATGCAGTATTTAGAAACTGCACAGAGCTTGAAGAGGTAATATTTGAGGAGGGAATTGAGGTAATTGACACAAGTGCCTTTGAAGAGTGCCATAAGCTTAACAATATTGTATTCCCAAAATCACTCAAAAAGATTGACTCTGAGGCGTTTTGTGGCTGTAAGATGCTAGAAAATGTAACCTTCCTTGGAGAAACAAGAATTAGCAGATATTCATTCTATAATTCACCATGTCAAGCGGATATGTACCCAAGAATATTTAATTCAATTGATGCTGTTGAGTATAATGGAAACACAAGCAAAATTGCAGACTATGAAAAAATAGTAAGTAAGCAACAGGGAAAGACACTTTATGAGCAGGCTAAATCATTTTATGTTTTGATAAATGACTATGAAACAAAAAGCTTATATTCCGATATTGATTCAGAAAAAAGCATATCGGGTATGAAGCCACTTGTTGATTTTAGTGGTATTGAAGCCCTTGTGCTTAAAAACGGCATAATCGTTGGAATCAATGTAAAGGGAAAGAATGTTCTTGCAGGAGAATGCGTATGCACCTATTTTGCAATTGACGAGGACGGAACAGGCCGTGATGAGGTTGAGGAATACACAACCTTGATATTTAAGGAATAACAAAAAACCCGACCAAGTGTCGGGTTTTCTTATATTTAGTTAATGGTATTTGCCTTTTCGGTATATATTTCAGTAACTCTTTGTAAAAGTAAGGAGTGCTCTGGCAAGGCAAGGTCGGGGTCCACTCGTAGCACCTCTTTTGCAGAGTCAAAGGCAGAGGTAGCAAGGGCAGTATCAGTGCAATTTTTTGCAATATCAAAGCCCATATCACCACTTTGACGTATTGAACTACCAGATGCAAAGAAATCGCCTGGACCACGCATTTGTAGGTCCTTTTCAGCAATGGTGTAGCCGTCATAGGTGGTACGCATAATTTCAAGTCGCTCCTTTGCAGTTTGGCTTTTTGAGTCGGAAACTAAAACGCAATAGGCTTGGTCACGACCTCTACCAACACGCCCTCTTAACTGATGAAGCTGTGAAAGACCAAAGCGTTCAGCATTTTCAACAATCATAAGAGTTGCATTCGGAACATTTACGCCAACCTCGATAACGGTGGTGGAAACTAAAACGTTGATTTTGTTATTTGCAAAATCCATCATTATAGCGTCCTTTTCCTTTGCTTTTAGCTTTCCGTGAATGAAAGCAATATTAAGCTCTGGAAAAATCTCTTGTAGCTCGCTTGCATATTGGACAGCCGCCTTTAACGGTGGCTGTTCATTATCAAAAATAGTCGAAAATGGATTGTAGTCATAAGCATTGTCGTTATCAATTTTATGTTCCTCAACGGCAGGGCATACAATATACACTTGATTGCCATTATCGACCTGTTTTTTAATAAATCCGTTAAGACGTGTACGAAATTCCTCGTTTACAACATAGGTTGAAACTCTTTTTCTGCCAGGTGGCATCTCATCAATTAGCGAAATGTCAAGGTCGCCATACATCATAAATGAAAGAGTTCTTGGAATGGGCGTTGCACTCATAACAAGAGTATGCACAGCCTTGCTTTTTTCTGACAGCTTGGCACGTTGCATAGCACCAAATCTGTGTTGCTCGTCAGTGATTGCAAGTCCAAGATTTTTAAATTCAACATTTGCTTGAATTAGTGCGTGTGTGCCAATTACAAATTGTGTTGTGCCATTTTTCAATCTTGCAAGTATCTCTTTCTTTGCCTTTGTTGGCGTTGAGCCTGTCAAAAGCTCACAGGAAATACCAAGCCTGTCAAATAGAGGAGATAAATCCTCATAGTGCTGAAAGGCAAGAATTTCAGTAGGGCACATAAGAGCACATTGATAGCCGTTTTTACATGCAATATACGCACTTGCAGTTGCACAAAGGGTTTTGCCACTACCAACGTCACCAACAATAATTCTAGACATCGGCTTTGTGGTCAAACTGCCATTTTTTGGACACAGGTCGGCACATATTTCATTAATTGCACGACGCTGTGCACCTGTTGGAGCAAAGCTTAAAAGTGAGTAAAGTGGCTCAACATCTGTATTATGCATAACAGGAGCAATTTGCTCTCTTGATATGCTTTTTAGCTTTGCAGCAGCAACACCGAAGGTAAATAGCTCATCAAAGGTAAGTCGTCTGATTGCTTTGTCAAGAGCATCCTCGCTTTCAGGAAAATGCACATTTCTCAAAGCATAGGGTAGGGTACAAAGCCCATTTTTATTTCTTATATTCTCAGGTAAATAGTCTGTGAGCATAAATGGTATATTTGCAATAGCCTCACGAGCAAGCTTTGAAAGTAGCTTTTGGTTCACACCTGAAAATAGAGGATAAACGGAAACTAAGGGGGCAAGTAGCTTTTCTGGAATTATAGGGTCGTAGGACGGAGAATTCATACACAGGGTACGCTTTTCCTTGGTTATTTTACCCCAAAACCTGAACTCACTGCCTATATGGAAAACATCCTTTAAATAGTTTTGGTTAAAGTAGGTGATATTTACTGTGCCTGTGTTATCAGTTGCCTTGAATTTAAGAATATTCATTCCACGCCTTACCATTGCAGCCTTGGGCTCTGTGGCAACGGTCATTATATATGAATGGTATTCATCATAGCAGGAGAAGTCGATGACGTCCTTGATATCTCCCCTGTTTTGGTAAGCTCTTGGTAGGTAATAGAGCAGGTCCTTTATTGTTAAAATTCCGTTTGACGAAAGAGCCTTATAGGTTTTATCGCCAACACCATTTAGCTCCCTTACTGATGTATCAAGCCTCATATAGCACCTCCTTTTTCAAAATAGGGCATAAATCCTCAAATTCAGCCACTCTTGGCATAATTTTCACTTATATTGTAGCATAGCACAAGTTCAAAGTCAATAAAAAATGCTCAGCATAAACTGAGCATTTTCGCATTTTATAGTCCTAAAACGGCAGCACCAACAATACCTGCATCGTTGCCCATTTCAGCAATCTTGATTTCAGTTCTTGGAGTGCCCTCTTTTGTATATGTTTCATCAAACACAGCTTTTAGAAGTGGCTTTAATAGATAATCCTTTTCATTACATACACCACCACCGATTGAGAGAACATTTGGTTGGAAGATATTGATTGTGTTTGCAATACCACAAGCAAGGTAAGAAATATACTCATCAACAATTTCCTTACCAACCTCATCACCCTGCTTCATTGCAGCGAAGGCAACTCTTGCATTTGCATTATCGAGATTTCCGTTAAGCATATCATCAATAAGAGTTTTACGTCCCTCGGCTCTTGCCTTCAAAACGTGCTCCTTAGTCATATTTGTAAGACCGGTTGCAGAGCTGTAAGTTTCCCAACAGCCACGTCTGCCACAGGTGCATTGCTTGCCGTCCTTTTCAATAACAATATGTCCAAGCTCTGCGCCTGCAAAGTTAAAGCCTGAATAAACCTTTCCGTCAAGCACAATTCCACCGCCAAGACCTGTTCCAAGGGTAATCATAACAGAATATTTAGCACCCTTTGCAGCACCAGCAAGAGCCTCAGCCTTTGCAGCAGCATTTGCATCGTTTTCTATGTAAACCTTTTTAACTCCAAGGTATTCCTTCAAAAGGTCAGCAATAGGGAATTTAACAAATGGTAGATTGTTTGCATATTCAACAACGCCTGTTTCAGAGTTGGCTGTACCAGGAGTTGCAATTCCTGCATATTCAATGTCGTCAATTGTTAGACCACATTCAGCAACAACCTCCTTGCAAACTCTTGCCATATCCTTAATGATGAGCTTGCCGTCTCTGTTTGGAAGAGTAGGAGTGCTTTTTTTCTTTAAAATTTTGTAGTTTTCGTCAACTACACCCACGGCGATATTTGTACCGCCAAGGTCAATGCCTAGATAATACATAATTCGTGTACCCCGTTTGAGAATATTTGTTAAGTTAATTATACTGTTTACAGAAAGAAAAGTCAAGCATTTTTAAGGCTCTTATATTAAATTTTTGAACAAAATTTTTCAAATTTCTCACCCTTGGCTAAGATGCACAAAAACAAACATTGAAATTTGTGCAATACTTACATATAAGGCTAAATCATCCTAAAATTGTAAAAACTGGCACAAAGCCAAGCACTACGGACATCCAAGGAGCTTTTTTAAACAGATTTGTTTTTTGTTTTATATAATAAATTATTTATAATGTGAAAGGAATTCTATGATTTTACAAAAAATCTATTTGTTGACTTTATGAAATGCGTGTGCTAGAATAAGTTGTACGATTATATATACGTGTGCGTATATGTACAGCTGTGAGCTATCACAGTGAAAGAAAAAACACGGAGGAATTTCTTATGAAGGAGAAAGCAAAAAGACTACTGGCTTTAGTGGTGTGTCTAATAATGCTTTGCGCATTACTCGTAACACCAATATCTGCAGCGACCAGTACGTCTAAGAAGGGCTCTGCATCCTCAAATATGACGAACATAGATGACGTGCTTAACACAATCACCTATGCCAAGTATAGTGAGAAGTATGCAAGCAAGCCTGCGGGCACTGAGGACATCGTAATCAGCGCTCAGGATTATGTAAAGGAGGAGAATGGTCTTACCACCGACCAAATCAATGCAAAGATTGAAGAGCTTTTTGCTGATGGCTTAAAGTCAAGTGAAAAATCCGAAATTATTGCACTTGTTAAGGTAAGGGGCTCAGAGCTTGTGAGCAATGTTGAGCTTATTTTGAACAGAAGCATTGCCGACACAGAAAAGCTTGCACAGATAAAGGAAGCGGTTATTGATTCCGAGCCACACGCAATTGGCAATTTGTTCGGTAAGGACGGAGGACTCTTTGTTCCAGAAACAGGCTCAGTTTCATGGACGTTCACAATTCCACAAGAGGGAAAATACATAATCGAAATTGAATATTGTCAAACCACTCAGGAGGAGGGAAAGAAGAATACTAACTCAATTGAAAGGGTATTCTACATAAATGGCGAGGTTCCATTCTCCGAGGCACGTTCAATTGTACTTTCAAAGATTTGGAAGTATCAATATGTAAGTGGAAGCTTTGAAATTGACGAAACAACAGGAAATGACATTCGTCCAAGCGTTGGAGCATTCCGTGAATGGACAACATTTGAATTAAAGGATTCAAACGGCTACTATCCAAATCCATTTGAGTTCTACTTTGAAAAGGGCGAAAACACAATTACGCTTGAGGGTGTAAGAGAGCCTGTTATTATTCGCAACATTACCCTACGTCCACAGGATACAACTATTACATATAATGAATATCTTGCATCACTTGAGGGCAAGGTGAATGCACCATCTGGCTCAACCTATGTTGTTCAGGCTGAAAACCCAAGCAAGGTATCAAATGTTACAATGTATCCAGTTAATGACAGAACCTCACCACTTACACAGGGCTTAACTGGTAACCAAACAGCACAGGCTACCAAGCTTAACACCTTTGGTAAGGAGCAATGGCAAACGGTCGGTGAATGGGTAACCTATGATATTGTTGCGCCACAGGATGGCTACTATACAATTGCTTTAAGATACAAGCAGGACCTTCTTGCAGGTATGGCAGTTTATAGAAAGCTTACAATCGACTATGGCAACACAGGTGAATTCGTGCTACCATTTGCTGAGGCTGCAAGCTGTAGATTCGGTTATACAAAGGATTGGAAGGTAACCGCACTAAATGATGGTGAAACAACATTTAAGATTTATTTACCAAAGGGACAGCACACAATCAAGCTTGAGGCTGTTCTTGGTGATATGGCAGACCAAATCCAAAAGGTAACAGAAACACTTTCAAATATCAACTCCTGCTATCTTGAAATTATCAAGCTTACAGGAAGCACACCTGACTCGAACCGTACATATAACTTCTCGAGAGTTATGCCTGACGTTCTTGAAACAATGATTCTTGAAGCAAATAACCTTGAAGCGGTTTATAATACACTTCTTTCAAGCGAGGACAGTGAAAAGGGTGAACAGGCTGCTATTATTGAGCAAATCTATATCCTACTTCGCAAAATGGGTACTGACGAATCTCAAATTCCAAACAACCTAGGCTCACTTAAATCACAAATCGGTTCACTTGGTACTTGGATTAACACAGCAAAAACACAGCCATTACAGGTTGACTATATCCAAGTTCAATCACCAGATGATGAGCTACCACAAAGCGAGGCTAAATTCTTCAAATCACTTTGGTTTGAATTACAGCTATTCTGGTATAGCTTCTTTAATGATGAGGATTCAATGCAATCATCAACCACATCAAGTGGACAAAAGTCTGTTGAGGTATGGGTAACAACTGGTACAACAGCAGGTAGAGACGAGGCACAAATTATCAAGAGCCTATCTGAGGACTTCTCACACAGCAGAGGAATTGCAGTAAACCTAAAGCTTGTATCAGGAGGAACTCTTCTACCATCAGTTCTTGCAGGTGTTGGACCTGACGTCTCACTTATGGAGGCAAGCACAACAATTATTGACTATGCCCTACGTCACGCAGTAATTCCACTAAATCAATTTATGGCAAGTGATCCAAATGCACAGCCAGAGGTTCAGCTAACAGATGCAGAAAAGTCAGATAGCGTAATGGCTTCATTCCCAAGCTCGGCAATGATTCCACTAACGCTATATAACTACGATATTGAATCTGACACAAGAACAGAAACCTACTATGCATTACCAGATACACTTCAATTCTCAATGATGTTCTATCGTAAGGACGTGCTTTCATCCTTAGGTATAAATGTAGAGGACATCAAAACTTGGGACGACCTTCTAAGTATTCTTCCAGTTCTTCAATATAATAATATGGAAATCGGTATTCAAAACGATATCTATACATTCATATATCAAAGCGGTAACGAAGCATATGCAGACAATGGTTTAAGAATCAACTTCAATAAGCCAGAGGTGCTTGATGCGTTCACAAAGCTTTGTAATATGTACACACAATACTCATTACCATACACCTATGACTTTGCAAACCGTTTCAGAACAGGTGAAATGCCAATCGGTATTTCAGCATATACAACCTGTAACCAGCTTGCAATCTTCGCATCAGAGCTTTCAGGACTTTGGGGCTTCACTGAGCTACCAGGTGAGTATGTAAGAGACGAAGAGGGCAATATTATGCTCGATGAGGACGGAGAAAGACTTGTAAACAACAGTGCTATGGCAACCGTAACAGGATGTATTATGCTTACAGGCTGTGAAAATCAAAAAGAGGCTTGGGAGTTTATGAAGTGGTACACCTCAGAGGAATTCCAGGTTCCATATTCACATGACATAGTTGCTATTAAGGGTATTGCAGCAAGACCTGCAACAGCTAATACAGCAGCTCTAAAACAGCTTCCTTGGACAAATGAGGAAAAGGAAAACATCTTAAAGCAATTTGACAACCTTGCAGCAGTAGAGAACCACCCAGGTAGCTACTATCTTGCTCGTTATGTCAACTTCGCATTCCTCGCAGCATACAACGAGGGCGAAACACCAGCGAACGCACTTCTTGATTACGTTACAGTAATCAACAAGGAAATCACAAGAAAGCGTCAGGAGTTCGGTATGGACACTCTTGAGCTTGGACAAACACTTGCCGATTTAAAGGCATCACAAAAATAACACTAGAAAAGGAGAGTAAATGTAAATGGATGAGCGTAACGAAAACCAAATTACAGAACAAGAAGCTACACAAGTAGCTGAAGCTAGTGTTATAACAGAGCCAAATGGCAAGCAAGAGAAGAAAAATGTAAAAAAGAAGGCAGTTGCAAGAAAGGATATGACCAAGGCACAATGGACCTGGCACGAAATGAAGAGAAATAAGGTTGCATACCTTATGATTGCTCCATTTATGCTTGTGTTCCTATGCTTTACAGCCTTTCCTGTTGTGCTTTCACTTGTACTAAGCTTTACAAACTTCAATATGCTAGAAATGAACTGGGATATGTTCATCGGTCTTGACAACTATACAAGACTATTCTTCGATGATGATATCTTTAAGCTAGCTTGTAAAAACACACTAATCTTTGCCGCAGTTACAGGACCGGTATCATACATACTTTCATTCCTTGTAGCGTGGTTCATCAATGAGCTATCACCAAGATTAAGAGCATTTGTAACTCTTATATTCTACGCACCATCAATCTCAGGCTCAGTATATCTCATTTGGGGTATTATGTTCTCAGGAGACTCATATGGTATCGTAAACGGTGTTCTTTTGGACCTCGGCATTATTGACACAGCAATTCTTTGGTTCCAGGATGAAAAATACGCAATGACGCTTTGTATCGTAGTTGCTCTTTGGATGTCACTTGGAACAGCATTCCTTTCATTCATTGCGGGCTTGCAGACAATCAACAAGAGCTTGTTTGAGGCTGCTGCCGTGGACGGAATTAAAAACAGATGGCAGGAGCTATGGTACATAACTCTGCCAATGATGAAATCTCAGCTTATGTTCGGTGCGGTAATGGCAATTACTGGTGCATTCGGCTTCGGTGGCGTAGTAACAGCGCTTTGTGGCTTCCCATCAGTAAACTATTCATGCCATACAATTATGCACTGTCTTGAGGACTATGGTAGCCAACGTTGGGAGGTTGGTTACGCATCTGCAATTGCGTTTGTATTATTCTTAATAATGATAGGTGCAAACTCACTTGTAAATAAAATGCTATCGAAGGTAGGACAATAATATGCGAATTAAAGAACAAAAAATGCGTGTTAGAAACCATCAGGTTGTCCTTAACCGTTCGGTAGGAGGCGACGCAGGTATCTTCTTCTTCCTATTAATAATGGGAGTATTTATGTTTTTACCTATGTACTACACAGTAATTCAATCCTTAAAGCCACTTGATGAGCTTTGGATGTTCCCACCAAAATTCTATGTAGTAAAGCCAACAGGCAAAAACTTTACAGATTTGTTCAGTCTCTTGAACACATCATGGGTACCTTTTTCAAGATACATTTTTAACACGGTACTAATCACATTTGCAGGAACCTTTGGAAACCTTTTCTTCTCATCCTTAGCGGCATATGCACTTGCTAAGATTCCATTCCCAGGAAGAAAGGGAATATTCTGGTTGATTCAGCGTTCACTTATGTTTACATCAACCGTAACTGCAATAGCAAACTTTTTAACCCTTTCAGCACTTAACCTTATGGACAATCCACTTGCAATCATAATTCCAGCGTGGGGCTCAACAATGGGACTTTACCTAATGAAGCAATTTATGGATTCATCAATCTCGGATGACGTGCTTGAAAGTGCAAGACTTGATGGATGTAGTGAGCTTAAAACCTTTTGGCAAATTGCAATGCCAATGGTTAAGCCAGCATGGCTAACTCTTATCATCTACTCATTCCAAGGACTTTGGAATACAGGCTCCTCACCATATATTTATAGTGAGCAGTACAAAACACTTAACTATGCAATTACACAAATTACCGCAGGTGGTGTTGCACGTGCAGGCGCAGCAGCAGCTGGTACAGTTATTATGATGATTGTTCCAATTCTCGTATTTGTAATCACACAAAGTAACATTATTGAAACAATGGCAACCAGTGGTATGAAGGATTAAAGGAGGAAATATGAAAAGATTAGTTAGAATATTCGTATTCGCACTTATGCTTTTGATGCTTCTTCCAACAGTATTAAGTGCAACAGTACCATATTCAACATATACATATTCAATTGACGGAGACGTTCTTGACTCTCCTGATGCATACGTTCCACAGCAACAGGTTGATTCAATCTCATTAGGGCTCAAAACACCAATAAAATCCCCTTCTGATGTTGATACTGACAAGGACGGAAACGTATATGTTGTTGACAAGGGTACAACAAACAGAGACGGCGATGTAGTAACAAGCACAGGCAGAATTATTGTTATGGATGCTTACTACAAGCTAAAATTTGAAATCAACACATTTGTAAACTCAAATGGTGTTGATGACTATTTTGACCACCCAGAAAGCTTATTCGTTGTAAATAACGATGAAAACCCAGACTTTAACGGTATTTATGTATGCGACTCCAAGAGTGCAAGAATCGTTGTTTTTGACCTTGAGGGTAACTTCATAAGAGAAATCAAAAAGCCAAAATCAAACCTTATTGATGAGGGCACAGATTACTTCCCAGTTAGCTGTGTTGTTGATAAATATGGTAGAATTTATGTAGCATCAACAACAAACAGAGAGGGTATTATCGTTATGACCTTCGCAGGTGATTTCATTAACTTCATCGGCGCACCAAAGGTAACTCTTTCAGCACTTGAAGCACTTCTTCAAGTAATAAGCCCAAAGGCTGCAGAGGATATTGCCTTCATTCCAACCGCTTATACAACACTTGACCTTGACCAGGAAACAGGCGAGTTCGTATATGCAACAATTAACTATGCAGAGGGTGATGATGAGGATACTCAGCTTACCCAAATTACAACAAAGCTAACGGACGGCTCACCAGTTAGACTCTTAAATGCTAATGGTGATGACATTATGAAGCGTAACGGCTTCTTTGCTCCTGCTGGTGAGGTTGCGGTTGATTCCACACTTCCACTAACAGGCTCAAATGCAAATGCTCCTAAGGGAGTATCCGATATCGTTGACGTTGCAAGTGGACCAAATGGTATATGGTCAATTATTGACCAAAAGCGTTCAAAGGTTTACACCTATGACAGGGACGGTAACCTACTATACATATTTGGAGATACAGGCTCACAGCTTGGTAACCTTACAAAGGCTAAGGCTATTGCTTATCAATATGTAGATGTAGAAAAGGCAGTAAAGGACGAAAACGGCAAAATCGTATATATGACAGATGAAAACGGAGCACCTATTCTTGATGCAAACGGAAAGAAGGTAGCAAAAACCGAAATCGTTCAGGAAACATATATCCTAGTTGTCGATATGGATGAAATGAGAGCTTCAATTACAGTTTACAGAAGAACTGATTATGCAGGTCTTCTTGATGAGGCAATCGGACTCCAAAACGAAAGAGATTATACAGCGGCTGCTGAAAAGTGGGACGAGGTCCTTGCAAACAATAACAACTTTGACACAGCCTATGTTGAAAAGGGTAAGGCTCTATATCGTGAGGGCAAATATGATGAGGCGCTTAGCTATTTCCAAAATGCTTACGATGTAGAAAACTATGCAACAACATTCCAAGAAATAAGAAAAGAAAAATCATCCAACCCAATTGTATTTATAGGCGTAATTGTAGCAATCGTTCTTGTGCTCATCGGTATTGGCTGGGTATTTAAGAAGGCTGCAAAGATAAACAAGGCAACAGCAGTAAAAACAGGTCCACGTAAGTTCACAGAGGAGCTTACCTACGGCTTCCACCTTATGTTCCATCCATTTGATGGCTACTGGGATTTGAAGCACGAAAAGCGTGGCTCAGTAAGAGCAGCAACTGTATTTTTGATTTGCACAATCGTTGCATTTATTTATCAAGGTCAGGGACAGGGCTACTACTATAATCCACAGGGAACAAGTGGAAGTGCCTTTGGACAGATTTTCTCAGTAATTATTCCATTCGCACTTTGGATTATTTCAAACTGGTGCTTTACAACTCTATTTGATGGAGAGGGAAGCATAAAGGACATTTATATTGCAGTAGGATATGCAATATTCCCAGTTCCAGTTTTAGTAATAATTTCAACAGCACTTACCAACATTCTAGTTGGCACAGAATCACAAATTACAACAATGATAGTAACAATTGCTTACATTTGGATGGCATTACTTATCATTGTCGGCATGCAGGTAACCCACGACTATTCAACAGGAAAGAATATCCTTACAGTTATTGCAACAATTGTAGGTATGATATTCATTATGTTCCTTGCAGTGCTATTTGTATCACTCATTTCAAAGATGGCTTCACTTGTATCAACAATTGCGAGTGAAATAAGCTATAGGTAGGGAGGACACAATGAAAAATAGAATACTTGCGGTCCTTCTTGCCGTTTTAATGCTTGTTCCAGCTTTTGCTGGTCTTGTAGGCGCTAAGGACTATGTAAATGAAAAATTTGAAAATGCAGAGGCTAAGCTTGAAAATATGATAGTTTCTGCGGTAAGCCCAGATGGAAATATTTATCTATATTTTGATGAGTTTTCTGGTGAGCTTGCAGTGAAGAACCAAGCAACAGGCGAGATTCTTCTTTCAAACCCATATAATGTAGTTGACAGAATTAAAGACGAAAAGCTTAAAGCACAGTACTTATCACAGCTATATCTTAACTATCGTGCAATTGGTAGCTCACAGTCAAGCACATATTATTCATATACAGATTGCGTAAGCTACAATCAATTAAAGATAGTTGACCATTATTCAAATGGAATTTTGGTACAATATACGCTTGGTGACTCAAGAACAGAGCTCCTTGTTCCTTTAAAAATGTCAGTACAGGATTATGAGGCACTTTACAATCAGCTTGATTATGAGGCAAAGCGTTATTTCAATTTGCAATATGAAAAGATTGACCCATATGGAACTGATAAATACGGTAATGAATACTTACCAGAAATCAGAGACAAATGGTTAAGACAATATCCTATCAGTGCAACAACACCGCTTTATGTAATTAAGCCAGCATCCCTTTCATCACCAACAACAATTCAGGATATTATTAACTACCTCGAGGCGCAAACAGATTACACCTACGAGCAGCTACTAATTGACTACGAAAAGGTAAGAGAGGAAACAGATGCCTTTACATTTGGTGAAAAGGCAAACTTTACATTTAATGTTAAATATACAGTTGAAAATGATGGCTTCACAGCAGAATTTGATGCAGGCTCTCTTGAATACAACAAGGAAAAATACTATGTTGAATCAATAGCTCTTCTTCCATACTTCGGAGCAGCAAACAGAGAAAATACAGGCTACACCTTTGTTCCTGACGGAAGTGGTGCACTTGTAAGATTCGAGGATATGGTTGCAATGAATAAGAGAGATATGCTCACAGTACGTCTTTACGGAACTGACTTTGCACTATATCAAATTTCAGAAAGAAACCTAGAGGCAAGAACAATGCCAGTATTTGGCTTAATCAATACCTCAGGTGCAAATGCTAACGGCTTCTTTGCTATTGTCGAGGATGGCGAGGCACTTGCAACAGTTCTTTCAACACACTCAGAGCAATATCATCATATATTCTCAACCTTTAAGCTAGTATCAACAGATACATACGACCTTGCCGATGCTTTGTCAACAGGTGTATCAAGCTCAAAGCTAGTTGGAGTAAAGGCAGACCCTGATGATTATTATGCAGGAAAATGTAAGGTAAAATATGCACTTCTTTCCAACCACGAGGCTTCAACCTCCGAGGAGGCAAGCTATGTTGGTATGGCTAAGTATTACAGAGATTACTTAACAGCTAAGGGCGATATTTCAAAGCTTCAGGCTGAGCAAATTAACGATTTCACAAGATTGTTCATCGAGGTATTCGGTGCTATTCAGGTTGAGGAAAAGATTCTCACTTTCCCAACTAAGGTAAGCAAGCCACTTACAACCTTTGATAATGTAATTGATATTCACAAGGACCTTAGCGGTGATGGAGTAGGAAATATGTCCTTCATCCTAAAGGGCTTTGCAAATGGTGGACTAGACTCCAAGTATCCAACCTATGTAAAATGGGAAAAGAAGCTTGGTGGCGCTGACGGAATGGATAGACTCCTTTCTTATATGAACGGAGTTAATGACGGTTCAACCGTTGCACCAGAATTTGACTTTACATATTCACAAAAGTTAAAGAGCTTTAGTGGATTTAAGTACACTGAAACAGGTGTAAAAACACTTGATAACAGATACTCAACAAAGCGTCAATATAACGCAGCAACACAAATGTTTGAACGAACTGGTGGAGTTGCAATCTCCTCTGGCTCATTTGCACTTGCATTTGAAAAGTTCTATGAGGACATTTCAGAGTACGACTTAAAGAGCATTATGCTTTCAACCCTTGGCTCGGATGTAAACTCAGACCTTGACAAGAAGGGTGAGTTCTTTGACAGAGAGGCATCAAAGGATAATGTAGTAAGCATGCTTCAAAAGTTTGATGACAAGAATTACGGCATAATTCTTAATGCTGGTAACAGCTTCACACTAAAGCACACAGAAGCAATTGTGGGCGCATCTCTTGACTCAAGTAGATTTAACCTACAAAGCGAAGCAGTGCCATTTTACGGAATGGTTCTACACGGTTCAGTTGAATTTGCAGGAAATGCAATCAATATGGATGGTGATAGAGACTATATGTTCTTAAAGGCACTTGAAAATGGTGCATCACTATATTTCACACTTGCTTATCAAAATGGCGAATACCTAAAATTTGATAAGACCTACAACAAATATTATTCACTAAACTACGAACAGCTTCGTGATGACATTGTAAGAATGTACTCAGAGTACAATACAATTATGAAGGATAAGCAAAATAAGATGATTATTTCACACATCTTTATGAATACCTCATATGGCTACAATGTAACACGTGCTGATATAGTAACATCAGAAAGAATTGCAATTGATGATTCCAGTGTTTCATTCGTTCTTTATGGTAACGATGGCGACACAACAGGAGAGGGCTTCGTTCTCAACTACAATGCATTCAGAGTATTTGTAGTTGATTCACAGGGCAACGAAATTGCAATCGAACCATTTAGCTATGCACACGTAAGTGCAGATGTAAATGCATCAGTAATTGCAGAAATTGCAAGATAAGGAGGTAGAACAATGAGCTTAGAAAATGAAAAAGCAAAAAGAATTACTAAGAATGAAGTTGTTCTTACCGCTGGTGCAGGTGCATCCTGTGAGAGCATAGAGCTTTCAGTTAAAAGCATAGTAACAACAACTCCTAAGGGCTCAATCAAAAGAAAGCCACAAGAAATTGAGGCTACAAAAGAAGAAAATGTAGCTGTGGTAGAAAATGAAAATACAGTAAGTGAGGCTACAACAAGCAAGGTCGCACCAAGTCGGAGGCCAAGGCGGTCTTAGGAAGACAACATGTTTC
>JAZQHJ010000177.1:0-5329 GCA_045540515.1 Eubacteriales bacterium
AACCAGTTGTTCCATTGTCATCCTCATTACATGCCACAAGTGCAATTGTGCCAAGTGAAAGAAGTAAGCACAATAGAATTGCTAATACTCTTTTCATAATAAAGAGCCTCCTTAAAATATATTTTTGCTTTTGACAAACAAATTTATTTGATTGGTATATCTAAAAGCACAAAGTGGCAGTTTTAGAAATACCTACCATATTAGCATTATAACATATGAATTTTAAAAATTCAATATATTATTATATTTTAGATATTAAATGTTGCTTAAATTTTTTTAAATTTTGTTGTTTAATCTTGTTTGTATTATTCGTAGTAAGCACAGCCAAATAGCCAGCCAGAGTCTTTAACTGCTTGAAAATACTTTCCGTCTATGCGAACATTTTCCTGTGTTCCCTTGCCGTCGTAGAAGAATAGCTGTTTTTGACAGTATGCAAGTAAGAAATCCTTAATATCCTTTGTTACAGGCACTAAGCCGTCAGAGTTTGCATATGCCTGATAGCCCTCAAAGCTCATAAGCTCAGGAGCACATGGCGTACAGGAATTCGTACAGGTTTCACAGGTGCTAGGGCAAACCCAAGGCTCATTTTTTCCCTCATGACAGGTGCACTCGCTAGTGCAATAATAATGTCCTGGCTTTCCTGTGTTCGAAACACCCTCAATTAGATGCTTGTATGCTCCTAGGTTGTTATAAAGAATGTCACCCTTGTAATCGTACTCAATTTCAGTAAATGACTTATCAAGGAATCGACAGGCTTTCGTTATGTACGCATACAGGATTGGTCCATATCCATTGGTGGATGCATATTTTTCCTCGTCGTAAACATGGTAAAAATCATCCCCTCCGTCGGACTTTTCCCATAATTTGAAGCGTTTTTCATCAAAAACATAGGTTGAACCACTGTATTGATATTCAGGCATCTTTAATGTAAATTCATTTCCATATTCGTGAGCCGTTTTATCAAAGCCTGTAAAGTCGAAGGTTGGCTTTACCATTCCCTTACTTGGGCTACCTAGGCTTCCTGTATAGTCTGGTAGCTCAAAGTCTCCGTTACGCTTTACAGCAAAGGTGATTGTGATTGGATATTTGTTGTTTTTTGTTTCTGCCTTGATTGCAAATGTATATGTCGCCTGTCCACCTGCACTGATATTTTCCTTTGCAATGCTCACCTCGTGAACAAAATTGATTGTATAGCTTCCAACAGGTCCACCGTCATCAATTGTTCTTTCGTATTCCTTCCATTGAGAGTTGCCATAATAAACCTCTATGTAAGGATTTACATTGTCCGCTGTCGTATCTACCCAGCTTTCAATTGAGTATGTGCCCATTCCGTTTGGAGCATATTGGAAAAATATTGCGTCCTCTGGGCTATTTATTGTTGCACAATATACTCCTGTGTATCTAAACGAATAACAATTGTACCTGTCAGTTCCTCCACCTGATAGGTGGTTTAGGGTGTATAAATCAAGCACTATGCTTCTTTTATCGTTGGTTGCAATATTGCTGTTTGGGTTATAGGTGTACTCGTTTGGTACTGCTGAAAGGGTTACCTTGTAGTCGCCGTCAAGCCCGTCAATTCTTGCAACGCCATTTTTGTCAACCTTGGCAGTGTGAATACTGCTTCCGTCGTTCCAGTGAGCATACATATCCATTCTTGGAGTGTACGGCTGTCCGTCCACTTTAAGGGTTACAACAAAGTCGTCCGTTGGGTCATCATTCATTGCTGGTGGTATATATCCGTCCAACCCTGTGTCTGTATTTGTGCTTGTATCAGTGTCTGTGCTAGTGCTATTATTATTGTTATTACCTGTGCCAACACCGAATTGGTATTCTCCTGTACAAGCTGACAAGGAGAATAGTGTTAATGCAATAAGTAAAAGCGCAATTAGTCTTTTTGTCATTTTACAAATTCTCCTTTCACCTTTTTGCTGATTTTTTCTTTACTCTTAATTTTCGAACGAATACGTCAACTACAAAGAGTATAACTGCTATTATAAGTAGCATTGTTGCAAAGCTTTGCTTGTAGGTTGTTACCTTTTCTACATCGTATTCAAGGCTTGGGATTTGGTCAACATAGATTTCTCCGTTGCCTCTTAAAAATGCATAGATATTAAACTTATCACAGGTTGCAAACTCATTATATTCCTTCGTGTATGGAATATTAAATGAGGTGCTTGTCTCAAAGCTTGATTCATCATAGGAATAGGTAATATCTATTGTATAGGTGCCGATTTGATTTATAGCAAAGTCATAGAAGTATTTTTTTGCATCAAATGTAAGTGTTCTATTTGTTACTCTGCCGTTTGGAGCTGTTATTTTGATTTTTGTAATAGCATCTGGATTTAGCACGCTTGGAACAATTTCAAGGTGTGCATTAAAGTCTGTGCGTTCAATGCCGATTGTGAATGGGTAGTCAACTCTCTCCTTAGGCGTGTTGCTTTCTACAAGGTTGTTAACAAGGGCCTCCTTGTCGCTTTGACTCCAAAGCCTTGTCCAAGTGCCACTGAGTGAGCTTGTAAGGCTTGACACCTTGCCATTTCCGTGTGCTCTGTATGCGTAGAATGGAACCGTTTCAACGTAGCCATTGTCCTTTTGGTAGGTTATGGTTAGAGGAACTGTTGCATCGTACTTTTCAAGTGAGATTATAAAGGTTGACACGTTTGGAATACTGCTAAGTCCGTTTGCAATTGCATCCTTGTGCTTTGCAATATTAACGCTTGCCTCCTTTTCGATAATTACAGCGCCGATTTGGTCAGCAACCTGTCCAAATACGACTCCTGCAACATCCTCAGGTCTTGAAATTATATATGCGGATTTTGTTCCACCAAGGCTTGCTATTGTATTAAGCGTTGTGCGTCCGCTTGTTCCCTCAGACTGAATGAAGGTACAGATTGTGGAAACTATTGTTCCTTGGCTGTATAGCTCCTTTGTTATTTCCTGTGCATCGTGCTCACTACGGAAGCTAAAGCCGTCAGAGATTACCATTACCTGATTTTCAGTAAGGTTGAGGGCTTTTATGGTTTTGAGCGCCTCCTCAAGTCCAAGTCCGATATCGGTTCCGTGGCTTGGCTTCAAGCCGTTTATATAGCTTGTCAGCTCCTGCTTACAGTCCTTTACCTTTCTTGGTGTTTGAACCTTTACGTCGCCCGAAAACTCTACAAGGCAAACGTAATCATCAGGGTCAAGAACTGAAATTAGCTGAATCGCCGACTGCTTGGCTGTTGTAAATTTCGATGCCATATACATGCTGTGAGATACATCCATTACGATTGTGTAAAGTCTTCCGTCTCTCTTGGTATTACCATAGGTTACTGGAAGTAGCTCGGAGAGCTTTTTAAGAAGTACATCATCGGAATTGGTTTGAATCTTCATATCGCCAAGGGTTATAAGGCTCTTTCCATACTGGGAAACAACCATATCAAGCGAATCAATAAAGGCATTTACGTTTTTTATATTTCTTATGTCGAGGTTTGAAAGAATGATTTCGTCATACTTAACAAGCTCCTCTAGCATAAATGGGACTCTTGTTCCCTTGTTGCTTACAACATAGGAATCAATTTCAGCCTTTTCTGCGTAAATTCCCTTTATTACGCTTATATCGTTTTGGTCACCTGCTATGAGAAGTATTTTTTCCTTGCCGACAACGCTTTGTCTAAAATATCTTGTGTTATTAACACTTGATATATCGTCCTGTGAGACAATTTCCACCTTATATTCATAGGTGCTTGCCTCACTTGTCGGGAGAGTTAGCCTTGTTGTGGTTAGTCCCTTTTCAAGCAATATAACGCTTTGTGAAAGCTTTTCAAATTCTGCATTTTCGTCAGCTAGATTTCTTGAATAAAGCTCCAGCATTGCTTGTGTATTAGCTGAGGATTGAACAAGGAGCTTTACCTCGCTTTCCTTTCCAAGGTATGCTGTGCTTGAATGCTCTGCTTCAAGAAGCTGAATTTCCTTTTCGCCCTCCTTCAAGGTGTTATCAAGGAAAATTGCATCAATTTGAACGCCGTTTTCTGTTAGTCTTTCAACGGTTGAGGCTATTGCACCCGTGCTTTCGCTTACGGTGTCATTTCCATCAGTTATAAGGATTATTCTTTTCAAGGAATCGCCTGTGAAAAGGTTTTCAGTGAAGCTAAGTGCACCAGCAATATTGGTTGCACTTTCATCAACACCTGAGTCCTTTACGCTAACAACCCTTCTGCCAAGTGGGGTTGTGATGATACAGTTTTTGCCAAAGCACACAACTCCTAGCTTTGTTTTTTCTGGTAGATTTTCGTTGATTTCGTTTATGTACTCATCAATTTGGTCAAGGTTTCTTTCAGATGAGTGGGATACGTCCGCTACAACATATATGCTTGTTTCTGTAAGCAGAGTTGTTCTTGAAAGTCCTGCAACCGCAAGAGCAACGAGCACTGTTATAGCGATATGGAAAAATAACGAAATTATCCAGGTTGATGATTTGTTGTCCTTATTTCTTACTATGAAATAAGGGATTAATATTGCTAGTATTACAGGAATTGCAATTAGCAATAGATACGGATTATCGAAGCTGATATTTTTCATACAAATATACCCCCCAATCCGCCAAGAATAATACTGCTATTGCAATAAAGAGAACATTTAATGGGTCATATCTTCCATCAATTTTCTCGTAGGTCATTTCACCCTCAAGTGATAGCTCCTCCCCGTCAACTGCTGGGACGCTTTCGTCAGGATGTGCTCCTGAATAAAGCTTGTAGGTTAGCTCATTGCCTGCAATAGTCATTGATATTTCATATGTGCCAACCTCTGTAAGCAACAGAGCTGTTTGTGCTCCGTCCGTTTCGATATAAATATCCCTTCCTGTTGGTGATGTTGCTTTTAGGTTTGTGGCATTTGCAACAATGTTTACAATTGCCTCCTCGCCAACAATGTAGTTGGTTTGGTCAATAACATCTGGGAATGAATATTCAAGTAGGTTGCGCATAAGAATTACAAAATCTGCTGTTAGGGCAAAGTCTGAATCGTGTAGGTCAAAGCCGAAAACAACCTGACGATTTCCAAGTCCGTTTGCGCCTGCAAAAATCAAAGGATTGGAATCATATGAAAACAGGGTGTGGAAGCTTAAATACATTCCACTATATTTTACATAGTTTGTTATGTAAATATCGCTGTCGGAAATACCTCTTAATAGTCTTCTTACCTGTGTTGAGGTTGAGTTAGATTTTTGAATTATATCTCCGTTTGGAATTTCAGTTTTTCCTCTTACGCCAAATCCAGAGCTTTCAATGCTTGAATCAGCATATCGCTGAGTTCCTGTGAAGGCACTTTCACCCAAATCTGAGTGGTGTCC
>JAZQHJ010000178.1:0-36630 GCA_045540515.1 Eubacteriales bacterium
GGTGATACAGCTACTAACGTAACAAAGGCTGCTACTCTTGAAACAGGTGCAGTTGTTAGAGTTCCTATCTTTATCAATGAGGGTGAAATCATCAGAATTGATACAAGAACTGGTGAATACCTTGAAAGAGTAAACAAATAATTTGTCTTTGAGTAAAGGAGAATGAGCATGAACGAAATGGATATTCTTGAAAAATGCGCTTACATCAAGGGTCTTGCTGAGGGTCTTAACCTTGACACAACAAAGCCTGAGGGTAAGGTTTTAAATGCAATTATCGACCTTCTTTCTGACATTACAACAACTATTGCTGATATGGATGATGAGGTTGCTACACTTGGCGATTACATTGAGGAAATTGACCATGACCTTGGTGACGTTGAGGAATACGTTTACGAGTGTGATGCTGACCCATGTGATTGCTGTGAGGACGACTGTGATTCCTGCGATTGCTGTGAGGATGACTGCTGTGATTGCGAGGGCTTTATGGAAATTATGTGTCCACACTGCTCCGAGCCAATCTGCTTTGACAGTGAAGAAATTGAGCCAGAGGACTTAATCTGCCCTGCTTGTGGAAAGCCAGTTGCTGAGGACAAATAATTCAAAAGCACTCTTTTTTAAGAGTGCTTTTCTTTTTGTTCTTTATAAAATTTTTATTTGTGCTTACCGTAGCCTTGAATTTTATTATTTTGTATGATAAAATAATTATATAATGTTTAAAGGGAGTGATTTTAGTGAGCTTACAGGAATCTGGCGAGATGTATCTTGAAACTATACTTGTTCTTTCTAAAAAGGGACCAGTGCGTTCGATTGATATTGTTGAATATATGAGCTATTCAAAGCCTAGTGTTTCAAGAGCTGTTGGTATTCTTAAAGATGGTGGATATATCACTGTTGACAAGAACGGATATATTGAGCTTACGGAGTGTGGACGAGAAATCGCTCTTAAAATTTATCAAAGGCACGAGCTTGTTACAGAATTTCTTGTTATGCTTGGAGTTGACGAGCAAACGGCATCCGAGGATGCTTGTAAGATTGAGCATCATTTAAGTGATGCTTCCTTTGAAGCAATTAAGAAGCATATTGAAAAATATAAAAAATAAGAGCTTTTTACGGCTCTTATTTTATTGTATATAGAAAAATGCTCCCGTTTGGGAGCATTTTTGTTTAGTTTAGCTTTGTTGTTTCGTAGGTTTTAAGGTCTAGCTCGTAGATTGCTGCATCGCTTGATGGTGTTGGAACTGAATCCTTTACCTGCCATACGTTGATAAAGTATGCCTTATCACCGTCAACAATGGTTTCGCATACATAGTAGCCCTCCATTGCATCAAGTAAAACAGCCTCGCCGTTTTCTATCTTGTAAAGTCCCTTGCTTTTGCTTCCTGCGGCTACATTACGATAGAAGTAAAATTCATTGTTATAAACGAACATACCTCTTGCATCATCGGATACCCCTGAGAAGCCCATATCAGCTATTTTTGTAGTTGTGCCTGTTGCAATATCATAAATATCAACATGGTTCTTTAAGCCGTCACAGTTCATAAGTAGGATTTTACCATTATGAATTATGTATTCAAGTGGCTTTAAGTCCTTATTTACAAGCTCTGCTGTTTTATTTGTTAGGCTATATCTGTATAGCTGATCGTTAGCTACGAAATATACATATCCGTCGTAAATTGTTGTTTTACCTGCACTAACACTCTTTTCTCCGTCATTTACACCATATAGTATAGTGTTCTCTGTACCGTCAAGGTTCATAGAGTTAAGAGTATTTTTGTCGCTGTAATTGGTGTAATAAATCTTGTCATTATAAAATGACATATTCATACACTTTTCCTTTGAAATGAGCTCTGGCTCACCATTGAGAAGTGACATTCTGTAAAGGTCAAAGTTTACAAGGAGCTTTACTGAACAATAATAGAGGTAGTTATCATAAATTGCAAAGTCTGCTACCTGCACGCCTGTTAGCCTGTATTCTGCATCTGTTTGTGGGTTGTATTTATAGAGCTTTCCTCCATCCTTCATATTGATGAAGTAGATTTCTCCATTGTGCATTACAGCCTTTTCGTAGTAGGTTGTAATTATTTGCTTTTCAACTGGTGGAACATAACCCTGCATTAGGTCTGTTTCTGTTCCGTTTTCAAGGTCGTATTTATATAGGTGCTTTGTGCTTGTTCTGTAATAGTATAGGCTTTCACCGTCAGTGGTTAATGAATATACATTATCATTTTCTGCTTCAATTATCTTTGTTGAGCCTGTTAGAAGTGTCCACGCATCACTTACCCAACCACTACCATTAGCAGGAGCCTTATAAATTCCGTCGCCAAAGATTGTTGATGTGAGCATATCTGTGTTCATAAAGTAGATATAATCATTTATCTTGGTTAGGTATTTTCCATTGGACATTGTGATTTTTTGAACCTTGTCGCTTTCATCGGTTACGGCTGTCATCAATCCATCTGTTACGTCAATGCTGAAAATTGCTGAGGTTAAGTTATGTGAACGTGTAAAATATAGCTTTTTACCATCGGTAGTAATTTCTGATACCTTATAATCATAAATAAGGGTTGGCTCTGCTCCACTTGCTGATGTTGAAATTGCATAAAGCCTTGAGCTCTGGCTCTTGTTTGCAAAGTAAATATTGCCCTGTGCGTATATGATATATTCGGATTTTGCTGATGTTAGCTTAATTGGCTCTGCATCAATGCTGTCGTTCTTTAAATCGCTTACCTTTACCTTGTAAATACCTGTTTTTTCTGCATCAAAGAGGCTGTTTACATTGTAATAAATATATGTGCCGTCAGTTGCAATCATTTCTGCTGATACGTCAAAAAGGTCTGTTACCTTTCCTGTGCTATCAAGCATACTTATGCTCTTTGAAAGAAGGTTTGTGCTTATGTAGAACATATCCGTGCCAACTGTTACCATATTGGTTGGAATGTCCCTGTTAACCATTGTTATTGTATTTCCGTCATAAACATAAAGTCTGTTGTTATCAAGTGCGTTTTGAAAATAAACCTTACCATTAAAGAAATGAACGTTTAAAAGCTCTTCCTTTGATTTGATTTTTAATGTTGCTTCAAGGGTTATGGTATTATAGTTTTTTCCTGAAATTGTTGCAACAATTGTATAGCTTCCTACGTTTGTTGCTCCGTTTTTACTATTTTCGCCACCTGAATATGATACTGTAACGCCTGCTGGAATATTTCCTGTTACTGTGATTGTATGCTCGTTTGTGTCATATTCAAAGGTTTGACTATCAAAGGTAATGCTACCCTGAACGAGATTTAACTTGTTAATTGTAAGTGTTGCATTAAGTGTTAATGGGTTGTAGCCCTGACAGGTAATTACTGCTGTTGCATTATATGTACCTGCGTCTGTTCCCTTGTTGCCTGTGTAAGCAACGCTTGCGCCCTGTGGGAGTGTGCCTTCAATTTGAATTACGTGCTCGTTTCCGTCATAGTCAACTGTATTGCTTGTAAATGTAATTCCCTCAAAGTCCTTTAATTGAGGTGTTGGCTCTTCGTTTGTATCTGTGCTAGTATCAGTGCTTATATCTGTGCTAGTGTCTGTGCTTGTGTTGGTGCTTCCACTATTGTCCTCCTTGCTTCCGCAAGCAACTAGTGTAAAGGTAAGAATACAAGCAAGAATGATAAGTAAAAATCTTTTCATTTTTTGCTCTCCTTAATAATATTAGTCAAAATCAACTGTATTACCTGTTCTTATGCATCTGTTTTGGTGCATAAGTGAGAATGGGTAAACAACTGGTGCCATTAAAAATGCAATTATTACTCCCAAGATTGCAAACAAAACGCCTGCAAGGAAGCCAAGAATACCAAATATTAGCTTTACTGTAAGGAACCAAATAATTCCGTCAAGGTCGAGTGAGAAAATAAGACCTGGGAAGTTTATTGTTCTTGTAAACATCCATTCAAGAAAGCCTCTTACTACGCCGTCAAAGAACATTGATGCGGTAAATGAGAAGCCTATGTAGGATAAAATTAAGCCTCCTCCGATGTTTGCGCCGATGCTACCAAGGGCTGGATTGATAAAGGAATTTACAATAAAGATAACAAGTATTATTGTTGCTACTGCTGCTCCAAAGTAAATGCTAAGATTTCTCTTTCTTCTCATTGAAGCCTTATCGTATTCCTTTCTTTTTTTCTCGTTTTGAATTGCATCCTGCTCTGCCTGAAGCTGTGCGTTGTGACATGCCTGACACATAACAACAGGTGTTGTAGAATGTAGGTTTGCTTGTGTTACTGCAATTCCACATTCCTTGCAATAACCAATTACCATTGAATTGTTCATATGTATCTCCTTAAATATAATGTTTAAAATTCTAAAAGCTCACTTATTGACATATTGTACAGCTCTGCAATTTTTCTAAGAGTTGCCAAATCTGGCTCGGACAAATCATTTTCCCACTTTGAAATTGCCTGTGCACTTATATTCAATTCCTGTGCAAGCTGTTGCTGAGTATAATAATTTCTTCTTCGCAAGAATTTCAGCCTTTTTCCAAGCGTCATTATAGCACCCCCTATTATAATAATTATAGTATATAAGATATTAAAAAGCAATCAACCAAAAGTTGAGTTTTTGCAACCAAAAGTTGAGTCGATTAAGCTTTTTTTAAAGGTGCTGTGCTTGATTAGGGAAGGCTGTGCTTTGCCATGATTTCGTTAATTTCAGTGTCGTTTTTTGCCTTGCAAATTTCTCTTATCAGCTCTTCAAAGGCATCTATTGACATTCGCTGTGGGTCTATTCTTTTTCTTAATAGAGAGGAATATTTATCATACTTTTTATTCTCCTCTACTACCATTTTGTAATTCTTTGGGGCTGATAGCTCCTTGCATAGGTCTATATATTCCTCTATGCTTATGCTTTCAAGCTCGTAATTCCTGTCTATGTATTTTTCAATTTCGTAGTTTTTCATATTTTTCCTCCTTTCAAATACATTATGACACCTTTATGCTTGCTTGAACAGGACAGGATTTGTCCTGTAAAAAATAAAAAACTCCCCTCTTTATAAGAGGAGAGTTAAAACGTCAACGTCAAAGAATATTGCTATTTGTTGAATGATGTCAAGGTTTCTTATTCCCTCGTTTATCCATCGTCCTACATTTCTTGGCGTTGTGCCAAAGCGATAAGCAAATTCCTCCTGTGTTTTACAGTCAGATTCCTTAATTAGACGTTTTAGATTTGCCCCGACAACTAAGCCAAGGTCCTTTGGTTTTTGTTTCATACCTTAAAGCCTCCTTTGCTTAGCCGTAGCCGAATGCTCCGAAGGCATATGAAACAAGTATATTTTAGCACACTTATTTTATTTAGTCAATGAAAAAGCCCCTTGCTTTTTGCAAGGAGCTTTAATTATTCGTTTACATCAAATATTTTTAGGTATTCATCAAATGGAATTAGCTTGCCTGTTATATTATCATCAACGAAGGTTTCCTCTACACCGTCCTTATTGCATACAGTGTGAAGCATAACGCAATAGCGTGAGAAAAATTCCCTTGCCACAAAAAACAAAACAAATGCCATTATGAGTGATAAAATTTCAAAAGCAAGCATTGGAGCAAGGTATTTCATATTCATTGTTTGGTCAACAATTCCAAGAAAGATATGCGACAATGAACCGATTATTGAAAGGACAAAAAGTGCCTTATACTTACCCTTGGTGCCTTGCTTTCTTGGAACTCCATAGGAGTCACAATAAAACCTTTCCATTGTGTTTTTCATATATTTATCAAGGTCATAAATTTGTGTTGCCTTTATTGCGTAAATCATTATGCAAAGCTGTAAAATCATCCACAGGTTCTCAAAAAGTGTAAATGTTGAATAAAGCTCAAACCATTTAGTTGAGAAATATGAGGTTATGATATTTATAATTATTGAGGCAAGTGCAATAATTATTACTAGCCCCTTCCAAGCGATAAGATTTTTCTCTGTGTCAAGGTAGAAAAGGCTCTTTTCAGAGGATTTAAGGATTTGCTCCGCTATTGTTAGCGTCCTTGGCTCACCTTTTCCTCCTGATTTACTTTCGATTCGGCTAAGTCTTCTGTCTATTTGGTCGAAGCGACTATCAATATGACTTTTTAGTGTGGATAGCTCGTCAAGACGTGAACGGAGCTCCCTGTTTTGCTCCTCAAGGGATTGGTTGCTAATTTCTGCATATGAAAGAAGGAGCAGATATCTTTCCTTTTCCTCCTTGTCAAGATTGCTTTGAATAACAAGCTCTCTGTATTCCTCAATTTGTCCCTTTAACTCTTGGTTTTCCTTTTCAAGAGCTCCAAAGATTTCAATAAAGTAGTCTATGTCAAGTGGCTGAGGCTCTATTCCCTTATATCTTGCATAGGTGGAGCTATAATCATAGAAAATTGTTATATATTTAAGCACAATTTCAAGCTCTATTTTCTTTTCACCGCTATGCTTATGTGCATTGATTTTTTGGTTGTAATCAAGCAGCTTGTTATATGTATGCTCATTTAGATTAAGGGTATTTATAAGAATATCCCTTACCTCGACTATTCTTAATAGCTCACCCAGGGAGCGACGGGATTTAATTTCGATATCAAAATCAAAGATTATATAGCGAGTCAGCTCCTCCTGCAAATCAATATAGGAGTCATAAAAGGAATTGCTTAAGGATTTTATGTTCTTTTCAAGGGTTTGATATCTTTCGTAAATACGTAGGCTGATATATTTTAAAAAGTCAAAGGTCATTGCATTAGCTCCTTTATTACCTCGGAGGCGATAATTAGCCCTGCAATTGGTGGGATAAAGGCGCAGGTGGCTGGTGCTACTCTACCGTTTTCTTCCTTTTCTGCGTTTATTTCAATTGGCTTTTCCTCGGAATAAACGACCTTTAATTTTTTTATGCCTCTTTTTCTAAGCTCCGTACGCATTACTCTTGCAAGTGGACACATTGAGGTTTTATAAATATCTGCAACCTTGAATGCACAGGGGTCGATTTTGTTTCCTGTTCCCATTGATGAGATTATTTTTGTACCACACTCGTTGCATTTTTCGACAAGAGAGATTTTTGCTGAAATTGTGTCGATTGCGTCGATTACGTAGTCGTATTTTGAAAAATCAAAGTCTTTTTCATTTTCCCTTGTATAAAAGGTATTGTAGGTATTTACCTCTATGCTTGGGTTTATGTCGTATATTCTTTCCTTCATTACCTCGGTTTTGTACTTGCCAACCGTGGAGTGTAGGGCAATTATTTGACGATTGATATTGGAAAGGGCAACTGTATCATTGTCAACAAGGTCGATTTTGCCAACTCCTGTACGTGCAAGCGCCTCGCACACGTAGCCACCGACTCCGCCTATGCCAAAAACTATAACACGCTTCCTTTTTAGCTTTTCTACATTTTCCTTACCAAATAGCCTTTCAGTTCTGTCAAGCTCCTGCATTTTGCTCCCCTTTCTTTGCCGTTTTTATTATCTTATCATATTACCTTAAAAAAATCAAATGTTTATTGCATTTTTATTATTTATATGATAGAATTTTAGTAGCAAAATTTTTTGGGGGGTTATATATGAAACCAATTTTTGAATCAATACGTAATTTGCGTGCTATTCTAAATCATTTAGGAAACAGCTACACTGTAAAATCCTTTCCTATAACTAATATTACTTATAAGGATTGTGGATATAAAAGTGGCTCAGTGCTTCCTGATACGTCGGACTTTAAGCCATTTGAGTCAGATGCTACTTGGGGCTTTGAACGTGATGAGCACGTTTGGTTTAGCTTTAAGGTTTGTGTTCCACAGGAATACAGGAACACCGATATAAAGGTAAGCATAAAAACTCAAATTCAAGGCTGGGATGCTATAAATCCGCAGTTTATTGCATATGTTGATGGCAAAATAAAGCAAGGACTAGACACTAATCATACATATTTTATGCTTGATGGTAAAAAGGGCTGCTACGATGTTATGCTATATGCTTATTCTGGAATGAACGCAGGCAGGAATCCATTAAAGCTATTTGCAGATGTCGTAATAGAGGATGCCGAGGTTAAGGAGCTTTACTATAACCTTGCTGTACCATTTCAGGCTATTGAGTTTTTACCAGAAAACACACGTGAATATCAAACAATAGTTGCAACTCTTGAAAAGGGTGCTTCTCTTCTTAATATGCTTAAAATCCCTTCAAGGGAATTTAGCGAGTCTGTAAGGGTGGCAAATGAATTTTTAAAGAGGGAATTCTACGGCAAGACCTGTAAGAGCAATGATATAAAAACTCTTTGCATCGGTCACACTCATATTGATATTGCTTGGCTATGGACTCTTGAACAAACAGCGGAAAAGGCGCAACGCTCATTTGCTACTGTTATTGAGCTTATGAAGAGATACCCAGAATACAAGTTCATGTCCTCACAGGCAGTTCTTTATAAGATGGTTAAGGAGGAATGTCCTGACCTTTATGAGGAAATCAAGGCTATGATTAAGGTTGGTCGTTGGGAGGTTGAGGGCGCTATGTGGGTTGAGGCGGACTGCAATCTATCCAGTGGTGAGAGCCTTGTTCGTCAGGTTCAATATGGTAAAAACTTCTTCAAGGACGAGTTTGGAGTTGAGTCAAGGGTTCTTTGGCTTCCTGACGTTTTTGGTTATGCGGCTGCTCTTCCTCAAATTCTTAAAAAGAGTGAGGTTGACTGGTTTGTTACCTCTAAAATTGGTTGGAACGACACAAACACTATGCCATACGACACCTTTGAGTGGTGTGGTATTGACGGAACCTCGATAAATACACAGTTTATGACTGCGCAGGAGGAAAGAAAGGGACGCATTCCTGAAAGAGAGTGCTCCTACATTCCTATGGCTACTCTTCCTTATATTGATGGTGCTTATAACAGATATCAGCAAAAGGCTCTATCAAGCGAAGCACTTCTAACCTTTGGATGGGGTGACGGAGGTGGCGGACCTACTGATGATATGCTTGAAATGCTACGTCGTTCAAAGCACGGTATTCCAGGTGTTGCTCAATCTTACATTGGTACTGCTACTGAATTCTTACAAAACAAGGAAAGAGATATTAAGAAAAATCCTGAGCTACTTCCAAAATGGCAGGGTGAGCTTTATCTTGAATTCCACAGAGGAACATATACCTCTATTGCAAAAAACAAGAAAAACAACAGAAATTGCGAGTTTTTAATGCTTGATGCTGAGGCACTCAGCGTTATGCTTGGTAAGCTAAGAGGGGATAAATTCCCTAAGGCAGAGCTACATAATGCTTGGGAAACGCTTTTGACAAATCAGTTCCACGATATTATTCCTGGCTCATCAATTAAAGAGGTTTATGACAGAAGTGATATTGATTATGCTGGTATAAGAGAGGTGACCTCAAAAATCAGACAGGGCGCATTTGACTATGTTGCTTCAAATGCCAACACAAAGGGCTATGCTGTATTCAATCCACACTCCTTTAAGGGCTCCGGCTGTGTTAAGATAGATGGCAAGAGTGTTTATGTAAAGGATATTCCACCTAAGGGCTACAAGGTAATTACAAATACAGAGGCAAAAAATTCTATTGAGGTTAAGGGCAATACAGTATTTACTAAATTCTTTACTGTTAAGCTTGATAAGAATTACAACATTGCTTCTATTTATGATAAGAAAAATCATCGTGAGGTTATTAAGAAGGGACAAGGGGCTAATAGATTCATTGCTCTTGAGGACTATCCATTCAATTACGATGCTTGGGAGCTTCAACGCTCGGCATCCGATAAGGAATATGAGCTTTCAGACGCCTTTGATGTATATACCATAGATGATGGTGCCAGAGTGGGTATTCACTACAAGAAAGCGCATATGGAAAGCACCATTGAGCAAACAATTTGGTTCTATGAGGACATGCCTAAAATTGACTTTGAAACAAAGGTGGATTGGCAACAAAAGCGTCAAATTTTAAAGGTTTCCTTCCCTGTTGATATTAACACAGACTGTGCAACCTATGAAATTCAATTTGGTACAACTAAACGTCCTACTCACTATAACACCTCCTGGGACCATGCAAGATATGAGGTTTGTGCTCATAAATATGCTGACCTTTCCGAGGGCAATTATGGTGTGAGCTTAATCAATGACTGCAAGTACGGACACGATATTCACAATGGCGATATGAGACTAACTCTTATCAAGTCTGCTTGGAACCCTGGCAACATGGGTGATTTCAATGATATTGGTAGTCACGAGTTTACTTATTCTATTTATCCACACGCAAATAGTGTTGAGAATTGTGATGTTGTTAAGTATGCATATGACCTAAATCTTCCTATGACTGCCGTTAAGACAAGTGGCACAGGCTCACTTCCTTCCGAATATTCTCTTGTATCAGTTAGCACAAATAGCTTAGTAATTGAGACTATTAAGGAGGCTGAATACGGAGATGAGACCATTATTCGTCTTTACGAAACAAAGAATACAAGGGGCAAGGCTACTATAAGGCTTGGCTTTGAGGCTACAAGTGCTTATCTTGGAAATCTTTGTGAGAAAAAGCAAAGGGAGCTTAAAATTAAGGACGGCTGTGTTACTATTGACTACAAGCCATTTGAAATTATTACTCTTATTGTTAAATAATTTTTATGCACCGACACCTTGTCGGTGCATATTTTTTTAATTTATTATCATATATTTACTTTGCGTAGAATTTCAAACAAGCCAAGGGGCTTGAATGTGTGGTGATGAATTTGAACAAAACACAAAAATACTTTTTTAACGCATTTTTACTTTCGCTTGTTGCACTTATTATGCGTGGCATTTCTGTTAGCTTTGGTGTTTATGTAACTGGCAAGGTTGGGGCTGAGGGAATGGGGCTTCTTACTCTTTGCGGTGGCGTTTATGGTTTTTTGATAACCCTTGCAACCTCAGGAATAAACATGGCGGTGGTAAGGCTTGTTTCCTCTGCTCTGCCCGAGGACAATTTAAGAAGCATTGACAAAAAAGGAAGCACACGTGTACGAAAAATAATGAAAAATGCAATTTTATATTGCTTGTTCTTTGGCTCTATTGCTTCATTTATTTTATTTATAAGTGCTGATAATATTGCCTTGCATCTTTTGAAGGATGCTCGTGCCTCCTCCTGTCTTAGGCTTATGTCCTTTTCTCTTTTGCCCATTTCTGTTTGTAGTGCTTTAAATGGATATTTCTATGCGGTACGTAGAGTTTATAAAAATGTTATTTCACAGCTTTGTGAGCAGGGGTTTAAAATTTTTGTGGTTACAGCCTTGCTTTTAACGATTGCACCCAAGGGTATTGAATACGCCTGTATTGCCGTTAGTGGTGGCGGTGCGCTTGCTGAGGGGATAGGGGTTGTCGTTTCAGGGGTGCTATACATTTTCGACAGAGCAAGGCATTATCAAAAAAATGCTAAAAATGTCGATAACGTGTCTGAAAATGACAATTTTGACACAAGAATTATTCCCATTGCACTTCCTGTTGCAATAAGTGCTTATGCTCGTTCTGCACTTTCTACTGCTGAGCATTTGCTTATTCCTTGGGGATTTAGAAAAAACGGGGTTAACACGTCACTGGCGCTTGCTTCATATGGAGTCTTGCACGGAATGGTTGTTCCTCTTTTACTTTTCCCGTCTGCAATTTTAGGCTCCTTTTCCTCGTTACTTGTCCCAGAGCTTTCCTCTGCGCTTGCTTGTAAAAACGAGGAACGAATAAGAAGCATTGTTTCAAGGGTTTTTGATGCATCCTTGCTATTTTCTCTTGGAGTAAGTGGGATATTCATTTGCTTTTCAAGCGAGCTTGGAATTTACATATATAATAGCGAGCAAGCCTCAATTTACATAAGACTGCTTGCACCACTTATTCCTCTTATGTATCTTGATGGAGCAGTTGATGCAATGTTAAAGGGGCTTGGATACCAGCTTTATACTATGAGGGTAAATATCGTTGATTCGCTTCTTAGTGTTATTTTCATAATTCTTCTCTTACCCTCCTTTGGAATTAAGGGTTATGTGGCTGTAATTTTTATAACAGAGCTTGTTAATACAACATTTAGTATTTTAAAGCTGCTTGAGGTATCAAGGGTTGCAACGCCTATTGGTAAGTGGGTATTAAAGCCGATAGCTTCTGTTATTTTTGCTACTGTTACTGCAAGATTTATTTTTAATTTACCCATCCTTGCCTCACACAGTGGAAGGCTTTTTACCTTTGTTGAGCTTGGAGCTACTGGTGCTTTATATCTTATTTTTTCTTGTTTAATTGGTGCTATTAGTAAAAATGATTTATCGTATTATAAAGGGATTTTCAAGGTAAAAGAGTCGAAAAAATAGGGGTACGTGTACGTTTTTGGAAAATATTGTTCCTTGATTTGTTTTTTTGGTAATGCTAGAATAGTTATGTAAATGTTGCAACACTTACTAAAAAATCAATGAAAGGATGGTTTTTTGAAAAAAAGGATTTTAACATTTTCAATTTTGCTTGTAATTGTTATTTCCTCTCTTAGTCTTGTCTCGTATGCCTCTCCAAACAGCTACGGCATAGGGGTAAGCATTGATGGAAATGCCTTTGGTGGCGAAATTGATGTTAGAAATAGCACGACCTTTGTGGGAATAAGAAAATTTGCAAATGCTATGGACTCCTCTGCAAGTGTTAGATATAATACTTATACAAAAACGCTTACAGTAAAATCAAGCAAGCTAAATCTTGTTGCTACAAACGGCAAAAGCTACATAGAGGCAAATGGCAGATATTTATATACTGGCACGCCTATTTATATGATAAATGGTAGAATGTATGCCCCTGTTATTGTCCTTGCAAAAGCCTTTGATGCTAAAATAAGCTGGTCAAATTACTCCTCCTCCTTTAATATTATAAGGGGTAGTGGTGGTATTCTTTCTGGCGATAAATTTTATCGCCCTGATGAGGTTTACTGGCTTTCTAAGATTATCAGTGCTGAGGCAAAGGGTGAGATTATGACAGGAAAAATTGCTGTTGGTAATGTTATTTTAAACCGAGTAAGGTCCAGTGCCTTTCCTAATACAATTTACGGCGTAATTTTTGACAAGAAAAATGGTATTCAATTCAGTCCTGTTGCAAATGGCTCAATTTATTCAAATGCAACTGAGGATAGCATTATTGCATCAAAGATTTGTCTTGAAGGCTATAGCGTAAGCACGAATATTTTATACTTTGTAAATCCTAGGGTTGCGCCTAATAGCTGGGTGGCTAGGAATAGACCATTCTATGCTCAAATTGGCAATCACGCCTTTTACCTTTAATAAAAAAGCCCGACACGTGTCGGGCTTTTTTTATATTGCTGTGGCATTTATGTAGCTTTCGTATATTTGATTTTTTAAGAAAAGTAGTGTTTTTTCATCCTTACCTCCGACCTTTGTGCCGTCTATATAGCTCACCCCTTGAAGGAGCTTTGAGGAGCTTGTTATCATTATTTCATCAGCATTTAAAAGCTCGTTTATTGAATATCTTCTCTGCGTTACCTTTATCTTACTCCTTGTAGCAATTTCGATAAGGTGACGTCTTGTAACGCCTGGCAGAATATATTCATCACATGGGGCTGTAATTATCTCATTATCCTTTAAGATTGATACATTACTGTGCGAGCCCTCTGTTACAAAAAGCTCATTTCTGAACATTATACTCTCATCACAGCTTAGACTTTTTGCTCTTTGTGCTGTTAGTACACTTGGAATTAGGTTTAGCGTTTTTATATTACAAAGCTGATATCTAATGTCCTTGTCAAGAGTGCAACGCATTTTAAAATCAAGGCTCGGGGTTTTGCGTTCAGTTACTGTAATTAGCAAATTGCCCTTCATATTTTCATACTCGTGCTCTCTTATGCCACTACCACGTGATATATGGAAATAAACAAATTTTTCCTCTGCATTTACCTTCTTTACAAGCGAACAAATTATGTCACGTAGCTCCATACTAGTGCATGGCGGATTTATGTCAAGCGTTGCGCAGTTTTCAAATAGTCGGTTGATATGTAAATCCAAAAGATATGGGATATTATTACGGCACATAACAGCATCATAAACTCCGTCACCAAAGTATATTGCTCTGTCTGTAATAGGAATTTTAAGCGTCCTTATTTTTCCTATTTTACCGTTATAATATCCCACATTGTTCATATTACACCTCAAACAACACTATAAATTTCATTTGGCTTTAATGATACCATTGTATCCTTGCCATCAATATTTATTATAGCTGTTTGTTCAAAAGGTGTTACAAGCTTTACGCTTGTTGCTTTATTGTTTTTCCATTCAATATCTACTGTAATATTGCCCTTTGCAAGAAGTCCCTTTATGCTTCCCTGCTTCATTTCGGTAGGTAGTGCTGGTAAAATTCTTATCTTACCATCCTCGCATTGTAGGAACATTTGTGCAATTCCTGCACACACACCATAGTTTCCGTCAATTTGGAATGGTGGGTGGGCATCAAACATATTTGCATATGTTCCTCCACTGTGCCACATATCGTGCGAGTCATCAGGTCTTGCAGGCATAAAGCGAAGCTGATTTTTAACAAGCTTTAATGCATGGTCTCCATCCTTTAGCTTCGACCATAGACAAACCTTCCAGCCCATACTCCATCCAGTTCCCTCGTCTCCACGTCTTTCAAGCGTACGCTTGACCATTTGGGAAATTTCTGGGTTGCCCTCTGTTGTTATAATATCTGCTGGGTAGAATGCGTATAGATGTGACACGTGACGGTGGTAAATATCAGTTTCCTCAAAGTCGCCATCATATTCAAGTA
This sequence comes from Eubacteriales bacterium, assembly GCA_045540515.1. Lineage (GTDB taxonomy): Bacteria > Bacillota > Clostridia > Oscillospirales > CAG-272 > RGIG2000. The sequence continues at coordinate 14,738 of JAZQHJ010000178.1, forward strand.
GCTGTCCGTCACTACCCATTTTATAAATTCCTATGTCATCCTTACGTGCGTTGATTTCTCTTGTAAATTCATCATCAATTCCAAGAATTTTAGCACTCTTTGATATATTTATAAACAAATCCTGTGCAATTGATTGTGTCATTGTTGTATATTTACCAAGGTAAATTAGGTGTGTGTCTCTGTTAAAGCTATTTTCAGGTGAGGTTGATGGTGTGATTAGCCATTTTCCGTCGTGCTTTTCCATAATTGAAAGATAGAATTTTGCACACTCCTTCATAATTGGGTATGCTGTTTCCTTTAAAAAGCTCTTATCAAGGGTATATTCGTAGTGCTCAAACAGGTGACGACATAGCCAACCACCGGACATATTCCAGTATGCATATTGAGTAGAATTCTCAACCTTGTTTCCAACCGGTGTTGTATGTGCCCAAATATCGCTATTATGGTGTGATACAAAGCCGTCTGCGTGATAGAGCCTTTTTGCTGTTTCCTTACCGTTTTCGCTTATGCCTTTAATCTGCTCAATGATAGGTAAATTACAGCTAACAAGATTGTTCATAAGCACTGGCCAATAGTTCATTTCAGCATTTATATTAAGTGTGTAGTTTGATGACCAAGGAGCAAAAAAGCTATCGTTCCATATTCCTTGAAGATTGGTTGCCCTTGAGCCCTCTCTTGATGCTGATATGATTAAGTATCTACCAAAGTTGTAAAGTAGCTCACAGAGTCCAAGGTCCTTGATTTCACTTTTTAGCCTTTCATCAGTCATTTTATCACTTGGAGCTCCGCCAAAGTCAGTTATTACTCTGTTATATAATGGCTTGACGTCATTTATATGCTCGTTTTTAATTTCCTCATAGCTTACCCTTACAAGCTCCTGCATTCTTTCAAGGCATGGATAGAAGGTCTTTTTATTTGGTAGCTTATCAAAGGAAATAAAGCTTGTTTCTGCACAGAAGTAAGCTGTTACGTCCGTTGCGTTTTCGATTGTAATAGCTTCTGTTTCATCCTTTACAAGCTCACCATTTGAAGTAATAGTTGCAAATGCGCTTACCTTAACTCCGTCGCCGTCATAAATTATTGGAGTAGCATCTCTATGATAGCTTGGTGCAATTTTTGATGGGCATTCTCCTGTGAAGCAAAGAGAGTTAGTCCACTTTGTAACAGTGCTTTTACCAACACAGTCTCCCTCAAATACGTATGAAACAGGCTTGCTTGATTTGAGCTTAATCATCATACAGTTGTGTGGGTAGGAAACAAAGTATTCTCTTTCAAAATCAATTCCGTCCTCGGTATATACCACCTTTGCAATAGAGCTTTCCATATCAAGAGTACGAAGGTAGCTTGTGCATTCTCCACTTGCGCCCTTTCTTGTTATATAAAGATTGCCAAGAAGCATATATGAGCTTAGCCATGTACCCGTAAAGTTGTTTTCAATTTCTCTTTGTGCCTCGTATCTTTTTTCCTCGTTCACAAGAGCCTTTGCTCTTTCGTTGGATTCGTAGGCACCGTCAACAAATTCATCCCCTGGCTTTCCTGACCAAAGCGTGTCGTGATTTATTGAGATTCTTTCCTTTTGTGTTTTTCCATAAACCATTGCACCTAGCTGACCATTTCCAAGAGGCAATGCCTCCTCAAAATATTCTGCCGCCCTTGCATATTTAAGTAATGATTCCATACGCTATTTCCTTGTTCTATTTTTTTAGTATTTTAATATGATATTATTGATTTTGCTCATTTAATTTTGTAATACAGGTCTTACAAACTCTCTTGTCATTAAAAATAATATTGTCCCTTGTGCTTCCGCAAAGGGCGCATGAGGGCGCTTGTTTTTTTAGAATGATTTTTTCACCTTCTACAAAAATTTCTAGCTTATCTCTTGGGCTGATATCAAGATTGTTTCTTATCTCCATTGGTAAAACAATTCTTCCAAGCTCGTCTAAATGTCTAATTATTCCTGTTGATTTCATAGTTTTCTCCTATATACTAATATTTTTGTACTATTATATTACCATTTTTTTACAGTTTAGTCAATTATTTTTGACAAATAATTACATATTTTGCAAGGAGTCCCTTTTATGCTCGGAAAATGCTTTTCTATTCTTTGTATAATTTCGTTTATTTTTGGCGCTATAACTGGCAATATGGAGGACGTTTGTAATGGTATTTTACAAGGAGCATCACGAAGCGTTGAGGTTTGCATATCTCTTGTTGGGATTATGGCACTTTGGACCGGTGTTATGGCCGTGCTAAAAAGAGCTGGTGTAATAAGGCTACTTTCAAGGCTTTTACGTCCTTTGCTAAGACTTGTATTTCCAAGAGCCTTTAAGGAAGGGGTTGCTACTGATGAAATAACTGCTTGTGTAAGTGCAGGTGTTATTGGAATTTCAAATGCTACAACTCCTCTTGCTCTTTGTGCAATAAAGGAATTACAAAAGGGCAGAAGCAGTGACACTGCATCAAATGATATGATTATGCTTTCGATGCTTGGCTGTGCTTGCTTTAATTTAGTACCAACCACGCTTATTGCTCTGCGAGTTGGAGCTGGGGCGGAGATAACCTATAAAATTATGCTTCCTGTATGGATTTGCTCGGGTGCTTGTTGTCTTTTAGGAATTATTTTATGTCGTATTTTGGGGCGAATCTGTGGAGATATTTGAAAAAGCATCAGCTTATGTAATTCCCGTTTTACTTCTTTGTGTTTCCTTAATAGTTCTTTTTGGAAAAAAGGATTATTTTTCTTCGTTTTTAGACGGAGCTAAGGAGGGGGCAAAATCAAGCCTTGGGCTACTTCCTACAATGTGCGCCTTGATTGTAGGAGTTAGCATGCTTTCGGCATCTGGAGCATCTTCATTTTTAGCCAGCTTACTATCTCCTGTGCTTGAATTTTTGGGAATTCCAAGTGAGATTTTCACCTTGATTTTGACAAGGCCACTTTCTGGTAGTGCCTCTATTGCTACCTTTACGGACATTCTTAACACGCTTGGCCCTGACTCCTTTGGTGCTCTTTGTGCATCTGTTATTCTTGCATCCAGCGACACGGTTGTATATGTTATTTGTGTTTATTTTTCTGGTAGTGGGATTAAAAAAACACGTTATGCTCTTCCTGTTGCTCTTTTTGTTTCTCTTTTTTGCGTTTTCCTTTCGTGTATTCTTTGCAGAGTGTTCTTTTGAATAAATTTTATTATTATGGCAAAAATACTAAAAATTATTGTGAGGTTTACAAATGATAAGGGGATGTCAAAAAAGAATTGTAGTTTTAAAAAACACTGGCTCCGATATGTTTGAGGAGGCACAGCTTGTTATTAAGGATGAGTACAAGGATTGCAATGATTTAGATATTATCAGTGAGGCTGTAAAAATTGTAAGTGATTACTCCTTTAAGCCTAGAACGCCTGTAAAGAAAAAAAGGGTTAGTGAAATTTTGCCTTTTGCTCTTGGGATTTTGCTTGGCGTTCTCCTTTGTGTTGTGGTGTACTTGACTATTTTATAAATTTATGGTATAATCAATTTAACTTGGGATTTTTCCCCTCATTCGTTTAAAAAATTCGTTATCATAGCACGGGGTCGCAATACGTGCTATGCTCTGTCGAATACATATTTTCCATCACTTAGGTGATGGTACTTTTTGGTGCAAGATTACGAAAGGATTATTATGCAAGAAAAAAAGCAAAGTAAAAAAAGCAATAATAGCTATAACAGCTCCTCTAAAAGGTCAAAGGAAATAGTCTCAAAGGGCAAAAATGCCACTTCTAAGGCAAGTGCAAAGAGGGCTAGTACGGCAAAAAGAACAAAAAAAGCTCCTGCTAAGAGGGAGCAAAGAAAAAATCAACCAAAGCTTAGAATTTTTGCTCTTGGCGGTCTTAATGAAATTGGCAAGAATATGACCGTTTTGGAGTGTGGAAATGACATTATAATTGTTGACTGTGGCATTGGCTTTCCTGATGATGATATGCTCGGTGTTGACCTTGTTATTCCAGATTTTACTTATATTGTAAACCATATTGATAAGGTAAGAGGAGTTTTTCTAACTCACGGACACGAGGACCATATTGGCTCACTACCATATTTTCTAAGGAGCTGTAATGTTCCTGTTTATGGAACAAAGCTAACTCTTGGAATACTTGAAAACAAGCTTGCCGAGCACAAGCTACTTCAATCAGCTAAGCTTAATACGGTAAGTGCAGGTGATTCTATTAAGGCTGGTTGCTTTAATATTGAATTTATAAGGGTAAATCACTCAATTGCAGATGCGTGTGCTCTTGCGATTTCAACACCACAGGGTCTTGTTATTCACACAGGTGACTTTAAGCTCGATATTACTCCTATTGAAAGTGAAATGATGGATATTACAAGGCTTGGTCAGCTTGGCAAGGAAGGAGTTTTGATGCTTCTTTGTGAATCTACAAACGCAGAGCGCCCTGGTTATACTCCCTCTGAACGAAAGGTTGGCTTCTCTCTTGAAAAGATTCTTGATTCATATACGGACAAAAGAATTATTGTTGCAACCTTTGCCTCAAACGTCCACAGGGTTCAGCAAATTATAAATGCAAGTGTAAACCACGGACGCAAGGTTGCTGTTACGGGCAGGAGCATGATTAACGTAGTCAATGCTGCTGTAAGGCTTGGCTATATGAATGTTCCACAGGGTGTTTTGATTGATATTGATGAAATTAAAAAATATCCCCCCGAAAAAATCACAATTGTTACAACTGGCTCACAGGGTGAGCCGATGTCTGCGCTTTATAGAATGGCATTTTCCGACCACGACAAGGTTGTGCTTAGCAATAAGGATTTGGTGGTTCTTTCTTCTAGTGCTATTCCTGGCAATGAAAGGCTTGTTGGTAAGATTATTAACGAAATGTACAGACGTGGGGTAAATGTTTATCACGATTCAAGCGTTGAGGTGCATGTTTCAGGACACGCATGTCAAGAGGAATTAAAGCTTATGCATGCTCTTACTAAACCAAAGTATTTTATGCCTGTGCATGGTGAATATCGACATCTTATTCATCATAAGGAGCTTGCTGAAAGCATGGGAATGGACCCTCAAAGCATTTTTGTTTCTACTCTTGGTAAGGTTGTTGAGATTGATGAAAATGGTGCAAGATTTGGCGAGACGGTGCAAGCTGGAAAGGTGCTCATTGACGGCTCTGGAACACACGATGTTGGTAATATTGTTTTAAGAGACAGAAAAAATCTCTCCGAGGCTGGACTTATTATCGCAGTTGCTACAATTTCCTCCGTTGAGGGTATTTTAATGGCAGGACCTGAAATAATTTCACGTGGCTTTGTTTATGTAAGAGAAAACGAGGAAATTATAAATGGTGCACGTGATGTTGCTACAAGAGCACTTGTTGATGCTCTTGATGACGGCATAAGGGAGTGGGCTGAGCTGAAAAACATTTTAAAGGCGTCTATTTCTAAATATATTTTCAACAAAACAAAGAAAAAGCCCGTTGTGCTACCTGTTATTATGAATATTTGATTGTTTACACCTTGAGCGTTTGTTCAAGGTGTTTTTTTGCGTAATTTTACATTTTTTGTAAAATTTAGTTGACAAAATGTGTAAATTGTTGTATAATGTCGTTGAAAGGAGAGATACATATGCTACGTAATAGACTTAAAGAAATGGATTTGAAAATCACCGAGCTTGCGGATTACCTTCAAATTTCTAGGCCTACAATGTATAAGTTTATCGAATGCTATGACAATCAAGAATTCGACTCAATTAACCCCAAGGTTTTAAAGCTTTTTAACTTTATTACAGAAAATGAGCTTGTGGGAAAAAAATCAGTAATTAAATTTATACTTGAAAATCTTGTAGATGTCAAAGAAATGGAAGAAGGCGACGAATTAGACACCATTAAAAAGATTAGAAAATTTATTGTTTCTAATCCCGAATCTAAAAAAAGCATTTTTTTTGAAATATGTGTTAATACAGATATTTTTGATGATATTATTTTTTATCTTGTTGACATCAAGGATATTGCAAAAAAAAGAAATATTACCGACGAGGAAAAGGAATTTCTTCTTCCCTATTTGGAGTTGAAAGAAAAAATTAAAAATAAAGAAAAGGAAAACTAAAACTATGGAAAGATATTTTGAATTTAACAATTATAGAAATTTAGGATTTAAAGCCCCTGAAAAGCTAATCATTAACAATTCACTAAAAAAAGGAGAAATAGGTGATTTAATAATACTAATAGGTCCTAACAATTCGGGAAAATCCAATGTTTTATCAGGTATATGTGCCTTTAAGGAAAAAAAGATTGATAAAAAAAGAGATAAAACCACTCTTGATTATTCAAAAGACTATTCAAATCCTACCATTTCTCTTGTTACAAAGGTTGGAAATAACGAATATTCTGTTTCCTTAAACGCTGACTCCTCAGAATATATAAAACGTGCTCCACAAAGCTATAAATTTACCGTCGAAAGCATAAAACAAGCCTGCACTATTATTAAGAATAACATTTCTAACTATTCATCATATGAATCTCAAGTTTCAAGCCTAGCAGCTGCAATTTTAGAAGCATTGAATTCAGATAATGCTACTGAAAGCTCGGTTATGCCCCATTTTATAAAAATGATAACTATAATTTTTTCATATAAAAATTCATATCGTTCATTTAAAAATACAATTGCGGATTTTTCAAAAAACACAAAGCTATATAACAACATAGAAGCTTTAATTGCGTGTAATGATTCCTCCTTCTGTGAAAACAGCTACAAAAAAGCATATAATATTAAGCTTGTTCCAAATGTTTTTTTGTATGAGGACAGAAAAATTTCTCATGACCAATTACATACAAGCTATAGCGGTTTAAAAAGCTCCACTGTTTTTCAAACAATTTTAAACTCAATCAACTGCTCTTGTGACGAAATTTACAGTGCTTACAAAGCATACGAGGACCAATTAAAAAATAAAGCTGTTCTTAACAAGGTCGCTTCTTCTCTTAACAAAAAGCTCGAAAAAATATCTGCTGATTTTAATCGTCTTTACTGCTTGGAGGAAAATTCATATAGCTTTGAATTCGACCTTGATTCTTCTTATGTTTACTTCAACATTTACAAGGATGGACAACCTGTAATGCTTGATTATCAATCAACTGGATTTAGGTGGTTCTTTAACCTTTATTTTAATGTTCTTTGCCAAAATGTAAAGGAGTATGCAGGAGATATTATTATAATGGATGAGCCTGCAACAAACCTTCACGTAAAGGGACAAATAGAGCTACGTAAATTTTTAAAGAATTTTGCGAGAAAAAATGACATTATTATAATTCTTGCAACACACTCACCTTTCTTGATTGATGCAGATTATTTTGATGAGTTAAGAGTTGTTTCACCAGTTGAAGGAAAATCTATAATTCAAAATGATTTTTCAACCATAGACCAAAGCGACCCTGATGCTCTTCTTCCGATTAAGGAATCTTTAACAATAAAAGACCATATTGTTTTAGACCCTGACAAAAAGGTTGTTTTCGTTGAAGGAATTACTGATTATAACTATTTAACAGCATTTAAGCTTCTTTTTGAATTGGATAATATCAACTTTTTGCCTGTTCACGGAGTTGGAAAGTCCAAGGATGATCAACTAAAAATTAGTAAAAAGCTAATACAAATAAGAAAAAACAATCCATTCTTCTTAGCCGACGGAGATAAGGCAGGAAAAGAATTTAAGAATATAAACAAGAGCTCCGAGCTCGAGGTTGTTACTCTTGATGAAATAGACCCAAGCTTTAAAACCATCGAGTCTTTGTTTACAGTCAATGACCAAAAGTTCCTTGGTCTTATAGACGATAATGGAAAATTTGTTAAGCATTCGCATTCCTCTTCAATTTTTAAGAAAATGATTTTTACAAACCAAATTTCAGAGCAAACAATTAGCAACTTCAAAAAGGTATTTTCTTATATTATGGATTAACTTTTAAAAAAGCCACGAAAATCGTGGCTTTTTTCTTTATATTATTGTAATATTAAAAGTTTTGTGCTATACTTTACATTGGAAAAATTTGAGTTAAGGAGGGTGAGTATGAAAAAGCTATTTGTTCATATGAGGGGCTATTACAAGGAATGTATAATAAGTCCGCTTTTTAAGATGCTTGAAGCATGCTTTGAGCTTTTTGTTCCGTTGGTTGTGGCAAATATTATTGATATTGGTATTGCAAATAACGACAAGGGCTACATTGTAAAAATGTGTCTTATTATGGTTCTTCTTGGCACTATTGGTCTTTGCTGTACTCTTGTTGCACAGTATTTTGCGGCAAAGGCGGCAGTTGGCTTTTGCGGTAAGCTTCGTTCTGCTCTTTTTAAGCATATAAATTCCCTCTCCTACACAGAGCTTGATACTCTTGGCACTCCTACTCTTATTACAAGAATGACAAGCGACACAAATCAGCTTCAAACGGGAGTAAACCTTACGTTAAGACTTCTTATGCGTTCTCCATTTGTTGTTTTTGGTGCTATGATTATGGCATTTAGTGTTGATGCTAAGGCTTCTTGGATTTTTGCAGTTTTAATTCCTGCACTTTGTGTGGTTGTTTTTGGAATAATGCTTGGAACCATTCCTCTTTATAAAAAGGTACAGGCAAGGCTTGATAAGGTTGTTACCTCATCAAGAGATAATCTTGCCGGTATAAGAGTTATTCGTGCATTTGGCAAGGAGGAGCTTGAAAAAAAGAGCTTCCATAGTAAAACCGAGGACCTAAACCGTTCCCAGCTTTTTGTTGGTAGAATTTCTGCCATTATGAATCCTGCAACATATGCAATTGTTAATATTGCTATTGTGGTGCTTATTTACAATGGAGCATTACGTGTTGATATGGGTGGGCTTTCACAGGGTCAGGTTATTGCTCTTTACAACTATATGTCACAGATTTTAATTGAGCTTGTTAAGCTTGCAAGCTTGATTATTACAATTACAAAGGCAGTTGCTTGTGGCAATAGAATTCAAAATGTTTTTGATATACAATCAAGTCAAGAGGTTATTCCCTGTGATGATGCAGAAAATAGCGAAAGCGCTGTTGAATTTAAGGATGCATCTCTTAAATACAAGGGTGCAAAGGAATGCTCACTTGAAAATATCTCCTTCAATGTAAAAAAGGGACAAACTGTTGGAATTATTGGTGGTACTGGCTCTGGAAAGAGCTCTCTTATCAATATGATTGGTCGCTTCTACGATGCTGAAAGCGGACAGGTTTTGGTAAATGGCAAGGATGTTCGTGGCTATGAGCTAAGCGTTCTTCGTGAGAAGCTTGGAATTGTTCCTCAAAAGGCTGTGCTTTTCAAGGGAACTATTCGTGAGAATATGAAATGGGGCAACGAAAACGCCTCGGATGAGGAAATTTTAGATGCCATTTCTCTTGCACAGGCAAGTGATGTTTTAGCATCAAAGGACAAGGGACTTGACTCTGTTATTGAGCAGGGGGGCAAGAACCTTTCGGGAGGTCAGCGACAGCGCTTTACAATTGCAAGGGCGCTTGTTCGTAAGCCTGAGATTTTAATACTTGATGACTCATCAAGTGCTCTTGACTATCAAACTGATGCAAGGCTTCGCACTGCTATTGGTTCAATAGATTATAATCCTACTGTTTTCATAGTTTCGCAAAGAACTACCTCTATTCAGCATGCTGATTTGATTATTGTTCTTGATGACGGAAGGATTGCAGGAATGGGAACGCATAATGAGCTTTTAAATAGCTGTGATGTGTACTCGGAAATTTACTCTTCTCAATTTAAAAAGGAGGGTAAATGATGAAAAAGACTAAATTCAAGGCATCTACTATAAAAAAGGTGCTTAGTGCTATAAAAAAATATCGCCTATTACTTATAATATCTATAATTCTTTCAATAATCACCGTGGGCTTTACTCTTTATATTCCTATTCTTATTGGTGATGCAATTGATTTAATTGTGGGTCGTGGTCAGGTTGATTTTGACGGAATTTTCCCTATTTTGGTGGAGATTATTATAATTTCGATTGGTATTGCTCTTATTCATTGGCTGATGAACAATATCAACAACAAGATTTCCTTCAATGTAACAAGGGATATAAGAAATCAAGCATTTGACAAGCTACAAAGGCTACCTCTTAAATATGTGGACTCTCATTCATATGGTGAAATTCTCAGCAAGATGGTTGCCGATGTTGACGAGCTTGCAAACGGTCTGCTTATGGGCTTTACACAGTTTTTTACTGGAATTATGACCATAATCGGAACGCTTGCGTTTATGCTTTCAATTAACTATGTTATTGCAATTGTGGTTGTTTGTCTTACACCTATTTCTCTTTTTATTGCATCCTTTATTTCAAAGAAAACATTTTCCTTATTTAAGGTTCAATCGGAGGCAAGAGCCGAGCAAACATCAATCATTGATGAGTGCATTGGCAACATCAAGGTTGTTAAGGCATTTTCACACGAGGACGAGGCACAAGAAAAATTTGATAAGGCGAACGATACTCTATCAAACGCCTCAATTAAGGCTATTTTCTTCTCCTCACTGGTAAATCCTACAACAAGGTTTGTAAACGCACTTGTTTATGCCTCTGTTGCATTGGTTGGCGCATTTATAGCTATTGAGGGTGGTAATATGGCACTATCCGTTGGTGCTCTTTCGTGCTTTTTAAGCTATGCTAATCAATACGCAAAGCCATTTAATGAGATTTCAAGTGTGGTAACTGAGCTACAAAATGCTCTTGCTTGTGTGGATAGAGTTTTTGAGTTTATTGATGCAAGTGAGGAGACGCCTGACGTGCCACAAGCCTTGCCAGATGCCAAAGGTAATGTAAGGCTTGATAATGTTGAGTTCTCTTACAGCCCTGAAAGGGAGCTTATTAAGGGACTTAGTGTTGATATAAAAAGTGGTATGAGGGTTGCAATAGTTGGTCCTACTGGATGTGGAAAAACAACGCTTATTAACCTTCTTATGAGGTTTTATGATGTAAACGACGGTGCAATTTCTGTTGATGGCTATGATATACAAAAGGTTACAAGACATTCTCTTCGTAGCAACTACGGAATGGTGCTTCAAGAGACCTGGCTACAAACAGGAACTGTTCGTGATAATGTTGCAATGGGCAAGCCCGATGCAACGCTTGAGGAGATTATTGAGGCTTGTAAGGCCTCACACGCACACAGCTTCATTAAAAGGCTACCTCAGGGCTACGACACTGTTATTTCAGAGGAAAATTGCTCCTTGTCGGCAGGGCAAAAGCAACTACTTTGTATATCAAGGGTTATGCTCTGTCTCCCTCCTATGCTTATTCTTGATGAGGCAACCTCATCAATTGATACAAGAACGGAGCTTAAAATTCAAGATGCCTTTGCTACTCTTATGAGAGGCCGCACCTCGTTTATTGTAGCACACAGGCTTTCCACTATTCGTGATGCAGATTTAATTCTTGTAATGAACAGCGGTAAGGTTATTGAGCAAGGAACACACGATGAATTGCTTGAGAAAAAAGGCTTCTATTACAATTTATATAACAGTCAATTTGAACATACAGGAGAGCAAAATGAGAAAGACTAAAATTATTTGTACAATTGGTCCTGCTTGTGATACTGAAAAAAAGCTCACAGAGCTTTGCAATGCAGGAATGAACGTGGCAAGGCTTAACTTTTCACACGGCACACACGAGGGACATTTACAGCTTATTAACAAAATTAAGGCTGTAAGAGAAAAGCTTAATTTGCCTATTGCTATTATGCTTGACACAAAGGGACCTGAATATAGAATCAAGAGCTTTGAAAATGATAAGATTACTCTTGAGGACGGCGACACCTTTACCTTTACTACTGATGATATTATTGGCAATCAGGAAAGAGTTAGCGTTAACTACAAAGGGCTTATTAAGGATTTAACCCTTGGTGATAGAATTTTAGTTAACAATGGTCTTGTAATTTTTGAGGTTGTTGAGCTAACTAAGACTGATGCAATTTGTAGGGTTATTGCAGGTGGCGAGATTTCAAACTCTAAGAGCATGAGCTTTTTGAACAAGGCATTAAATCAGGTTTATTTAAGTGAACAGGACAAAAAGGACCTACTTTTTGGTATCGAAAACGGTGTTGATTTTATTGCCTGCTCCTTCGTTTCAAAGCGTCAGGATCTTATAGATATTAAGAATTTCTTAAAGGCAAATGGCGGTGAAAATATTGACCTTATTGCTAAAATTGAGAACCGTGCCGGTGTTGATAACATTGACGAGATTTGCGAGGAATGTAGCGGTATTATGGTTGCTCGTGGCGACCTTGGTGTTGAAATTCCATTTGAGGAGGTTCCTGCAACTCAAAAGTATTTGATTACTAAGTGCAGAATGCTTGGCAAGAGAGTTATTACAGCAACTGAAATGCTTGAATCTATGATTAACAATCCTCGTCCAACAAGAGCAGAAATTTCAGACGTTGCAAACGCTGTATATGACGGCACAAGTGCTATTATGCTTTCTGGTGAGACTGCTATGGGTAAATATCCTACTCTTACTGTAAAGACAATGTCGAAAATTGCTGAAAAAACAGAAAGCTGTATTGATTATGCATCAAACTTTTTAAGAACTGGGTTTGTTATAAAGGATGCAATTGACGCAATTTCACACTCAACTGCTTGTATGGCTATTGACGTTCAGGCTAAGGGAATTGTTGTTTGCTCTATTTCAGGAATTACTGCACGAATGGTTTCACGCTTCAGAGCTCCTGTTGATATTATTGGAATGACAACAAACGAGGAGACTTGGAGAAAGCTTTCTCTTTCCTGGGGTGTTATTCCTGTTATGTGCGAAAAAGTTAATTCAACTGACGTTCTTTTCTATATGGCAAACAAGGCAGCAAAGAATATTTTCAAGCTCAAAAAGGATGACAAGATTATTATAACTGGTGGCATTATCAACGGTGAAAGCGCTAGTACAAATCTTATTAAGCTTGAAACCATGTAAAATAAAAATACAGGGATAGAAAATTCTATCCCTGCTCTTTTTTATTCTGCTGAAATGATGTAATAGTAAATTGGCTGTCCACCATAATATATATTTATTTCTACATTGCTTGACAGCTTGCTCTTTAACAAATCACACGCTATTTGTGCATCCTGCTCTGCTACGTCAATGCCATAATATATACTAACCGTTGTAGCACCAAGGTCGTTTATTTTATTTGCGTATCTACAAAGGAGCTCATTTAAATTCTTGCTTGTGGTAAGCTCCTTTTCACTAACTCCGAGAAAATCTCCCTGCTTTATTTGCATATTATCATATGTGGAGTCCTTTGCGGCATAGGTTATTTGCATTGTTGTAACGCCCTTTATGCTTTCATTCATTGCCTCGCTGTTTTCTTCTGAGTCAACGGACTCATCAAAGCTAAGAAGTGCTGTTATTCCCTGTGGAATTGTATGCGTTGGAATTACAATTATTTTTTTATCCGTTAAGGCTTGAACCTGACTAGCAGACATAACAATATTTTTGTTGTTTGGAAGAATGAAAACACATTCTGCATTAAGCTTACATACTGCGCTATAAATATCATCGGTTGATGGATTCATTGTTTGTCCACCACTTACTATCTCATCGGCTCCAAGCTCTTTAAATAGCTCACAAAGCCCGTCACCACTAGCAACAGAAATTATTCCATATTTTTTAAGTGGTATATTTTCCACAGGCTGTGCTTGCTCAATTTTAGAGGTGTGCTGAGTTTTCATATTTTCAACCTTTACGGTTTCATATGTACCATATTCAAGTGCCTTTCCAAGAACGCTGTGTGGCTCATTGGTGTGCACGTGAGCCTTTACAATTTCACCATCATCAATCATAACAATGCTATCACCCATTTTGCCAAGATATACTTTAAGTGTATCTGTTTCGGTGCTTTCTGAGTGTTTTCTTATGATAAACTCAGTGCAATATGCAAATTTTATATCCTCTTGCTCATATGCGCCAAAGTCCGCCCTTGCCTTGCTCTCTGCCTTAGGGGTATATTTTGCTATGCTACCGCTTACGAGTCCATTATACATAGATTCCATAATGACCATAAGTCCCATTGCACCAGCATCGACCACTCCTGCCCTTTCAAGCACTGGGTTTTGATTTATTGTTTCTTGAAGTGCTTCTTTTCCTGCATCAATTGTGCATTTTAAAACGTATTCAAAGCTATTACATTCCTTAACGCACTTGCTTGCAACATCTGCACAATACTTAATAACTGTAAGAATTGTGCCATTTGCTGGCTTATCAACGGCTGAATATGCAAGCTCTGCACCACTTTTTAGTGCCATTGCCCAGGTTTTTCCGTCGCACACGCTTACCTCCTGCAACACCCTTGCAATGCCTCTAAATATAAGGCTAGTGATGACTCCTGAGTTTCCTCTTGCACCGTGTAGCATTGCTCTTGCGGTCATTTGTGCCATTTCTGTAAGCTCAGCTACATCTGCCTTTTCAAGTACCCTTGCAGCCTCGCCAACTGTTAGGGACATATTTGAGCCTGTGTCTCCGTCTGGAACAGGAAAGACATTCAAATCGTTGATTGCCTCCTTGTTATCTTCAAGTCCCTGTGCGGCATTGATTATTAGATTTTTATAGTCAATACCGTCTATAATATCGTGTTTTATTAGCATTACTGTCTCCATTAGTCATTTCTTTCCTTACCAAAAAAGAATACTGCAACCGTGCCAGGTCCTGCGTGTGAGCCTATTGTTGTGCCGATGCTGTTGATAAGTGGCTCACCATTTAGGTTAGGGAATTTTTGCTTGATAAGCTCTGCAACTGCAAGAGCATCCTCGTAGCAGTCAGAATGGCTTATAAAGCATTTTTCGTTGTATGCAAGTCCGTTGTCGGCATTTTCCTCCATTCTTGCAACAATTTCATTTATTACGTTTGCCTTACCTCTTACCTTTTTACGTGGAATTAATCTTCCGTTTACGTCAACATTTAGTAATGGGCAAATTTTAAGAACTGTACCGAACCAGCCACTTACCTTTGATACTCTTCCTCCCTTTACGTAGAAGGTAAGGTCAGTTGAGAAGAACCAGTGGTGCAGTCTTTTTTTGTTTTCCTCGGTCCATTTTGCAAGTTCATCAATATTCATTCCACTATCACGAAGGTCTGCCATTTTATCAACAAGAAGTCCCATTCCCGAGGATGCGCCCAGTGAATCAATTACATATAGCCTTCTGTCTGGATATTTTTCCTTCATTTCCTCTTGTGCAAGCTTTGCAGATGTCATAGCACCTGATAGTCCTGATGAAAGATTTAGAAATATTACGTCCTTGCCCTGCTTTAAAAATGGTTCAAAAAAGGCTGTAAAATCATCAAGATTTGGTTGAGAGGTTTTGGTTTCTACTCCGTCCCTCATCATTTGGTAAAATTTATCATATGGTATTGTTTGACCTAGGTCGTCATAATTTTCTTTTCCGTCAGTCAGAAATACAAATTTGATATATTCGATATTTCTGCTTTTTAAATGCTCTGCTGATATATCCGCTGTTGAGCAGGTTGCAATTACATAATCGTTCATTGCGTTCCTCCATTCATTTTTTTACAAGCAAATTATATCAATACATATGCAAAATTGCTACCTACTATATTATTTTTTATCTATACCAAAAAAAATTATTGAGTAGAACAAAAAAATGCCACTCTACCAGTAGTAGAATGGCTTGTTTTTTATTATTTTTCTTCTTCACGTGTCTGTTTTTTGTCTTCCTTCTTGCTAATCTTAACTGTGATTCTGATTTTGAAGGAGAGAAAAATAATTATTTGTGCAGGTATTCCGATAAAGAATATTAACCACACCTTGTAGTCCGTTGCGAATTTAAGTAGAGCAAAAAATATTACTGCAAGTATGCTCCACATAAGAAGTGATACATAGGCAAGCACCTGCCATCTGTTTTTAAGAATTGCACCAAACACTATTCCTGCTATTGCTACAAGCGGAACTGCATAGATGAACACCTGCCAGTAATAAATTTCGCCAGCTGATGCAATTGCTATAATTACAAAAAGCAAGAGTGAGATTGTTAAAAGACCTATTTTTATGACGTTGCCAAGAAGTGCCTTGGATTTTTTATTTGTTTTGGTTTCTACCTTTTGGTCCTGCTCTGTGTGCTCTGTTAGCATATAGTCAACGCTAACACCAAAAAGCTCACTCATTCTTTTCAATACATATACATCGGGGAGACCGTCCCCTCTTTCCCACTTAGATATAGCCTTATCAGAATAGTTAAGCATTTCGCCGAGCTCATATTGAGTCATATGGTTGATTGTGCGAAGATAATAAATATTTTGAGCAACTATGCTTTTTAAGTCATTTGTAGTTTGCTTATTATCCATATGCTTATCCGTCCTTTCTGTTTTCTGCCTTATATTTTACCACAAAATCCTTGACAAGTCAATAAATAATATAAAACGCACGCTAAATTTTAGCGTGCGTTATTTAAAATAATATATTTGAAAGTATAAAGTTACTAACAAAGAATCCCTTTGGTGTAAAATGCACTGCTCCATTTTCCTTTACAACGTAGCCGTCCTTGTAGTAGTCTGTTATTTTAGGATATGCTTTTTCAAGGTCAATGTTGAATTTACTCTTAAACTCTAAAAGGTCAATGCCCCTTGAGAGCCTTAGGCGAAGCATTACATATTCATCCATGCTACCTTGCTCAATTTCGCTTTCCTCTTCGTATAGCTTTTGTGGGCAAAAATCGACACGTAGTGCGTCTTTTTTGTATTTTTCGGTGTCATTTTCATAATAGTAACGTTTGCCATTAAAATACGAATGTGCGCTTGGTCCAAAGCCTACATATTCCTTGCTTAGCCAATAGGTTAGGTTGTGAACGCATTCCTTACCAGGTTTTGAAAAATTACTTATCTCGTATTGCTTATAGCCCTTTTCTTCAAGCTCACTGCAAAGATACATATACATCTGATATTCCACTTCCTCGCTTGGTAAATCAAGGCTTTCCTTTTGCTTGTAAAACGGAGTACCCTCTTCTATTTTTAAGCAGTATGCAGATATGTGGTCAGGGTTAAGCTTGGACACGTAGTCGATTGTTTTTGCAAGATTTTCTAAGGATTGGCTTGGTAAGGCATACATAATATCTACGTTTATGCTTTCAAAGCCGACCTCTTTTGCAAGGGTGATGCTTTTTTCAAAATCCTTAGTTGTGTGTATTCTGCCAAGAGTCCTTAGCTCCTCCTCGTTTGCACTTTGAAGTCCTATGCTTATACGATTAATACCATTATTGATGTAGGCTTGAAGCTTCTTTTTTGTTAGCGTTCCAGGGTTAGCTTCAATTGAAAATTCGACACGTGGTGCCAAATTCAGGTTACTTTTAATTGCTTTGCATAGCTTTTCGATTTCCCTTTCGTCAAGAAGCGACGGCGTTCCTCCACCTATGAAAATTGTTGTAATTTCGTGATTTTTGTAAAGCGGTGCTTCCTTTTTGATATGCTCACAAAGGGCGCTTACATATTCCTCTGTGCTTTCACAGGGTCTTGAATAAAAATCGCAGTAATTACATTTTTGCTTGCAAAACGGAATGTGAATATAAAGTCCAAGTGGTCTCATTTTTCACTGTCATCGAGCTTAAGAACCGCCATAAATGCCTCAGGAGATACCTCAACTGAGCCAAGACGACGCATCTTCTTCTTGCCCTCCTTTTGCTTTTCTAGGAGCTTTTTCTTTCTTGTTATGTCACCACCATAGCATTTTGCAAGCACGTCCTTGCGAAGCGCCTTCACTGTTTCTCTTGCTATGATTTTTGAACCGATTGCTGCCTGAATTGGAATTTCAAAGAGCTGACGTGGAATATTTTCCTTTAATTTTTCTGCAATTTTTCTTGCTCTTGCATATGCCTTATCCTCGTGAACAATGAAGGTAAGCGCATCAACGATTTCACCATTGAGCAGGAAGTCAAGCTTAACTAGCCTGCTTGGCTCGTAGCCTGCAAGCTCGTAATCCAGTGATGCGTAGCCCTTGCTTCGGCTCTTCAAGGCATCGAAGAAGTCGTAAACAATTTCATTAAGTGGCATAATGTAGTGTAGCTCAACTCGCTTTGAGTCAAGATATTTCATATCCTTGAATACACCTCGTCTGTCCTGACAAAGGTCCATAATTCCTCCAACAAATTCTGTTGGGGTGATTATGCTTGCACGAACGGTTGGCTCATATGCGACCTTTATAGTATCAGCAGGTGGATAATTTGATGGGTTATCAATATAAACAATTTCGCCATTGGTTTTTTCAATCTTGTAAATAACACTTGGTGCAGTTGTGATAAGGTCGAGATTAAACTCTCTTTCTAGTCTTTCCTGCATAATTTCCATATGCAAAAGTCCCAAGAATCCACATCTGAATCCAAAGCCAAGAGCAATTGAGGTTTCTGGCTCAAAGGAAAGCGCTGCATCGTTTAATTTTAGCTTTTCAAGAGCATCTCTTAGGTCATTATAGCGTGCACCATCCGCTGGATAAATACCAGAAAAGACCATTGGAAGAGCCTCCTTAAAGCCCTTTAATGGCTCTGTTGCACCATTTTCAGCTGTTGTTACAGTGTCACCCACTCTTGTTTCGCTAACAGTTTTAATGCTTGCTGTTATATATCCAACCTCGCCAGCGCTAAGGGTATCTGCCTTTTGAAGTCCAAATGCATTTAAGTGTCCGACCTCAACTACGTCATACTCCGCACCTGTACTCATAAGCTTAATTCTGTCTCCCGCCTTCAAGGTACCGTCCATTACTCTTACGTAAACCACAACTCCAAGGTATGCATTGTAGTAGGAGTCAAAAATTAGGCATTTTAGCGGTGCGCTTTCATCTCCCTGTGGTGCAGGGATTTTTTCTACTATTGCATCAAGCACTTGGTCGATGTTTAGTCCAACCTTTGCAGAAACGGCAGGGCAATCCTCGGCAATAATGCCGATTACATCCTCTATTTCAGTCCTTACTCTATCTACATCGGCAGAGGGCAAATCAATTTTATTGATAACTGGAACAATTTCAAGGTCACAATCAACTGCAAGATAAGCATTTGCAAGGGTTTGTGCCTCTATTCCCTGTGTTGCATCGACAACTAAAAGTGCACCCTCACAGGCATTTAGTGAACGTGAAACCTCGTAATTAAAGTCAACGTGGCCCGGGGTGTCAATAAGGTTAAGGACATAGCTTTGTCCGTCCTTATGAGTATAGTCAATTCTTACGGCACGTGCCTTAATGGTTATTCCACGTTCCTTTTCAAGGTCCATATTATCAAGTAGCTGCTCTTCCATTTCTCTTTTGGTTACTGCGTTACAGTATTCAAGAATTCTGTCGGCAAGCGTTGATTTACCGTGGTCGATATGTGCAATGATAGAAAAGTTTCTTATATTTTTCTGTTTTTCGTTCATTTTATCATCCTTTAAAGAAAATTCAAGGTTATTTTAACATATTATAATGCGTTTAGCAAGTATTTTTTGCTTGATTTTATCTGCTACGTGGTGTAAAATTATAGCATAGACGTTTAGGGGGTGTATTTATGACACAAAAGGAAAGAATGGAAAAGGGGCTTGTTTACTACTGCTCAGATGATAGCATTATGGACGAGCAGGTGCTTTGTCTTGAAAAGCAATATGATTACAATGCCACAAGACCACTTGAAGCAAAAAAGCGTGAAAGCATGCTAAGAGATATGTTTGCAGAATTTGGAAAGGGTAGCTACATTGAGCCTCCACTACATTCAAATTGGGGTGGAAGGCACACGCATTTCGGTGAATTTGTTTATGCAAATTTTAACCTTACATTAGTTGATGATGCCCATATTTACGTTGGAGATTATACTATGATAGGTCCAAATGTGGTTATTGCAACTGCATCGCATCCTATCAATCCCGAGCTTCGACAAAGAGTTACACAATTCAATCTCGATGTTCATATTGGTAAAAATGTTTGGATTGGTGCTGGGGCAATGATTTTGCCCGGGGTTAGTATTGG
This sequence comes from Eubacteriales bacterium, assembly GCA_045540515.1. Classification (GTDB taxonomy): domain Bacteria; phylum Bacillota; class Clostridia; order Oscillospirales; family CAG-272; genus RGIG2000. Next base: position 34,687 of record JAZQHJ010000178.1, read on the forward strand.
TGATAATTCAGTAATTGGTGCAGGCAGTGTGGTAAACAAGGACATTCCTGCAAACGTGGTTGCTGTCGGAAATCCTTGTAGGGTTCTTCGTCCTATTGGTGAAAGAGATAGAAAATATTATTACAAGGACCGTGAAATTGACTGGGAAAATCTTTGATTTTTGAAGGGCCGACCTTTTGGTTGGCTCTTTTTTGTCAAATGTTATAATTTATCGCCTGTATTTTACAATAAAATACGCAAAATATAAAAAATTTAGATTTTTATAAAATTTTTCTTTACAAATGGATGTAATGTTGCTATAATATTTATGTATTTTTTAAAAGGTAAAATTTTCTTATTAATAAGAGGAGTGATAAATTTTATGAGTCGTATGGTAGGTACTGTATCAAGAGGTGTAAGAGCCCCAATTATTCGTAAGGGTGATAACCTTGTTGATATTGTAACAAATTCAGTTCTTGAGGCTTCAGCAGATGATGGCTTTACAATTCGCAATCGTGATATTGTTGCTATGACAGAGGCTATTGTAGCAAGAGCTCAGGGCAACTATGCATCCGTTGATGATATTGCAACAGATGTAAGAGCTAAATTCGGTGGTGAAACTGTTGGTGTTATTTTCCCAATTCTTAGCCGTAACCGTTTTGCTATTTGTCTTCGTGGTATTGCTAAGGGCTGTAAGAAGGTTGTTCTTATGCTTTCTTATCCATCCGACGAGGTTGGAAATCACCTTATCAGCCTTGATATGCTTGATGAAAAGGGTGTAAATCCTTATACTGATGTTCTTGACCTCAAATCATATCGTGAGCTTTTTGGTTATGAAAAGCATCCATTTACTGGTATTGACTATGTTGAATATTATGAGGGCTTGATTAAGGAATGTGGCGCTGAGGTTGAGATTATTTTTGCAAATGACCCACGTGCTATTCTAAAATACACAAAGAATGTTCTTAACTGTGACATTCACTCACGTTTCCGTACAAAGCGTCTTTTAAAGGCTGCTGGTGTTGAAATCAACTATGGCCTTGATGAGATTTTGAATGCCCCAGTTAATGGCAGTGGTTATAATGAAAGCTATGGTCTTTTAGGTTCAAACAAGGCAACTGAGGACCAGGTTAAGCTATTCCCTCGTGATTGCCAAGCACTTGTTGATGCAATCCAAGAAAAGCTTTTAAAGGAAACTGGAAAGCTTGTTGAGGTTATGATTTATGGTGATGGTGCGTTTAAGGACCCTGTTGGAAAGATTTGGGAGCTTGCTGACCCTGTTGTTTCTCCAGCATATACACCTGGACTTGAGGGAACACCAAATGAATTAAAGCTAAAATATCTTGCAGATAACGATTTTGCCGAGCTTTCAGGTGAAGCACTTAAAGAGGCTATTAAAAAGGAAATTTCCAAGAAGGATGATAATCTTGTTGGAAATATGGCTTCCGAGGGTACTACACCACGTCGCTTAACCGACCTTATCGGTTCTCTTTGCGACTTAACCTCTGGCTCTGGCGATAAGGGTACTCCTATTGTTTATATTCAAGGTTATTTTGATAACTACACAACTGAATAATCAAAAAAGGCTCAAATTAATTTGAGCCTTTTCTTTATTTTAAAATATTTGAAAAATATCTTGATTTTTGGAAATAATTATGATATACTATGCAAGCAATATGGAGAATTCGCCTAGCTGGTCGAGGGCGCACGATTGGAAATCGTGTAACCGGTAACACGGTTCCAGAGTTCGAATCTCTGATTCTCCGCCAACAAAAAAGACAGGTCTTGTGCCTGTCTTTTTTGTTGGCTATGAATCATCGTTCGAACTTCTGCTCGTGGCTCTGCCACGAATAGAGTGCGTAAGCGAAGCTAAGGCGTGCGAACTCGTTCTCTAAGCCGTGCCGAAGCTCATTCCGTAGGAATGTATCTCTGATTCTCCGCTACACCTGTCTTTTCTTTTTGTCG
>JAZQHJ010000179.1:0-29057 GCA_045540515.1 Eubacteriales bacterium
TGGACTTGGTAAACCAAAGCACGAAGTCACTCTTGTTCTTTTTGTTTGTGTCCTCGGTAACGTCATCACGAACACCAACCATAAGCTCCTCACTGGAATGTCCTGTAAGGACGTTGTAATCGCTTAGCTTCGAGGTGTCAAAGTAAACATTTCCGTCAGAAATATATGCATAGCCCTTATCAATTAGCGCCTGTACCATATGAATAAACTCTGGAATACAGTTTGTTGCAGGCTCAATAATATCAGGTGTTTTTATATTTAGCTTTGCGCAGTCGCTGAAAAACGCATTTTTGTAAAATTCTGCAATTTCAAGCACGGTTTTATGCTCGCGCTTTGCACCCTTTAGCATTTTGTCCTCGCCAGTGTCACCGTCACTTGTAAGGTGTCCAACGTCTGTTATGTTCATAACTCTTAAAACGTCGTAGCCTGCATAGCGAAGTAGCTTTTCAAGCACGTCCTCCATCATATATGTACGAAGGTTACCAATATGCGCAAAGTGATAAACGGTAGGACCGCAGGTGTACATTTTAACCTTGCCTTCCTCGTTTTCCTTAAATTCCTCTATGCGTCTTGTAAGTGTGTTATAAAAATTCATATTATTCTCCTTATTCCTCGTCCTCGTCATCGCTTGGTATTGGCTCCTTATACTTTGCAACCCTTACAATTAAAACCACTAAAAGTGGAACGGATGCGTTTAAAAGAATCAAGCCAAGGGCTCCAATTCCACCTAAAAGAGAAAGCGAGGTGGCATTGAATGCGATATGACAAATTATTGCTGGTAAAATTGAATTAAACTTAACGGCAATAAAGCCAAGTAAAATACCAAATAGTGTTGCGTAAATTATACCAATAGGATTTGCGTGTAGTATGCCAAAAATAAGTGAGGAGAGCACAACAGCAATCCATTTTGGCATTGCCCTTTTCATAGCTCCGAGCATAAGCCCACGGCACAGAATTTCCTCAAAAATAGGACCAAGAAGCACAACTGCAATAAAGTTTATTGCCTCTGAGCCCGTTGAAAGAGCCTCATTGTTTTGTGAAAGGGCATCAAGCCAGCTTTCTGGAATAATCATCATCAAAAGGCTGAGAAGATATTGAATTGCAAATTGACCAACAATTCCAAGCAAGATTGCTCTTATATATACGCCAAAGGGCTTGCGTATAATTTCGCATCTTTGGGAAATCGGTATTTTTCTTATGCTGTAAAATAAGATAAAAGCAAAAAGAGTTAATGCATTTGCAATAATTAGCGTTTGCGTTGAATATTCAAGACTAAGCTTAGCAATTGCCTCAGCCGATGAGCCATGATGCTTAATTGATAACAAAAAGGCGGTAACAAACGATGCAAGCTGTGAAATTATAAACCAAGTGGCAACATAGCCAAGTGATTTTAAAAGCGAAATAACGACGCCCGAAAAGCTATATTTTTGTCTGCCCATATGTACTCCTTTCCTTATCTTATATAATTAAATATATTTTATATTAAACTATTATACACTAAATATTATTCTTTGTAAATAAATAAAATAAAAAATTTAAAAAAAGTATTGCAAATATAAAAAAGTTATGTTATAATGCGAGTGTCAATACGGGTCGGGAGTGGTAAAAAAGCCACTCCCGATTTATAATACTTGGACTTAATTTAAAAAAGGGGGTTGTAGCTTGAAATCAGCGAGGAGTATTGTCGGGGCGCTTTATCCTGTAATTGAGCAGACTGCTAGCGAGCTTGGTTATAGCATTTGGGACGTTGAGTATGTAAAGGAGGGCAGTGAGTGGTATTTAAGAATTACCATTGACTCAGAAAACGGAATTGACATTGAGGATTGCGAAAAAATGTCAAGGGCGATTGACCCAATTTTAGACGAGGTAAACGTAATTGAGGATGCTTACCATTTAGAGGTATCATCACCAGGAATTGAAAGAGACATAAAAACCGATTACCATATGGACGTATGTCAGGGGGAAAGGGTAATTGTTAAGCTTTATGCTCCAATAAATGGTGCAAAGAGCTATATCGGATGCTTAAATGGCTATGATGAGGAAAATGTATTCATTGACGAAATGCAAATTCCAAAAAAGTCTATTGCAAAGATGAATGTATATTTTGAATTTTAATTAGCTTATTAAAAATTTATCATAAATAATAAAAAGGAGAAGAAAATGAACAAGGAACTATTTGAAGCACTTGACATTCTTGAAAGAGAAAGACATATACCAAAGGAGTATATGATCGAAAAAATTGAGGCAGCTCTTACAGCAGCATGCAAAAAGGAGCTTGGCACAACAAACATCACAGTTATCATCGACCCAGAAAAGAAGGAAATCAAGGTTTATCGTAAGTATAAGATTGTTGCAGTGGTTGAGGACCCAACCACAGAAATCACCAAGGAGGGCATTGAAAGGCTTGAGCAGGAATACAAGGCAAAGGGTATGAAGCTCAAAACACGTTCAAGAAAGCGTTCAATCGGTAGCGATTATGAAATCGAGCTTCATCCAAAGGAGTTCAGACGTCTAAGCGCACAAAACGCAAAGCAGGTTATTATCCAAGGTATTCGTGAGGCTGAAAGAAGCTATCAGGCAAGAGAATATGAGGATAAGCGTGGCGAAATGCTATCCGCTGTTGTTACAAAGGTTGAGGACTCAACAGGAAATGTTGTTGTTGATACTGGCATTTCACAGGCAGTTCTACTTAAAAATGAGCAAATTCCTGGTGAGGTATTAAAGGTTGATGACAGAATTAAGGTATTTGCAACACAGGTAAATTCAAACGATACAAGGGGACCACTTGTAACACTTACAAGAATTCACCCAACTCTCGTAAAGAGACTATTTGAGGCAGAGGTTCCTGAAATAGGAGAGGGAATTATTATAATCAAGAGCATTAGCCGTGAGGCAGGCTCAAGAACAAAAATGTCAGTTTATTCAAGAGATGAAGAGGTTGACGCAGTTGGCTCCTGCATCGGTAATAAGGGCGCAAGAATAAATGCTGTTGTTACTGAATTAAAGGGCGAGAAGATAGACATTGTACCATATAGCGATGACCCATGCGAGTACATCAAGGCAGCGCTTTCACCAGCAGTTGTAAAGAGTGTTGAAATGATTAGCGACAGAAGTGCAAGAGTAATTGTTGCTCCTGATCAGCTTTCACTTGCAATCGGTAAGATGGGACAAAATGCAAGACTTGCAGCAAGACTAACAGGCTGTAAGATTGACATTAAGAGTGAGTAAGCACAAAATAAAGAGGCTAAAATGGAAAATAAAAGGGTTAAAAAAATACCTGAGCGAAAATGTCTTGGCTGTATGCAAAGCTTTCCAAAAAAGGACCTTATAAGAATTGTAAGAACTCCACAGGGTAGCGTTGAGCTTGACCTTACTGGAAAGAAATCGGGCAGAGGTGCATATATTTGCAAGGATAAGAGCTGCTTAAAAAAGGCAATCAAGACAAAAAGAATACAAAACAACCTAGAGGTTGAGGTTTCAGAGGAGCTTTATGAGGCTCTTGCACAGGAGATATAAAATTGAATGAAATTAAGTTTTTATCAATGCTAGGACTTAGTCGTAGAGCAGGCGAAGCAATTATCGGAACGGACTTGGTGACAAAAGCACTCCCAAGCAAAAGGGTTAAGGTAGTTTTCTTTTCTGCAAATTCGTCCACCAACACAGAAAAAAGAATAACCGACAAGTGCGCATTTTACAACGTACAATACGTAAAAATAGACATAGAGGCTATTAAAATTGGTAAAGCGCTTGGAAAGAATAGCGATGTTTGTGTGGTGGGAATTACAAACGACAATTTTTCAAAACAGCTACTTCTCTTAGCGGAAGGCAACTAACCTTCTGCACATCTTTATAAAGAAAAGAGGTATAATGTATGGCAACACGTATTAAGGATTTTGCTAAGGACATAAATATGGACGTAAAGGAGCTTATTGAGCTTGCTCAAAGAGCTGGACTTGGCACAAAAACAAGCTCTTCAAGCCTTGAAGATAGTGAGCTTTCAACAATTCTTCACGTTCTAACATCTGAAAGACAAATTTCAGACATAAATAAATACCTTGATGGAGAGCTTGTAATTCCATCAGCAAAGGCAAAGAAAAAGAAGACAGAGCCAAAGGCTGAGGTTAAGGTAGAGCCAAAGAAGGAAGAGGCAAAGGCAGAGCAAAAGAAGGAAGAGGCAAAGGCTGAGCCTAAAAAGGAAGAGGCAAAGGCTGAGCCTAAAAAGGAAGAGCCAAAGCCACAGCCAAAGAAAGAGGAGCCAAAGCCAGAGCAAAGGCCACAGAATAATCAAAGACCACAGGGCGACAGGCAGGGTAACCAAAGACCACAAGGTCAAAACGGACAAAATGGTCAAAGACCACAGGGCGACAGGCAGGGCAACCAAAGACCACAAAATCAAAACGGACAAAACACACAAAGACCACAAAATGGTCAAAACGGTCAAAGACCACAACAGCAAAAGCCAAGAAATAATGAGCCAGAGGTTCGTGAGGTTAAGACAAAGACAGGAGCAACAAGAGTTGTTGACACAAGAACATCAAATGTTGACCTTTCTAAGTATGATGATAATCTTGACCACTTGACATCTCCATACGATAGCTATGGCGGAAGCTCAAAGCAAAAGCTTAAAAAGCAAAACAACAGAGACACCTACGGAAGCTCTAAGAAGGAAAAAGAGCGTCAGGCAATGGAAAAGAAAAAGAGAGAGGCATTTGAAAAGGCTAAGAACACTCAGCTTTGCATTACCGTTCCAGAGGAAATCACTGTTGGCGAGCTTGCATCAAGATTAAAGGTAAACTCAGGTGAGGTTATCAAGCGTCTTATGATGATGGGCGTTATGGCTAGTGTAAATGAGGTTATTGACTACGATACAGCATACCTAATTGCCGACGAGCTTGGTGTTAAGGTAACAAAAGAGGTTGTTGTAACAATCGAGGAAAAGCTATTCGACGAGGAAGAGGACGCACCAGAGTCACTTGTTGAAAGAGCACCTGTCGTTTGTGTAATGGGACACGTTGACCATGGTAAAACATCACTTCTTGACGCAATCAGACATACAAATGTAACAACTGGTGAGGCTGGTGGTATTACACAGCATATCGGTGCTTACAGAGTAAATATAAATGGCAAGGACATTACATTCCTTGATACCCCAGGTCACGAGGCATTTACAGCAATGAGACTTCGTGGCGCAATGGCAACAGATATTGCAATTATCGTTGTTGCAGCCGATGACGGTATTATGCCACAAACAGTTGAGGCAATCAATCACGCAAAGGCAGCAGGCGTGGAAATTATTGTAGCAATCAACAAAATGGATAAGCCAACTGCAAATCCTGACAATATTAAGCAAGAGCTTACAAAATATGAGCTTGTTCCAGAGGAATGGGGCGGAAACGTTATGTGTATTCCTGTTTCAGCTCATACAAGAATGGGTATTGATGACCTACTTGAAAGCGTATTGCTTGTTGCAGAAATTCAGGAGCTCAAAGCAAATCCAAACAGACTTGCAAAGGGTATTGTTATTGAGGCAAAGCTTGATAAGGGTAGAGGACCAGTTGCAACAATCCTTGTTCAAAATGGTACACTTAATGCAGGTGACGTTGTAATTGCTGGTACTGCTGTTGGTCACGTAAGAGCTATGACTGACCACAACAGAAAGGTATTAAAGAGTGCAGGACCATCAGTTCCTGTTGAAATTACTGGACTTGATGAGGTTCCACAGGCTGGTGACGAGTTTAACGCAGTTAAGGACGAAAAAATGGCAAGAGAGCTTGCTGACCAAAGACGTACCAAGGCTAAGGAGGAGGAATTCAAGGCAAATTCAAGAGTTAATCTTGATGACCTATTTAGTCAAATGGGAGACGGTGTTAAGGAGCTCAACATCATTGTTAAGGCTGACGTTGGTGGCTCATGCGAGGCTGTAAAGGCATCACTTATTAAGCTCTCAAATGCAGAGGTTAAGGTTAATGTTATCCACACAGGCGTTGGTGGAATTACAGAAAGCGACGTTATGCTTGCTGCTGCATCAAATGCAATTATCGTAGGCTTTAATGTACGTCCAGACAAGAGTGCAATCGACTCAGCAGAGCGTCAGGGCGTTGACATAAGAACACACAGAATTATTTATGAAATCATTGAAGAGGTTGAGGCTGCAATGAAGGGTATGCTTGCACCAACCTACAAGGAGGTTATCAACGGTCACGCAGAGGTACGTCAAACAATCAGAGTACCAAATGTTGGCACAATTGCAGGCTCCTATGTTCAGGATGGTAAGATTACAAGAGCATCCCAAATTAGAATTATCAGAGATGGTATTGTTATTGCAGAGGATAAGATTTCCTCACTCAAACGCTTTAAGGATGACGTAAGAGAGGTTGCCGCAGGCTACGAGTGTGGTATTGGACTTGATAAGTTCAACGACATTAAGGAGGGCGACATTCTCGAGGCTTTTGTAATGGAAGAGGTTCAAAGGTAATAGTTGGACTTAAATTTAGGGGCAAAAACGAAAAAGCGAATACTTACTTTAAAAAGGCAAGGCAAAACGATGAACAACCTTTTAAGGAAGAAAATTTCCTTACAGGAGAATTTTTAAATGCTTTTTCTTGCCACGACCAGACACTCTAACGTACAAAGTACGCCTACGTTTGTCTGCTCGTAGCATTTTCCTCCCTCCTTTAAGCCCAAGGTGAAGTAAGGCAATAGGGGTAAAAACGAAAAAGCGAAGCACTTTGCATTAAAAAGGCAAGGCAAAACGATGAATAACCTTTTAAAGTAGGGATTTTCACATTTGTGAAAATCCCTTTTGTTTTTAAGGAATTCCATTAGAAAATGATTTTTTAGTTGACTAACTTGTTGTTATATGATAAAATTCAAGTAATAACCAAAAAGGAGAAAGCATATGGAAATGACAATAACGATAATCCTTCAACTCGTAACCATTGCAGCGTCGCTGTTTTCTATTATAATAACGGTGGTTGTTTCTAAACTAGAAAATCAAAAGACACATTATCTTGAAATTGTTACAAAGCAAAGAATGAAGAATAAGGAAGAAGTCCAAAGGGCGGCACAGACGATTATTAAAAACTCACACCCGCAGATGCTTGATTCTATCACTGATGAGCAAATAAAAGAATGTATTGATGCAGAAGCAATTATTGCTACTATATTTAAAAGCATATATGAAAAAGAGGCAGAGCTGATTGATTGTATAAATGACTTGATTGCTGAACTGAAAAAACATAAAACAACCAAGGAAAATTTTGAAAATGTTGTATCTGCAAGAGATCTATTTATTCTCAAATTTTCGATTTATGACCAAGCAGATTGGATATTTATAAAAAATCAAGCAAGAGGCGAAAATAAAGAATTTAAGGACTACGATAGCATCTATTTAAAGGTGAATGAAGAGTTTGAGCAATCGCAAAAGAAATAAAAAACCGACCACGTGGTCGGCTTTTTTCTTTATTTTATGTTTTAGTCTCTTAGCCAGGTGATTATACAAGCAAGAAGTCCTATAATAACAAGGACATACATTGGCCAAAGAGTTTTTGCAAAGCATTGAATGATTGTTGCAACGGTTGCAAGTGTAATGGTTGAGCCTGCTGCCTCGCCAATTCCTGCGCCCATATCATCACCCTCATTTGTTGAAACAAAGAAGGCGGAAAGAGCAAACGCAAGACCAATTCCAACAGCAGCCATAAGTCCAACAGTGCCTGTTTTAAAGCCTTCACCAAATTCGTAAATATCCCCGATATTTTTGCTGGATGAAATAAGTGCAATTAGCATAATAGCATTTACAATAAAGCTTACAACGGCAATTCCTTTGCCTGTATATGCTGCGTGATAAACAAGATTATAAATTACATAAAGAATAGCGCAAGCAACGGCTAAAACAAATGCATCAGTAATAGCAAATCCAAAAAATCCCATAAAATTCTCCTTTCTAAAATTGAATAATCCTGATGTAAAAACAGGTAAAATTAGACACGTGTCCGTGTTTTTTGCTTTAATCCTCTATAACAATGCAGTTTACAAGCCTTGAAAAGGCAGTACAGCCGTCAAGAGCAATAATTCCGTCATTATAATAGGGCTTGTAGTTCCCCTTTGGCCCATAGGTGTCCCCGTCTCCGTGAATTATGCTATGTCCCCAACAGGTACGAAAATGTCCGCAAACAATGGTTTTTCCTTCCTCTAAAACACCGCATTTTGCAGCTGCCATTCCGTTGTGCCACCTTGCCTCATTCCACTCTGTGGGCGATGCCTTACGCCAGCTTGAGGAAAGCTTATAGTAGGTGCTTTCACCTCTGCGATATTTCTGTGCGTAGCAGGGAATCCAGCCATGAACAAAAATATAGTGCTCGGTTTCATAATAGTCAACCATTTTTGGAATAATATCCTTCAAAAATGGACTTTTTTTCATTTCCCTTGTGAAAATTTCGGGGAATTGCTCAATCTCACGTCTTTTCATTCCCGACATATAAATAGCAGTGTCGTACGTTCCGTTTAAGCCGTGATGAGAGGACTCTGGGCAAGGAAGATAAGACTTTATTTTGTGAACAAGGTCAAGCATAAGATCCTCGTGGTTGCCACGTATAAGAATAATCTCATCCTTTTTTATTAAATCCAAAACAAAATCCTGTAACTGTCGTATCTGCTTGCCTCTGTCAAACAAATCACCACAAATTATCAACTTTTTTGGACCAGTATCATTAAAATACCCCTTTTCGGTAAGAGCTTGCTTCATTTCCTTGAAGTAAGCGTGGGGGTCCGCAATTACATAATATTTCATCAGTCAAGTCCTTCTAGATGAACAACGGTATAGTCGTGATGCACGTGTGGTAAATACACCTCGAACATATCCTTTGTTTTTAATCGTATGCTAGATGTGTTTATACAGGGATGACAGCCAACATATTCTGGCTTTAAAACATCCTCATCAACTAGCAATCTAACATTGTTGTCCTTATCGTTCATAAGCCCCATAATACTAACAGAGCCAGGAGTAACGTCAAGGAATCTTTCCATATATTCTGCCTCGGCAAAGGAAAGACGTGCAGAGCCAATCTGCTTTGAAAGCTCCTTTGTCTTAAAATGCTTGTCGGCAGGCATCATAAGCATATAAAATGCAGTTTTTTGACGATTACAAAGAAATAAATTTTTACAAAGCACATTATCAAGCACCTTTTCAATTTCAATGCAATCCTCATAACAGCCAGCTGGCTGGTGGTCTATTCTATAATATTCTATTCCAAGGCTATCAAGAAGGTCATAAACCCTTATTTCCTTATCAAGCCTACCCTCATTAGTTGTCGGTCTGCCAAGTATAAGCCTCACAGCGCTCTCCTTCGTAATTTAAAATTTTCCAATAAAGGCAACAGCCTTACCTAAAATAGTTATGCTCTCAAGCTCGTGTCCAACGTAAACAAGGGGCTCGTATTTTGGATTTTCAGGATTTAAAATCAGCTTGTTTTGCTCAGGGTAGTAGTAAACCCTTTTAAGCGTTGCCGTATCGTCAATAATAACTGCACCGATTTCGCCGTTTTCAACCATGCTTTGCTTTCTTATAAAAACAAGGTCGCCATCGTAAATTCTTGCGCCAATCATACTGTCTCCCTTGGCATAAAGACAAAAGTCCGCCTTGGTGCCATAGCAAAGAGGAGCATACCCCTCAATGTTTTCCTCTGCAAAGGTAGGAGTTCCACATGCGATTTTTCCAATGATAGGAAGCATATTTGCCCTTTCGGACTCGTTTTCAAAAAAGTCATTGACGCTAACACCCAAATAGTCAGCAAGCTTTTTAAGCTTGTCGTATTTAGGCACGTAGGTGCCATTTTTCCACGCAGTGAGGGTTGCTTGGGAAATTCCTGTTTCCTTTGATATTTTGTAGGGAGTTAAATTTTTAGATTTAAGAATTGATAAAAATCTAGTGTACAAATTTTGACCCTCCTTAAAAGCTTTTTGTGTTGACAGGGCGATGCTTTTGCTGTAAAATATAACTAGTTAAGAAAACTGAACTACTCGCCCCGTTAGAATATAAATTTTCTTAACTACATTCTAACATAAAAAAACAAAAAGTCAAGAAAAATATTAAAGAGGGAATAAATATGTGCTATTTATGTAAGCAGGAGCCGTGTGAAATCGGCTGTCCGCATCATTCAGCCTCCTCTTTTGACTCTTGCGTGGAGTGTGGCAGTGCCATATATTACGGACAAGAGTTTTACAATTTGAATGGCTATAAAATTCATACGGAATGTGTAAGCCTGCTTACTTCCACTGACATTCTGGAAGCTTTAAAAATTGAGCCACAAATCCATTGCAAGGGGGAAGGGGCATGGATTTGAAAAAGATAAAAGAGGATTTAAAGGAGCTAAAAAAGACAGTACACCTAATTGACACACTGATAAGAACACGAGACGAATATTTATACCGAATACAAAGGCTAAGTGCATCAAGGACAAGCGGAGCAGAAAGCGAAATTGCATATTTGAATGACGTAATTGAGCAAATGAGACTTGATGAGCATATGAAAAGAGCAATAGAGCTACAAGGCATCTATACCGAGGCAATAAGCACCCTTGGCGTAACAGATAAGACCATATTGATAGAATACTATATAAACGGCAAGCCTGCGTGGAAGATTGCAAATATGCTGTGCTACTCCGAGGACGGAATACGCAAGCGCCTTGCCAAGGCACTAAAAAGCCTTTGTAGCTATATGAGCAACAAATAAAAAAGCGACCAATCGGTCGCTTTTATCTTTTTTTGAAAAAATGCTTGTTAAATGTTGACAAATCAGTAAAATAGGTGTATAATGATATGGCAAAAAAGGAATAGTACATTCCAAAAAAGGAATAGCAGGAGAAAATATGTCGTATTTAAAGAAATATGAATACGTTATTGCGGTAGCAAAATATAACGGAATTTCTCAAGCCGCCGAAAGGCTTAATATATCCCAGCCTACATTTAGTAAGTATATTAAAAAAATTGAAGCAGAGCTAGGGGTTGAGCTGTTTGATAGAAGCACATTACCGATAAGGCTTACAAGAGCAGGAGAGTGCTATGTTGAGGCGGGAAAAAGATTTTTAGATTTGGATAGACAGCTTTGCAAGGAGCTAGAGGAGATAAAATCATTAAGTGGCTCAACAATTCGAGTTGGTATAAGTCCCTCTCGTTCGCCCTATATGATGCCGAGCATTGTTAAGGCATATAGAGAAAAAAGACCAAATGCTCAAATTGTAATAGAGGAAAAAACCACGGTGGAGCTCAACAAGCGACTTTCCACAGGTGAGCTTGATTTAATTATCAGCATTCTTGAAAAGGAAACACAGGGCTTTGAACGAATTGAGCTTTTTGATGAAGGAATAATGGTTGCGGTTTCTAAACAGGAAAGCAACGAAAGCGATACGGCAACAAGCATTTTAATGTCTAGTCCGCTAATCAGCGTAGGCAAGGGACAGGCCATGTGGCAAATTTTGAACGAAATTGTTGATGACACAGGAGCCTGTAAGCCACAAATTGAGTGCCAGTCCATTGAGTCCGCATTAGCGCTAGTAAAAAAGGGAATAGGCGCTATGCTTGTCCCGTCTTATTTTGTAGCAAAGGAAAATGACGATATTCGCTTTTTGCCACTTGAAAATGGAGACGAATACAAAAGAAAGGTTTGCCTTTTCTATCGCAAGGAGCAATTTTTAACTCAGGCAGAAAAGGATTTTATAGAGCTTGTAATAAAGAAAGGAAGGAAAAAATAATATGCCATCTGCATTTTTATATCTTGGTATTTTACTCGGCGTTGTTATAATTTGGTTTGTATTATTTAAAAGACCAGTTTATGAGGCAATTTTAATAAGCTTTCTTGTTTTGGTTGCAGTTACAGGAACGTGGAGCAATATTTGGGGATACATAAACACAGGACTTTCAACATCACTACTTTATTCAATGGTAGCATTTGTTGCAATGTCCATAATTCTTACAAAAACAAAAATAATTGATAGCTGTGTATCAATTATTTTGGCACTGCTTGGTAGAGTCCCAGGTGGAGTTGGCTACGCCTCGGTTGTAGCCTCATCATTTATGGGCGCACTTAGTGGAAGCGGTCCTGGCAATGTAATGGCAACAGGAGCAATTACAATTCCCGCAATGAAAAAATCCGGTTATCCTGCCGAGCTTGCTGCAAACATTGAAAGCAATGCAAGCTATCTTGGAAATGCCATCCCACCATCATCAAATATTCTTGCAGCCCTTGCTGCATTCCACGGCTTATATGGTGATGACTCGCTTTCACAGGGCAAGTTCTGGATTGTGCTTTGGGGTGTTGCACTTTGGTTCATTCTTCAAAGACTTATTATGGTATTTGCATTTTGCAAATATTACAAGGTAAAGCCACTTGCTAAGGAGGATGTACCAAGCCTAAAACAAACATTAAAAACTGGTTGGCAGGGACTATTATTACCTGTAATAATTCTTGTTCCATTCTTGCTTGACTATTTCTTAAAGGATACCTTCTTTACAGCACAGCTTGGTGCATCAGGAGCAAAGTCCCTATCAAGCGCAATGCTTATATTTATCCCTGGAATGGTTGCAATTATCTCTATTTTGATTACAAAAAACAAAAGAGAATATACACCACATAAAATTGCAAAAATGTTTGCAAACGGAATTAAAACCATTGCCCCAGCAGTTGGAGTTTGCGTAATCGGCTATATGATAGGCGCACTCTTTAATGATTTAAATGTAGCAAATGAATTAAAGGACTTTATTGTAGATGCAAATATGAATAAGCTTATGCTTGTCTTAATAATTTGCCTACTGACCTGCTTCCTTGGAATGGTAATTCCAGGCTCGTCACTTGTTGCAACCTTTGGTGCAGTGTTTATAGCAAGCTTTGCATCCGTTGGTGTAAATCCAATTCTTGCCGCAGCAATGCTCCCATCAATATGCGGAGTAATGTGTGGAATTACACCACCACTTGGACTTGGAATGTATGCAGGAATGTCTCTTGCAGAATCGGACTTTGGAAAAACCTTTAAAAACAATCTTTGGTGGGTTGGTGCTCAATTCATTATGCAAATAGTTATTTTAATGGGTTGGCTACCAATTTTAGGACTATAAGGAGGATAAGAATATGAAGGAAAAGCTTATAGGATTTTCAAATTCATACAAGGCATTTAAGCAAAAGGTAATTAAAAAGCTTGAAAAGCCTGTAAATGTATGTAAAATTATATTTGGCTATGGCATTATGCTATCCCTCTTTATAGGTGGACTTACCCTACTTGGCTATATCGTTGCCCTTTGCATAGGTGGAGAGGTGGCTACACAAATTTGTGCCTTTATAAAGGACCACATAATAAAGGGAATTACCTACACAAGCACAATAATGGTGCTATTTGGACTTATAATTATGTATATGTCAGGACAAACTGCTCTTTCTGCAAAGAAAAAGGAAAAGAAGGCAGAGCCTAAAACCAACGAGGAAATAAAAGCCGAAATCGTCGAAAACGACGAGGGCGAAAGATAATAAAAAAGCGACCAATCGGTCGCTTTTATCTTTTTTGTCGGGTTGCAATTGTTTGGCATAGGACATCAACGAAGGCGTCTGCCTCGGCAATTGTGTTTTGTGGGCAAAGGCTGACTCTTATAGCACTGTCTGCATTTTCACGGCTAACGCCCATTGAAATAAGAGCAGAGCTGAGCTTTTTTTCAGAGTTTGATGAGCAAGCAGAGCCACTTGATACAAAAAATCCTCTTGCGCTAAGGTCGTGAAGGGCAATCTCACTTCTTATTCCAACAACACTCAAATTTAGTATGTGTGGAGCAGAGCATTCTGGTAGATTTAGCGACACTCCCTCCACTTTTTTGAGCTTTTCAATCAAATGCTCACGAACAGCCGACATTGTGGCAATTTCCTCTTGCATTTTAGAAAGGTGCTCACTTGTTGCTACACCAAAGGCACAAATGCCATATACGTTTTCAGTGCCAGAACGGAAGCCCTCCTCCTGTCCTCCACCGAGAACAATCGGAACAAGCCTTTTTGTTTTTATAATTTCAGGAGAAATATAAAGAGCACCCATGCCCTTTGCACCATTTATCTTGTGTGCGCTTAATGAAATAAGGTCCGCACCAAGCGATTTTTTTGTAAATCTCACCTTCATAAAGGATTGCACACAGTCTGCGTGAGTAACACAAGAGGGCGACAATGCCTTTACAATTCTAAAAGCCTCACTCAAATTATAAAGAGCGCCCGTTTCGTTGTTTACGTGCATAAATGAAGCAAGAATTGCGCCACTTGCGTTTTCTTTTAGAAAATCAAGGTCGATTTTTCCGTTTTCTGTCGGCACCCTTATAACCTTGTAGCCCTGCCTTTCGAGGTAAGCCATAGGCTCCTCAACGGATGCGTGCTCACCAAGAGTTGTAAGGATTTTTTCTTTTTTTGTCCTTGACTTTGAATTAACAACACCAAAAATAGCAAGATTATTTGACTCCGTACCACCCGAGGTAAACACAAGCTCACCTCTTACACCCCTTTGAATACCAAGGGCGGACAAAATCGTTGTCCTTGCCTGCTCAACAACGTGCTCGGCATCAAGCCCCACGCTGTGTAGAGAGGAGGGGTTTCCAAAGTGCTCATTCATCACCTCAAGCATTTTATCCCTTGCAAGAGGTGAAATTTTTGTTGTTGCACTATTATCAAAATAAATTTTTTCCATACTAGCTTAACCTGAAATTGCCTAAAATTTGAGCAATATCGCTTTCATAATTTGCAAAGGAGTCCGTTCCCCTTATTGTAAAGGTCATAACGTGTACGCTTCCTCTGTAATCAATAGAATAAACCCTGTAATTATAATTGCTTGTACCGATACTGCACGAAAATTCCGCAAAAACAGAGTCCACATCCGCAATTTTTATGCTTTGATATTCAAGCTCTGCAAGCTCATCACTCTTAAAGGAATTAAGAAGCTGATTCTTGTATTCGTACCACCATTCCTCGTAGGAATATGAGGACTCTGGCTTGTTCCACTGCATAACATTTACATTGATGCTTTTCTCTAAATCGTACACGTATGCGCTTGAAATTGTGGATTTGTCAACATAAACAGCATTTTCAACGGTCCAAGTGCTTGGCACAAAGAGAAGATAGTCAACTATCTTGTTATCCGATGCAAGCTTCATTCCCTGAGGAATGTCGTCACACTCATAGCTTGGCTCACTACCACCCGAGGCGGAGTCATTAAACTTAAATGAAGCAAGAATTTCTGTAATTGTTTCCTTGTGGAATTCGTTTGTGTAGCTAGTGCCGTTATTTTCCTTGCACGGATAGGTAATAACAAGGGAATAAACAGCCCCATTTCTTAAAATTCCATACATTTCAAACATATGATAGCCGTTTTCGCCATAAATTGCAGTTGCGACATATTTTTTTGCATTTTCACCTGCGATTTTTAGCTCCTCGCCACTTAGCGTAATATTTACATTGCTATAAGCATTTTTTAATGACCCTTCCATAGCACTCCACCAGCTATCAAGGCTTGTGTATCCGAGCCTTTGAACATTTATGCTGGTTGAGTCGGAGTTAGAAACGTGTGCAAGAGTGATTTTTGATGTAGAGGCATCAACAATCCAGTCCTTTGGCACAAAAAGCGAATAATCAACAAGGTCAGTGCTACTTGCATATTTCATTCCACTTGGAATCTCGTCATCCTTGTTACAGGACGTAAGACAAAGCATTAGCACGGACAAAAGCACGAGTAAAAGAGCAATAATTCTTTTCAATCCCTATAACCCCTTGCAAAGAGCAACAGTTAGCTTAACTGCTTCCTTAACGTCGTTTATGTCAATCATTTCAACACCCGTGTGGATATATGCGCTTGGAATTGAGATTGCACCTGCCTTGGCACCACAGCCTGCAACCTGCATTGAGGATGCATCAGTGCCACCTGAAAGAAGCACCTCGTCTTGATATTTTATGCCACCCTGTGTCGCAATTTCCCTCATTTGCTTAACAAGCTCACCGTGACAAATCACGCCAGAGTCCTTAATTTTTATAGCACAGCCACCACCGAGCTCAACCACCATTTTTGGTGATGCAGGCTTGTCCCCTGTCATTGTAACATCAAGAGCAATTCCAATGTCGGGAGCAATTCCGTAGGACGCAGGCTTTGAGCCACGTCCGCCAACCTCCTCCTGTACGCTAAATACAAAATAAAGGTCGTTTTCTGTTTCCTTAATTTGCTTTAATGCCTCAATTAAAATAGCACAGCCGACTCTGTCATCAAATGGTCTGCCAACATATTTTGAATTCATAAGCCTTCTCATTGAAGGCCTTGCAACAAAGAAATCACCAATAGCAACCTTTTTTTCGGCTTGCTTCTTGTTCTTTGCGCCAATATCAATAAAAACGCTTTCAGCCTTTGGAATTTCACCCTTAACGCTAGGAACTAGCACACCATAAACTCCGTTTTCAGAAACAACCTCGCAAAAGCTTGAAGCAAGGAGATTTATTCCGCCAACAGGGGAAACGCTAAGCATTCCCTTTGATGAAATATGCGTAACGAAAAATCCAATTTCGTCCATATGGGCGCAAAACATAATTTTCTTACCCGTGCCTTTTTTTCTTACGATAAGGTTGCCCATATTGTCAGTTATTATTTCGTCTGCGTATGGCTTTACCTCATTTTCAATAACGGCTCTGATTTTATCCTCTCTGCCAGAAACACCGCTTGTAAGCATCAATTTTTTAAGTAATTCTGTCATATTAAACCTCTCTTGTAGCTAAGGAATATAGCGTATTAAGAATACTATTTAAGTCATTCTTGTGAACGACACTGGATGATGAATGAATATATCTTGAAGGAGCAGACATAACTGCAACCCTTGTACCAAATCCGCTTTTTTGAATACTTGCAGAGTCATTTCCACCCGAAACATATTTTTTCATTTGGTAAGCATTGCCACTGCCATTACAAAGGTCAATTATTTTATTTACAAGCTCACGGTCATAAATTGTTCCTCTGTCCGCAAAGGAAAGAGCACCACCCTTGCCAAGCTCTGCAACAAGCTTTTCGTCGGGAGCATCGTGAATATCGCCAACAGCTGTTGACTCAATTATAAAGGCATAGTCTGGATGAATCTGCTCACTAACCGCAAATGCACCAGAAAGTCCAACCTCCTCACGAGTGGTAAATGCAAAATAAAGGTCATATAATGGTGTGATTTTCCCTTTACAAAGCTCCTTAATTACCTCTATCATAATGGCACAGCCAAGACGGTCATCAAGGGCTCTTGCCTTTATAAAGCCGTTTCCAAATTCCACAAAATCGCTATCAAAGGTGAACAAATCACCAAGGGAGCAAAGCTCCTGTGCCTCCTCCTTGCTATCTGCACCGATATTTATATATAGCTCGGATGAGGGAATAACCTTGCTTCGTTCATCCCTGCTTTGTAGGTGAATGGGCTTTGACATAATAGCACCGTATAAAAGTGTGCCGTCTGGCTTTTTTGCAAATACTCTCTTTGCAGGGAGCACAAGAGGGTCAATGCCTCCGACAGTGCCAAAATGAAGCGTTCCGTCGTCGCAAATTTCATCAATCATAAAGCCGACCTCGTCCATATGAGCACTTATTAAAAGCTTGGGCTTGCCCTGTGCCTTAATTCTTACAACGTATGCCCCAAGAGTATCAGTATATGCCTCAAAGCAATCACTAAAAGGTGCAAGCTCACTCTTAATTAGCTCACGTACATTGTATTCTGCACCAGTAGGACCAAAGGCGGAGCAAAGTCTTTTTAATAAATCAAGATTTAATTCCATAGCTCCCTCTCCTTTGTCTCAATAACCTTTGTTAATATTTTGCTAAGGCTACAAATATCCTGTAAGCTTACACATTCGCTTGGAGTGTGCATTCCTTTAAGTGGTAGGGACATAAGTGCAAGACGTGTGCCCTTGCCAGTTATTGAAATAATATCGGCATTTGTACCCGTTCTGCTTGCCTCAACAACAATTTGATAAGGAATATCATTTTTTCTTGCAATATCTATAATAGCATTTGAAAGCTCTCTGTCTAGAATAGAGGAAAGGTCAATGCTTGGTCCCTTCTTACATTCAATAGAATATCTTTTTTCAACATTTGGCTCACGACCAAAGTTCACATCCGTCGCAATAGTAATATCTGGCTGAATATCAAATACAGCATTTCTTGCACTGAATGCACCTGTTTCCTCCATGCACGAGGCAACAACATAAACGTCATACTCTAAATTACTTGCATTTATCACAGCATCAATACAGGAGCAAAGACATGCCCTGTCATCAAGCCCAGCACAAATTACATAATCACCCACAAGTGTAAAATCACCACGAATTTTAACATAATCTCCAACGTGGATTTTGTCCTTAATGCTCTCGTCGTTAATGCCTGTATCTATGAGAATATCCTCCATTTTTGGCATTTTTGAGCCAGTGCTAAGGTGTGGAGGGGTAGAAACAACAACTCCATAAATCGGTGTATCTGCGTAAATGGTAACCTCCGAGGCGGGTAAAATTCGTGTATCAATTCCACCAATACCACAAACTGACAAAAATCCGTCGTCATGAACCTCGGTAACCATCATTCCAATTGTATCAAGATGCGCATCAAGTAAAAGCCTTTTTGCATTTTCCTTGCCACATTTTTTTACCATAATAATGTTGCCAACCCTATCGGAATAAATACTATCAAAGTGCTCACCAAAAAGCTCCTTAAAGGAGGAAAGAGCAGAGTATTCACTGCCCGAAATTGCCACAATGCTACAAAGCTCTCTAAGGGTGCCACATACACTATTCATATGGTCACAGGCAAAAGCCACGGTGTCCTTTGTTTTTTTAATTTCGTTCATTTTATCTCCTTTTTGCTAATCTATTTAGCAAATTTCATTTACAATTTTGCAAAACTCGTCCCCTCGTTCCTTGTAGTCCTTAAACATATCAAAGGATGTACAGGCAGGGGAAAGCACAATGCTATCGCCACCCCTTGCAATGGAAAGAGCACACAAAACAGCCTCTTTAAGCGTATTTACCACGTAAGCCTTGCATTTTAAGTGTGGTAAAATCTTGTCCTTGCTTTGACCAAAAACAACAGCACCACGCAAGTCGGAAAGAGTCTTACCAAGTGGCTCAAAGGAAACTCCCTTGTCCTGTCCACCTAAAATGACGATTGATTTAGGCTTTTCAAATGCGCTAAGCGTTGCTATCGTACGGCTCGGTGTTGTATCAATTGATGAATTATAAACGTAAATGCCATTTATTTTTCTTACAAGCTCAAGCCTGTGCCGTACTCCCTTAAAGCTCGTTATGGCACTAACAAGCCTACTCGTTGAAACGTATGGATAAGTAGCACAGATGCAAGCCATTGCATTGAGCAAATTAAAATCACCCTTGACAAGAAGCTCATTCCTACAAAACAGCCTTGTGCCATTTAGATATACATATCCATTCTTTAAGTATGCACCCTCATACCCAAGCCCCGAAAGGTCACGCAGAGAGAAAAGCGATACGTCCTTATATTTTGATATAAGGGGTAAAAGGGGCTCACTGTCATAGCAAAGCACTCTGCGTCCTGCATTCTTTAAGATGTTTTCCTTTGCAAGTGCATACTCTCTCATATCCCTGTGCCAATTTAAGTGATTTGGCGTAATATTTGTAAGCACAGCCACGTCGCACTTTGGTGCATAGTCCATAAGCTGAAAGGACGAAAGCTCACTTACAATAAAGTCATAGCCCTTGTCAATTGCATTTGTAAGGGGAATACCAATATTCCCACCCAAGAAGGCATTATGCTCGGAGCAAAGGGCGTTATATATTAGAGTTGAGGTCGTTGTCTTACCGTCCGAGCCAGTTATACAAATTTTTGTGCCACCAAGATGTAAAAGAGCATACTCGCTTTCACAAAGCACTCTGCCCGTTGCACGAATACTGTCTGGTCTAACCGACGGAGAACGGAAAACAACATCCTCCGTACAGGTAAGATAATTTTCACCAAAGCAACCACAAACGCCACTAGGAAGTGGGATTTTCTCATACGAGTGCACTGTAATTTTATACCCAAGGGGTAAAAAATGTAAAATAAGAGCCTTGCTTGAAGCGCCAAAGCCAACAAGACCAATGCTTTTACAGGTCATAGGCTACCTCATAAATATTATAAATAAAATAATTCCTCATTTCAATACTTATTTTTTAAAATTATAGACACAAGCTCGCTTGGTGAAACCCCCTTGCTATTAAAAAGCATGGGTAGCATACTGCTATTAGTCAGCCCTGGCATTGTGTTTATTTCGTTAAAAACAACCTCATCGCCACTTACAAAGAAATCAAGCCTTGCAAGTGAGCTACAACCAAGAGCCAAAAATAAAGCCCTTGCATAAGCTTGTATTTTGCTTTCTGCCTCGCTACTGATTTTTGCAGGAATTTCGTATGTAACCTTGCTTGAATGATATTTTGTGTCATAATCGTAAAAAGGGCTATCATAGGATATTTTTCCAACGGGAGAAAGAGTAATACACCCCTTATTATAAAGAACGCCTATTTCACACTCACAGCCGTCAATGGCTTTTTCTATCAGCACGTGCGAGGAATAATTCAAGGCAGTAGCCACGGCGCTATAAAGCATACAGGGCCTTTCAACAAGCGTAACTCCAACACTGGACCCCGAGCCACTTGGCTTTACGAAAACAGGAAAGCCTAGCTTGTTTGCCTTGCAAATAGTCCAAAAGAAATTATCAAGGCATTCATAAGTAACCACAAGTCCCTGTGCCACAGGAATATCAAGCCCCCTTGCAATCTCCTTTGTTAAGTGCTTGTTGTAGCAAAAAATGCTTGAATACATATCACAGCCGACATATTTTATTCCAAGCATATCAAAAAGCCCCTGTATTTTGCCGTCCTCTGCAAAATCTCCGTGCATTACAGGAAAAACAATATCGGGAAGATAATCCTTACCATTATAAAGAAATACGCCCCTTGAAAAATCAAAAAGCACAGGGGTGGTGCTGTTTTCATTCAGCCAGCTATCATTTAAAATTCCATTTGCATCACCACTATAAAAATACCATTTTCCGTCCCTTGAAATGCCAATTGTAGTTACGTCAAAAAGAGTGGAGTCAATATTGCTCAAAGCAAAAAAGGCAGAGCGCAGAGAAACCTCGTATTCTGAGCTTTTTCCACCAAAAATCAAACACGTGTTGCACTTTTTCATAAAAATCACCTCATTACAGTCTATGCAGAATTGTAAGGAAGTGAGTGCAAATTTAATCGACAAAAATCGCATACCACACAACCCACTCCTAGGAGAGGGAAAAGGAAAAGGCGACAGGAAAATCCTGTCGCCTTGGAGCTACTAACCAGAGTCGAACTGGTGACCTCATCCTTACCAAGGATGTGCTCTACCAACTGAGCCATAGTAGCATTTGCTAGTGTATTATAACAGAATAAAATAAGTTTGTCAAGTGATTTTAAAAAAGTATTGAAAGTGTTTTTTGTTTGGTGTACAATATAAAAGGATATAAATGCGGTGAGGTGAGAAAAATGTCACAGGTGGATAAAAACCCATTTAAGTATTCAAGCACCAATAAGCGATATCATACATATAATTACTACCTAAACCAGAAATTTGGCAAAAAATGTGCAAAAATTACCCTTGATTTTGGCTTTTCGTGTCCAAATATTGACGGAACAAGGGGAACGGGTGGCTGTATTTATTGCTCTGGCGGAAGCGCTAGTGTAAATTGTAGGGATACTCGTAGCATAAGGGAGCAATTTGAAGCAGGCGTAAAAATCGCTAAGCAAAAATGGGATATTGATAGCTTCATTGCATATATGCAAGCATATACCAACACTCACACGGATAAGGAAACTCTAAAAAGAGTAATATACGAGGCAATGAGCCTTGAAAACGTAGTAATGCTTGATATTGCAACAAGGGCGGATTGTCTAGAGGATGAAAAGCTTGAAATAATAAACGAGGCATCAAAAATTATGCCAATAACCATTGAGCTAGGGCTTCAATCATCAAACGACAAAACAGCGGAGCTAATAAATAGATGTCACACCTACGAGGAATTTGAAAATGCTTTTTTCAGAATAAGAAAAATCGCCCCAAGCGTTAAAATAGGGGTGCATATAATCAACGGATTGCCAGGCGAGGGCTATACCGAAATGATAAAAACAGCAAGGGACGTGGCTAAATTACGCCCTGACCTTGTAAAAATTCACCTTTTGCACGTGCTAAAAGGAACTCCCCTTGCAAAAATGTACGAAAACGGCGAGTACAACCCAATTTCAAGGGATGAATATATAAAGGTGGTTTGCGACCAATTAGAGCTTTTACCCCCAGAAATCGTAATTGAAAGAGTAACAGGCGACGGCATTGGTAACGAGCTAATAGCTCCTCTTTGGAGCAAGAAGAAGGTTACAGTAATAAACGATATTGACAAGGAGTTATACAGGCGAAGCTCCTACCAAGGCATTTTCTTGCACAAATAAGCTTCACAATACGTCGTTGCTCCTCGCCTGTGAATTCGACAATCAAAAAGATTGCCATCATCTGCCGTTTTCGCTTCGCTTTGTCCAACCTCGCTTATTTGCGCAAGTGGGAGTCGTTGTCGTTGAGAGCGTGGGAAGCATTTGTATATATCGAATTATATAAATTATCAATTTTAAATAAATATCATAATACAACGAGGAATTAAAAATGAATGTGCTTTGTATAGGAAATAGCTTTTCACAGGATGCGACAAGATATCTTCATCAGGTGTCAAGTGAGGAGCTTTATGTAAGAAATTTATATATCGGTGGGTGCTCACTTGAAGCCCATATGAATAATATTAAGGACGAAGCAAAAAGCTACGAATACCAAAAAAATGGTAGGCTTATGCGTATGATATCTATAAATGAGGCAATTACCAAGAAAAAATGGGATGTTGTAACAATCCAACAGGTTAGTCATTTTAGTGGAATGTATGAAACCTATGAGCCATTTATGGAGTTCATTGTAAATTACATAAGGGAGCAATGCCCGAATGCAAAAATTATGTTCCACAGAACGTGGGCATACAGCACAAAATCAAATCATGAGGGCTTTTTGAATTACGAAAAAAGCCAAGAAAAAATGTATAAGGCAATAATTGAGGCAAGCAACAAGGCTTGTGCAAAATACGGAATAGAGGTTATTCCAAACGCAGAGGCTGTGCAAATGGCAAGGGCGCTTCCATATTTTAATGAGGATGTATGCGACATAACAAGGGACGGCTTTCATTTGTCGCTTGATTATGGAAGATATTTATCTGCTCTTGTAATGTACAAATATATAACAGGCAAGGACGCAACCTTGGTTAAATATGAGCCCTGCAATACCAAAAAGGAAATTTGTCAAGCCCTAAAAGAAATTGCCAACACAGTAAAGCCAGAAAAGTAATGCATAATGCACAAAAACCGTGGTGAAAGCCACGGCTTTTTTGTTCTCTTTTTATGCAAAACAACGAAATTCGGCAAGTTTTTTGTCATTTATTGATTTTAAATTATTAAAATGCTATAATATAAGAGCAATCAAGGGGCGCATTGCCCTTTAAAA
Organism: Eubacteriales bacterium; assembly: GCA_045540515.1. GTDB lineage: Bacteria > Bacillota > Clostridia > Oscillospirales > CAG-272 > RGIG2000. Next base: position 23,592 of record JAZQHJ010000179.1, read on the forward strand.
AATGTTCTTGCAAAATATATAAAGGAGTATAAAGAATATGAAAAAGAACACATTAGTAAAAATCCTTTGCTTAGTTCTTGTATGCGTTATGATTCTACCTCTTGCAATCGCTTGTAAGAAGGGCGGAAATGGCGACAATGGCGGCAACGGCGGCAACACACCAGGTGGAGCTGATTCAGGAAAAATAACAATTTCTTACGACCCAGGTCAAGGTATACTTGGTGACGACGAGTGGGAAATTGAAATCGACAAGGGCTCAAGAAAGCCAACTCACCCAACACCAACACACGACGATGAGTCAATGCTTTTTGACGGTTGGTACAAGGATGAAGAATTCACAAAACCAATTAAGACTGCTGAAAAGTACGAGAGTGACACAACTCTTTATGCTAAGTGGACAAAGCAATTCCAATGCATGGACGGCACATACAACCACGCATGGGGAGTTTATTACACAAAATCAGCACCAACATGTACAGAAAATGGTAAGCAAGCAAGAGACTGCTCAATTTGCTTACAGCCACTTGAAACAGACGACCCTAACAACCCAGCAACAGGACACGACCTTGGTCAACCAGTTGAGGCTGGCTTTGAAAGCCGTCAATATTGCGAAAACCCTGGCTGTGAGCACTTTGAGAAGAAGGAATTCGTTAACGTAACAAAGGATGCTCTTGGAAAAGACCCAAATAGCTGTGTTAAGCTAGTTAAGGGCGATGCTTGGGGCTCAGCAAGAGTTGTATGTATCGTTGACGGTGCTTGGGACCAGGTTGACTCAGCCGTAATGGCTTCAAAGGGTGGCTCACACCAAATCGTTGAGGTAACACTTGCAGTTCCTACTCAAATGGACAGAATTTACATGAAGGGTAGAGGAGCAGGTGCTGTATGGCAAATGAAGGTTCAATATGAGGGCGATACAGAGGCTGTATTCCACGGCTCAGGCTCATTCCTAATCAAGGAAGAGAATGATAAGGACCCAGCAGAGAGAAAGATTCCATTTGTTGAGTGCGATAGCGAAAGACTTGTAACAAAGGTTGTTATTGAGCTTCCAACTCCATCTGACGGCTCTGACTACTGGGAGGAAATCGGATTCTTCAGACTACCAGCTGACGAATAATTCATAAACATAATTTAACCATAATTTAACGGCGAACAGTTGGTTCCCACCGGCTAAATCTCCGGTGGGAACATTTTTTCAAAAGAGGACAAGAATAATGAAAAAAAGATTTTTAATTGGACTTCTTGTTATTCTTACAGTTATAGCTTCACTATTTGTAATTTCCTGCTCTGGTGGAGGAGGAGGCAACGAAACCTACACCGTTACCTTTGATACTAGCAATAGTATTCAGGGCAAGGATGCAGTTCCATCACAAACAGTGCAAAGTGGCGGTAAGGTAACAGAGCCAGATATTGAGCTTACAAGATATAACTGTGTATTCATCGGTTGGTACAACGGCTCAAAGAAGTGGGATTTTGCAAAGGATACAGTTACATCCGATATCACACTTAAAGCAACCTTCCAGGGCGTTGCTCCACCATGTGACCACAATTTTGTTGAAACAGAAAGAAAAGACCCAACCTGTGAGGCTGACGGCTACTACGTTCTTACCTGTACAAAATGCAGAAGATTTGAAAGATATACAAAGGCTGAAGACCCAAATATGGCAAAGCTTGAGCATATAGTTCAGACTGAAAGAGTTGAGCCAAGCTGTGGTGTTGACGGATATATTAGAACCTACTGCGACAACGGCTGTGGTCTTAACAAAAAAAAGACACTTGATGCAACAGGGCATCACGATTATGCTGTTGACGAGAACGGCGATTACATTTGGCAAACAGTTATTACACCAACAAAGTTCGTTGGCGGTACTAGAAAAAGAGCTTGTACCACCTGTGGACTAGGTGTAATTACAGAGGCTGTAAAATTTGAGGCAACACAAACAGAATTGCTTCAGCTCAGCATTGTAAACTTTAAATATACAGGTGGCAAATACGAGGATGAGCCATTTGTTAATATTTCCACATACGGAAGAGCTTCAGTATCCTCATTCTATACATCAGCCAAGGGCAACCTTATCAATGACGGCGATGTAACAACCTTCTGGACTGCTGATACATATGCAGACGGCTCGGACTACACCAAGGATTATTTTGAAATCGAGTGGGATAAGGAGTACGAAACAGGAGCAATCCAATTAACCGTACCTTATTATACTGCTTGGGACCTCGGTGAGGAATGCTACGTTTCCTATAAGCTTTCATACTGGGATAGCGAGCAGGGCAAGTATGTTGAATATCGTGAGTTCAGCGACAAGGAGGCTTCAAAGGCAGGTCTTTCAGGAGAAATCCTAATCACCTTCCCAGAGCCAATTGTAACAAAGAAATTTAAGGCAGAGGTAACACACGCAACACGTTATGCCCCTGCAACCATTTATGAAATAAACGTATTTGCAAAAACCGAAAAGAAGACACGTACCCCAGCAAAGGCAACAGGTGGTGCTATTCTTAGCGTATCAGGAAAATACAGTGAGTGGGTAAGAGGTGCGGATGCACTTCCAGACGGACTTGTCACAACTGGCTGGATGACTGATGCAAGAAACAACTCTGGTGACGAATGGGCGATGTACGAGTATTCAAAGGAAACCTTCATTTCAAACGTACAATTTACCACCAAGGCAAATCCAGGCAGAACCTTTGTTGTTCAGTTCTGGATAGAGGATTCATCACAGCCAGAGGGTGGAAGATGGCTTGACGTAGGCGGAACGCTTTCAGTTCCTAAGAATGCTACCGAGGCTGCAAAAGATTCAAGAATCATAAGATACGGCTTTGATGAAATGGCATTTAATGGACCAAACGTTAAATTGGGAACAGATATTTGCACATTCAACGTTCCAATTGAGGCAAAGACCAAAAAGGTAAGACTTCTTATCGTTCAAGAGCCAATTTATTGGGAGGCTTTTATCCACGACTTCATTCCTTATACAGTAGAGGAGCTTGCTGACGGCGAGGAAAAGACAGAGCTTTGTCCTCATACAAACGCAAGACCTGTAAAGGTTGACTATGTTGACGCACTTGGCAACCAAAAGCAAAAGGATAAAATCATAGCCCCAACCTGTACAAGCGCAGGCTATGCAGTATATCAATGTCAGGGTGGCGCATGCTCACATATTATGACAACAAATGCAACTGATGCAACAGGACACCACTATGGTGAATACGAGGTTGTAAATGCTGCGACAGCTACAACTCTTGGATTAAAGCAATCAAAGTGCACAGAATGTGATGCGGTTCGTTCACTTAACTATCTTGAGGAGTACGAGGCACCAACAATCACAGACTACTACCACAACGCAACAGGCGGATGGGCACAGTCCTTTGACGATGGTAACTATATGGACACCTACGAGTGGGTTGTTCCAATGCTCCAAAAGTATAATTTCAAGGCTACAACAGTTATGTCAATTACATATGGTGAGGGCTTTGTAAAGGAATGGACAGAATATTTCTCAACAGGCGCATTCGACCTTGGCTCACACTCATATAACCACGGCGCAGACTACGCATATGACCCAATTCACGGAAACCTAATAAAAGAGGTTGTTGAAGCCCAATACTGGTTCAGATCAACCTTCCCAGGTCAAAAGTGTATCGTTTTTGCTGCCCCACTTGGTCAAACCTCCGAGGGCGTTGCAGATTACCTATGCGGACCAATGGCTGCAAACCGTAACGGTGGCCAAACAGGTGTCTTTATGAACCAGCTCAACCACCTAGAATCAAGATTTACCGCAGGTAACGTAAACTCTTGGATTTCAAAAGCTGACCAAACAGAGGGTACATACGTTCTTGTTGATACAAAGAACTCAGGAAAGTCCTACAAGGCTATCACTGAGCAACGACAGGCTGTTGATGGCAATGGCAATCCAAAGTTTGACAATGGCAATCCAGTAATGGAAACAGTTATAGTTGGCTACATTGTACACAGTGGCTCATATAAGCAAAGTGCTGACGGAAAGACATTCGCAGAGCTCCAAGGAACAGACGGCGATAGCGTTCTTATGCCAAACCAACACGGTGTGCCTGTATATGCAAATAAGGGTGTTAACTATATCTATGATGCAGAGGCAGGAACATTTGTTGATAAGGGTATAAACGAAAGTGGTTACCGTTATGATGCAGAAACCTATCAGTTCATTCTTGATAGCAAGGCTGGCTACGAGATTATCGAAACAGACACAGGTAAGACTGTTGAGGTTAATGGTGAGGAAAAGCCAATTGTAACAATCTCAATTGAATACAAGGAAGGCGGAACATACAAGCTTGTTAAGTCCTCTGTTGGTTCATACGAGGCTTATATTGATAAGATTGTAGAGAGCAACGCTTGGACAGTTGAGTGTATCCACTCACTTGGCTCAGGCTCAATCTATTCAAGCTACGATTCAACCATTTCAAAGTTTGATTACTTAAAGATTAAGGGCGTATGGGCATGCTCATATAACGAAATCGTTCAATACAGAAGACAGTATTCAAATTCACACGTGGATCTTGTTGAGCAAACAGCTTCAAGAATTGAGGTTTCACTCACAGATACAGTTGATAATGTAATGTTCGACCACGCGCTAACAATAAAGATTGACATTCCAGACGAATGGACAAACGTAGTTGTAAAGCAAGGCGACAGAGTAATTGAACAGGTTACAATGGAAGAATACAAGGAAGATATGACAAAGGTTAACTGCACAATAGACGGCGGTTACATCTATGTTGACGCATACCCAGATTCTGACAACATCACAATCGAGCTTCAATAATCAATAAAGTAAAGGAGAGGGAAACCTCTCCTTTTTCTTATATAAATAAATTTCATTCGGAAACCGACAATAAGAAGAACCTACTTCGCAGGGGCTTGTTATGTGCAAGCACGTAATAAAAAAGATAGGAGTAACTCTCAATATAGCACAGTGCTAACATCATCGCACCCTTGGGAGAGGCTTTTTGCTTTGCAAAAAGAACTTCGGCAGGTCTTTTGCTTGCAATCGCGAACCCCCAAAACTCATTCTTCGTATTGGGGAACCCCTCACGCAGACAACGACCTTTGCCTCGTTTACGCACTCCATTCAAAGTAGAGAATTGTGCCCTGACAATGCGTTGCATTGCGTAGGAGATGCGTTCCCTGTGGGAACGAGTCTCGCCGAGCCTTACGCTAGCAAGCTGACGACGGCTTTCGGTGGACTTGCGAACTCTATTCAAGGCGAAGCCTTGATAGTGTTCGAAGCGACAGGGCGTAATAAACAGAAAAGACAGGAGTGAATCCTGTCTTTTTTGTTTATGGCGCGCCCTGGGAGATTCGAACTCTCGACCTACCGGTTCGTAGCCGGGCACTCTATCCGCTGAGCTAAGGGCGCATTCTGCACGGTCATAAGTCGGATCGTAGCCATGTCGTTCTGTGAGCCAAGGAGTTGGGGAAACATG
>JAZQHJ010000180.1:0-2052 GCA_045540515.1 Eubacteriales bacterium
CTCTTGCTTTACTTGCTCTTCCTTATCCTGAGCCTCTTGCTCAACCTTATCCATAGCCTCTTGCTTTTCTTGCTCGGTCATTTCTTGGTCTTGCTCGATTTTGTCTAGCTGTTCTTGCTTTTCTTGCTCAATCTTGTCAAGCTGTTCTTGCTTTTCTTGCTCAATTTGCTCAAGCTTATCCTCAAGCTCCTTTTGGTTTTCTTCAATTATGTCCTTGATTTCTTCCTTGAGCTGTTCGTCCTTATTGGTTGCATTCTCGATAGACTCTTGAATCTTATCAAGAAGCTCCTTCTTTTCCTCCTCGGAAAGGTTAGGGTCCTTTAATTGCTCTTCAATTTTATCAAGAGCCTCTTCAACCTTTTCCTTGTCCTGTGACTCGATTGCGTCTGCAAGGTCCTCGGTTGTTTCATCCTTCTTGAGCTCCTCGGTAATTTCCTTGTCCTGCTCAAGCTTATCCTCTACTTTGTCCTCTTCTTTTCTGATTTCCTCGTAGATTTGCTCTTTCTTTTCTTCTTCTGTTAAGGTCTCGTCTTTAAGGATGTCCTCAATCTTGTCCATGAGCTCCTTGTTTTCTTCCTTCATTTCCTCTTTGTCTTCCTCGGACATTTCGGAATCCTCAATGATTTGGTCAAGCTTATCCTGAAGGTCATCCATTGACTGCTCTAGGTCAGTTTGTGGTTGCTCCTGAACTGGCATTGCGTTAATGTTGAGTAGGAATACGAGAACTGCAAGAATCATTGCAACTGTTCCAAGTACAATTTTAAGAACTGGAACCTTTACTGCAATTGAATCTGCATTGATTGTATCTAGCTTCTTTTGTGTGTGCTCTCTTTGAACCTTTGCTACATATGATTTGTCCTTACGGAACTCCATCATTGTACTAACACCCTCGTTTAAGCCAAGCTGGTCAACCTTTTTGGCAATGGTGTCTGCATCTGTTGCACGGCTCTTGAAGAATAGTACTACACCAACTATTCCACCGAATACAAGTCCTACTGCAATTGCACCTAGCACAAATGCAAGCTTTGCACTTTCATCAACAACTCTTACGTAGAAAAGAAGCTGATAAAGAAGTGCTCCTACGAGTGTTGCTATTGCACCGGACAACAGTCCTGTGAATACTGATTTGAGTATTTCTTCAATGAGTACCTTTTTTCTAAAGGGTCTCATAAGATCTCTTAAATTCATATTTTACCTCCTTTTAGTAAAACCATTTACTTTTATATTATAGCACGTTGATTTGGTTTTTGCAACATTAAATAAATTTTGTCGCTTGTTTGATTGGATTTTTGGCAAATTGCACAAAGTTTTCAATTCGTTTTTGATGTTAAGAATTTGGTTGTTGTGTATATTTACCAAAATCTCTTTGCGTGTCATTTACCTGTAAAAGTTTTTGGAAGGGTTTTTTGTTTTTCGGGCTTGAAGTTTTCTTCCTCCTTCTCACTGCCACTAATTTGTCGTCTCTCACCTCATTTTTTTATTCCGTTTAAGCGTATACGGTTATGCTAAAAAGGCACTTATGGGGTATGCCTCCTAGCTTGCATTATCATCTTATCATAATATTTTGGAAAATTGTCAAAAAAAGGCAAACATTCAATTTCGTTTCACAGTATTTTCAGCCTTCTTCACAAAACCTTCACAAAGCTAGTAATTTATTTTAATTATCATCACAAAAATAAAACAGAGATAGCTAAATTCTACCTCTGTTAATGTTATATTTTTTAATTTATTTTGACCTAAACGCGACCAAAATTGCGTTCAAGAAGCAAGCTAGGCAAGGCGCACCACAGTTGGCAGATGATGGCAATCTTGATGATTGTCGAATTTGCCAACGAGGAGCAACGATGCATTGCGCTGTTTATTGGGCACATTGCAGATTTTGAATGCGTTCAAGAAGCAAGCTAGGCAAGGCGCACCACAGTTGGCAGATGATGGCAATCTTGGTGATTGTCGAATTTGCCAACGAGGAGCAACGATGCATTGCGCTGTTTATTGGACGCATTAGGACGCATTAGTATTTGCGCCAAACCATCTTATCAACAATCCCCGTAT
>JAZQHJ010000181.1:0-16579 GCA_045540515.1 Eubacteriales bacterium
CACGTGCATATTTCCGATACCGAAACAGGCTCAAGAGCAAAAATTGGTGCCGGTGCAGTTTCAATCAACCACACCCCAACTGCAAAAAGATGTCGCTTTGGCGATGATGTAACAATCGGCTCGGGCTCAACAATTCTTGCCCCTGTAAGCATCGGCTCTGGTGCATTTGTTGCAGCAGGCTCAACAATTACCGATGATGTTCCTGTTAATGCACTTGCTATTGCAAGAGAATATCAAACCAATAGAGAAAACTGGGCTAAGAAACGCAAAAAGAAATAATATTTTTGCTTAGGAAGAACAAAAGGAAAAACATTTTTGGAGAAGAAATGGCAAACATTTTTGATTTGTTTAAGAAAATAGAAAAAAAGGAGGACCAGGCACCTATTACTCATTTAGTGGTAGGACTTGGAAATCCGGGGCAGGAATATGCGTTCACAAGGCATAATGCGGGCTTTTTGGCAATAGACTATATATGTATGAAGCACGGTGGAGATTGCCAAAGGGCAAAATTCAAGGCACTTGTCGGTGAATACAGGGTTGGTGGTAAAAGGGTTTTACTTATGAAGCCACAAACCTATATGAATCTATCGGGACAGGCGATTATGGAGGCGGTAAGCTTTTATAAAATTCCACCTGAAAATGTAATAGTGATAAGCGATGATATCTCACTTGAAATCGGAAGAATGAGAATTCGTAAAAACGGAAGTGCAGGAGGACACAATGGCTTAAAAAGTGTCATAGAGTGTCTGAAATCACAGGATTTTCCGAGAATAAAGCTCGGCGTTGGTCAAAAGCCAAGTCCAGAATATCCGCTAACCGATTGGGTTCTTGGAAGAATACCAAAGGAAAGCGAGAGCACGTTTAACAGAGTGCTTGAGGGTATTCCAAGAGTAATTGAGCTTATGGTGAATGGTGAAATCGAAAAGGCAATGTGCGATTTTAATGGAATTAACACCGCCAAGCAATAAGAAAAAATACAAAACCTAAGTCCGAGAAATCGGGCTTAATTGGCGTTATATAAAAGAGGTAATATGAACAAGGAATTATTACGAGCAATTTCACAGGTGAAGGCATACAAGGAAATGCTTTTGCGCTTCAAGGAGCTATACGATTTAAAAAAGCCACTTCCACTTTTGGTTGATGGCTTATCTGATGGTGCCTTGCTTTCAATGCTATATTCGTTAAGCATTGATACCTACGAATACACAAAAAAGCCCCTTTTAATAATTGTTTCACAGGAGCAAAGAGGACTCAGGCTGAGTGAGTTTTTAAAGGCACAGGGCATAAAAAGCGAGTTTTATCAGCTAAGGGACTTGAACTTTTATGATATAACTGCCTCTCACGAGCTTGAATATGAACGCATAAGGGCATTAAGTGGCTTGCTTACGGCAAATTTACAGGTGATTATTGCAACACCCGATGCGTGCTTACAATATACAATGCCAAAAAACGAGCTACTTGCACGTACTCTTGAAATCACAAGAGAAACAAGGATTGACCCTACTGTCTTGTCAAGCAAGCTCACCTCTATGGGCTACACAAGGGCTGACCTTGTTGAAAGTGCAGGGCAATTCAGTATAAGGGGTGGAATAGTTGACATTTTCACCACTCACGGAGAATACACAATAAATGGCTGTAAAATAAGAGATAGCGTTCCTGTAAGAATTGAGCTTTTTGGCGACGAAATTGACCGTATGGCAATTTTTGATGTAATGAGCCAAAGAATGAGTGAGGAAATCGAGGGCTTCCTCATCACTCCATCAAAGGAAATAATTGCAAGTGAGGAGAAAAAAGAGGAAATAAAGGAGGAGCTACGTCAGCTCCTTGCCTTAACAAGCAACGAGGATACACTAAGAGAGCTGAAAAAGGAGCTTTTTGCTCTTGAAAATGATTTACCATCTCCGTTCCTTGATAGATTTGTAAGCGTTGCTTATGATAAAAAGGAATGCTTGCTTGATTATTTTGATATGGATTCCCCTGTTATAATATGCGATAGCCCTGCCGTTTCGCAAAAGGCAAGGGATGCAGAAAATGTATCAAACGAGGTTGTAAAGGGACTCCTTGAAAAGGGACTAATTTCGTCATCATACGCAGAATACAGCGCCCCTGTGTCTAAAATTGATGATTTTTCAAGAGCAAGACAGACAATAAACATTGATACCTTTTTACTTTCAAGGCTTGATATGCAGGGGGGTGTTTATCACTTTACAACTAAGGGCATATCCTTTGCAAACCACTTGCTGGGTGCAGTGATTGAGGAGCTTGAATATTTTTGTAAAAACGACTATAAATCAGTTCTTGTGTGTCAAACCTATAATGAGGCAAGGGCTTGTGTCAAAAGCCTTAACGAGGCAGAAATCTCGGCATATCTGCTTGATGATAATGCGGGGATAACCGAGTTAAAGAGTGGCGCTGTTGCTGTTATGTGTGATGCCTATCCAGATGGCTATGAGATACCAGCAACAAAATTTGCAATGGTTGTGCTTTCCTCAAAAAAGAGTGAAAGAGCAAGACGAGCAAGGCAAAGAAGTAAAAAATCAGCTCAAAGGGCTGGTGAAAAAATAATGTCCTACACCGACTTAAACGTTGGCGACTATGTGGTACACGTAAATTATGGTGTTGGACGCTTCCTTGGTATTCAAAATATGTGCGTAATGGGTGCATATCGTGATTATATTGCAATTCAGTACGCAGGCACGGATAAGCTATACGTTCCTGTTGACCAGCTTGATTTAGTCGCAAAATATATAGGCTCAGGGGCACAGGACAAGGACGTAAAGCTTTCAAAAATGGACGGAAGCGACTGGAAAAGATCCACCCAACGAGCAAAAAAGGCTGCAAGGGATATGGCAAAGGAGCTAGTTGAGCTTTATGCAAGGCGAACCAGAATACAGGGCTTTGCCTGTATGCCGGACGGTATAATGGAGCACGAATTTGATACCTCCTTTGAATATGACGAAACAGAATCACAGCTACAAGCGATAACCGAAATAAAGGAGGATATGGAAAGGTCCTATCCTATGGATAGAGTGCTTTGTGGTGATGTGGGTTATGGAAAAACAGAGGTGGCATTCCGTGCCGCAATGAAGGCAATTGCAAACAACAAGCAGGTTGCAATACTTGTGCCAACAACAATTTTGGCAATGCAACACTTCCAAACCGCACTTGCAAGATTTGCAGGAACGGGTGTTAGCATCGGTATGATATCAAGATTTGTAAGCACTAAGGACCAAAATCTAACCCTAAGAAGGCTTCGCAGAGGGGACCTTGACATTATAATTGGTACTCACAAGCTTTTAAATGGCAGAGTTGAGTTCAAGGACCTAGGACTTTTAATTGTCGATGAGGAGCAACGCTTTGGAGTTGCGCAAAAGGAAAAAATCAAACAGCTTGTTCCAGACGTTGACGTGCTTACTCTTTCAGCAACTCCAATTCCAAGAACGCTTAATATGGCAATGAGTGGAATAAGGGATTTATCGGTGCTCGATGAGGCGCCAAGCGGACGTGTGGCAATTCAATCCTATGTTTTTGAATACGACGAAAATATAATAAATGACGCAATTGCAAGAGAGCTACACAGGGGTGGACAGGTATTTTATCTTTATAACAATGTTGAGCATATTTATGATGTTCTTGCAAGGATAAGAAAGGCATTTCCAAGTGCAAGAATTGCCGTTGGACACGGACAAATGGACAAGGAGGAGCTTGAAGGAATATGGCAGGACCTTGTACAGGGCGATATTGATATTTTAATAAGCACAACCATTATTGAAACAGGAATTGATATTCCAAACGCAAACACACTCATTATAGAAAATGCCGACAAAATGGGACTTTCACAGCTACACCAAATAAGAGGTCGTGTTGGAAGAAGTCATCGCCGTGCTTATGCGTATTTTACCTATCGCAAGGGCAAGGTGCTTACAGAAAATCAAGAAAAAAGGTTAAAGGCAATCGGGGATTTTGCTGAATTTGGTGCAGGCTTCAAGATTGCAATGAGGGACCTTGAAATTCGTGGTGCAGGAAATCTTCTTGGTGCAGAGCAACACGGACATCTTGACTCAATCGGCTATGATATGTATATAAGAATCCTAAACGAGGCGGTGCTTGAGGAAAAAGGAGAGGTTGTTGAGCCACGCTTTGAAACAAAAATGAATATGAGCTGTGATGCTTTCATTCCAAAGACCTATGTTGAATCAAGCTCTGTCAGAATGGAGCTTTACAAAAAAATTGCTCATATCGAAAACGAGGCGGACTACAACGATATTGTTGCAGAAATGGTTGATAGATTTGGAAAAATTCCAAAGAGTGCAAGAAATTTGCTTGATACAGCGCTTGTAAAGGCATATGCGCAAAGGGCAAGAATTAAAAGAGTTGACCAGTTAAAGGCAGAAATGAGATTGTATCCCGAAACAATCAATGTTCAGGCACTTGTTGGTCTTTCCTCATACGATAGAAAAAGCATAACAATCTCAGGTGGCAGAGCAGTGCCGTTTATTTGTGCAAAATATGAGGCGCAGACGGGATTTTTGGAAATTACTCTAAAAGCTTTAAAAAAATACGTTGAAATTCTTGAAAATCAAGGAAAATAGTCTTTAAAACAAAAAAGGCACTCAGCTGAGTGCCTTTTTGCTTTATCCTTTAAAAACATTTTAGAAAAATTTAACGCAGATACGGTTTTTTATTCATTCCATAAAAGGCTTGTGTTTAATAAAAAGAGCAAGGAACAAAATGCCCCTTGCCTGGCCTTGAATTTTAGTCGTTACAGCCACAGCCGTCGTCTGCGCTAACTGAGTCATTGCTTTCATTTTCAAGAACAATGTCATTTTCTTCTGCGGTTGTATCATCTGTAACTACAATATCAACCTCTGTTGTCTCCTCAAAGTCATAGTTCTTTGGCTCCTCTGTCTTACCACAGCATCCCTTGACCATAGTGTCCTCGACCTCGGAAACAAGATGCATTTTGTATTTTCTGCAAAGAGCATAGGCAACACCAAGGGCGGTCACTGCGCCAGCTACGAAAAGAAATTTATTTATTTTCATACTAATATCTCCTTTTTTTGCTTGTCTTAATCTTACAATTATAATATACCATAAAAGTGGTAAAAATTCAATTGTTCACTAAAATTTTAAAATATTTAATTGATTTAAAGCCCTTAATGTGCTACAATAAGGTGTAAATAAACGTAAGAGGGAATGAAATGGACAAAAAAAGAATTCTTGGCGTTGACTATGGAGATGCAAGAACAGGACTTGCATTATCCGATATAAATGGATTTTTAGCAAGTGGTGCAGGAACAATAAAAAGCACTGGATTTATAAAAACAGCTCAGGCAGTGGCTGATTTTGCACTTTCGCACGACGTGGGACTTATAGTTTTAGGTCACCCCATAAATATGAATGGAACTCTTGGACCAAGAAGTGAAAAGGTTCAAGCCTTTGGAAAAAGACTAAACGAGCTAACAAGCATTGAGGTTGTGCTGTTTGATGAAAGGCTTTCAACTGCAAATGCCCACCAAATTTTAAACGAAACTAACACAAGAGGACAAAAGCGTAAGGATGTAATTGACGAGATGTCCGCTTGTCTCATTTTACAAAGCTATCTTGATAGAGAAAGGAGCAAGGAGTGAAGAAAAATAAAGAAAAAATAACACCATGCCGTATTGCCAGTGTCGGCGGTCAAGCGGTGATTGAGGGTGTAATGATGAAAAATGTAACCGATGTTGCTCTTGCTGTAAGAAAGGCTGACGGTAGCATAGAAATTCAAAAAAGCGAGTTCCATCCTATAAAGGAAAAGCATAAATGGCTTGGTATTCCGATTTTGCGTGGAATTGTTGGCTTTGTTGAATCAATGATTTTGTCTCTTAAAACAATGAGTGCATCAACCGATATGCTCGGACTTGACGAGCTTGAGGAGCAGGAGAAAAAGGAAAAGGAAGCTAAAAAGGCTCAAAAAAAGGCTGAAAAGCAAGCCAAAAAAGAAAAAAAGAACGGTCAAGAGAAAGCAACCACTTGTGACTGTGATTCTTGCAAAAATGAGCAAAAAGCCGACTCTGTGGCTGAAAATGAAGAAAAATCCGTCGAAAAAGAGGAGAAAAGCTCAGAAAAGAGGAGTGGCAGTGCTACAACAGGCATAATTATGGCTCTTTCCCTAGTGCTCGGACTTGCTCTTGCGGTATTTCTATTCATTGCCCTACCAATAATTGTAACAAATTTAATTGATATTCCAGTAAAGGCATATATAAACGAAAACGGAATGAACTCATATCTAAAAGCGGGTATTGAGGGCTTTGTTAAAATTTTGGTGTTCATTGTCTATATTGCATCTGTTTCACTAATGAAGGATATAAAAAGAACATTTTCCTACCATGGAGCAGAGCATAAATCAATTGCTTGCTATGAGGCAGGGCTTGAATTGACCCCAGAAAATGCAAGAAAATGCTCTCGCTTCCACCCTCGCTGTGGAACAAGCTTTATGTTTGTAATGATTTTGCTTGGCATTATAATTGGAATGTTCATTCCAGAGTTTGAGAGTATGCCTTGGTTAAGAGTTCTTTGCAAGCTTGTAACACTGCCCATTGTTATGGGGCTTGGCTACGAATTTATTATGCTTGCAGGAAAGCATCCTAACTGGTTTACAAGAATGCTTTCAGCACCTGGACTTTGGATGCAAAGGCTTACCACAAAGGAGCCTGATGATTATCAGCTTGCTGTTGCAATTTGTGCAATTAAGGCAACAATGCCAAACGAGTTTCCGGATTTTACACCAAATGAATATTTTATCACACCGCAGGAAAACAAGGGACATCTTATGTATGACCCAAAGGCAATGGAAAAAACAGACCCTGTGGCTGAAAAAGAATAAAAGCATCGAGCTTTCAGAAAAAGAAAAGCACCCAAACGGGTGCTTTTTTGTTATGCGTGCTTTATTGTGGCTTAACCTTAATGCCGTAGAATACCATAAATGCGCCAAATAGAAAGATTGCTGTTGCAATAATCCATTGTAGGTGAAGGGCAGTAAAGATAGGTGATGCAATTATGTATGTACCAAAGGTAATCATTGCAATTGCAATTACAAGTAGCCAAGCAGGATATTTGTGCTCTGCTGAGCCTCTGTAAAAATATGCACGAACAATTTCGATACAGCCTCTTGCCCAAAGTGCAATGCCTATAATCATACAGGGCTGAGTTATTCTTAAAATGTTAAACTGTGCAAGGAAGCAACCAAGCGCAATTATTGTAAGAACAATGAACTCAATAATAATTAGAAGCTGAATTTTAAAATTTGAATTGATAAGCTTTTTTGCAAGGTAAATAATCAGATAAAGCGAAAGTGCAATACCCATTGTGATATTTACAGCGGAGGCTCCCCAGCCTTTAAAAGGAGCATCTGTGTTATTCCAAATGGGCGCAAGAATAATCGCACCGAGAACTAAAAGAGTACCAAGAACAATATAAATCCAAAAAAGCTTAGTTTTTTTGAAGCTTAATTTTTTCATAGCATACCTCCCTAAGGGTTAAATACAAGCACAGGGCAAAGCCCTGCGACCTGCTGACCTTATTATATCAAAAACGACTTTTTTTGTCAATATAAAACATGGACGTAATTTGGGAAGGAGCTAATAATATATATTTATTATTGACAATAATTTTTGCGTGTGCTAAAATATATTTGTATAAGTATTTTTATTTTTGAGTAAGGAGCAGAAAATGAAGAAAAATCTAGTAAAGCTACTTGTCGTACTTTCACTTGTTATAATTACGGCATTTGTAAGCATATTGATAGTAAGCGCTGATACAGATACTGAAACATATACTGTAAAATATATTGTAAACGGAGAGGTTAAAGCAAGCTCTGAGGTTGCAAACGGCACGCTTCACTATATTAAGTCAACTAAAATTTCTGCAACTCAGGCAAACAAGGAGTTTATTGGCTGGTATTCCGATGAGGGACGCTTTTTCACAGGAACCTTGCTTGGTAGTGGAGTTACAATCAGAAGCGACCTTACCTTGTATGAGGCATACGGCTCAAAGGTAAATAATGCAAGTGACTTAAAGAGACTAATTGCTCAGAATGGTCCAGGTAACTATATTCAGCTAACAGCTGATATTAAGGTTGAGGAAACCTTGAATCTACCTTCAAGTGGAACAATTACAATCGACCTAAATAACCACAAGCTCGAAATAAACACGCTTGGAAACGCATTTGAGGGAAAAAATGCAACAATTCATATTGTGGATTCAAGTAAGACGCACAAGGGAAGCATTACCTATAATTGTACAAGCGATAGTGATTATATCACAAACGCAATGTTTAACTATGCTCCAAGCAATTTAAAGAAGGATGTTGAAATAAGAGTTCTTCCTCCATATGGAATTACATCTGGAAACAATATCACGCTTAATTCAAGCGTGGGCTTCTTCAATATCGCAAACGATATTTCTGACAGTGGATATACCTTTAAGTTCGATTTGCCAGTAAATTTAAATGCAAATTATTTTGTACATTCATCAGGAATGAAGAATGCAACCATTGATGTAAGCGACAAAACAAGCATGAGATTTTGGGGCTCAAGAATTTTTGAGGACAGAGGCACAAACGAAGGAAAGGTGCTTACCTTTAATCTTGATACAGGACGATATGTAATAGGTGAAAGACTTGCAGATTCGACAACGGGTAACACGCTTTATTCAACGGATGCAGCCAACGTAATTAAGGAGGAAACGGTTACCATTTTCTCAAACGAGCCACAAAGATATAATTTGTACCTTTCTGGCGGTAGCTTTAACAAGGACATTGCATCAATGTTTGCAAATAAGAATTACTCATTTGCCCTTAATGCATCAACAAGCATGTATGATTTCAAGGCTTGTGCACACAAGAATGAGATAATTGATATTTCTAAGGATTTAACCTGTACATCACAGGGAAAAATTACTTATAGATGTGAGTATTGTAGCTTTGTTGAGGAAAAGACCTCACCACCGCTAAACCATTCGCTTAACAGGGTGCTAACCAAGGAGGCGTATGGAGGCTCAGAAACAACTTCGCCAGAGCCTGGTGAATATACAATAACCTGTGACCGCTGTGATTACAAGGTAATTGAGGAATTCTATCCAAATCCAAAGGATACCTATGTAAGAGTTGGATTTAGAGACGGAACAATCATTCGACTCCCTGCAACAACGGTATATGGCAAGGATATTGGTGTAAATCTTTATGCGTTCACCCCTCTTAACATCGAGTATGCCTGTGGCGTAAAAAGAGAGGATATTATAATGGTTGAAATTCCTATGGGTGTTGAGACTATTGTAGGTAAGGACGGAATTGACGGAGCAAGGCTCGGTGCGTTTTACAAGGTTGAGCATATTGAGGAAATCATTTTGCCAAAATCAATAAAGACAGTTCAAAAGTATGCCTTTTCTGAAATGCCTGACCTTAAAACCATAACAGGTCTTGAATATGTAACAGAGGCAATAGAAAAGGAAGCCTTTAAGCAGCTTAGCACTAGCGAGTGCGTTGTTGAGCACATGGTACTAAATGCCAAGGAAATTGGTGAAAATGCATTCAGAAACGTAAGAATGACAACACTTACCTTTAAAAAGCCTGTTGAAAGGATTAAAAATTATGCATTTGCACTTGATGATAATATTACAACACAGCTTGTTGAAATTTTCATTGAGGAAAACACCGTTTTTGATTACGCAAGAGTTAGCGAAATTACTGGTGCCTTTAAAGATAACGAAAGAGGCTCAGGACATCAATATGGCGATAACAACATAGTATTTAAAGAGCATGGCTATGAAACCGAAACAGTTCCACCAACCTGTCAAACACAGGGATATGATAAGAATTATTGCAGTCGTTGCTCAATTTATACAGAGGACAATTTTGTTGACACCGTGGACCACGATTACAGCATAGATGTTACTGTTGAATCTACCTGTGTAATTACTCAGGGTGAGATTTATAAGCAGTGCTCAACACCTGGTTGTACCGAAAAGCTTCATATAAAATGGCTTGAACCAAATCCAAATAACCACGCATTTGTTGATAAGGCTTACTTCACAACTAAATTTGAGCCAACAAAGGACATTTGTACACAAAAATATGTGATTTTGGATATATGTGGCTGTGGTAAGGTGTTCGATAAGTCCAGCATGGCAGCAAATGGTGCAGTTCACAATCCAATCGGAAGCCACACTCTTGACCGCAAGAACCCAATTGAAACCGTTAAGTCAACCTGTACACAGGCGGGCTATCAAATATTGTTCTGCACAACCTGTGAGAGTGAGGTAAGAGAGGAATCCAAAATCATCGGTCACGACTGGATTAGAGGAACGGATATTCCTTCAACCTGTACCGAAAAGGGCGAAAGAGTGTTCTATTGCTCAATGTGTGAAATCAAGAAGGAGCCTGCAACCTATCTGCCAATTGACCCAGAGAACCATAGCTGGGACGGAAATTGGGTAACAACACTTGAGCCTACAACACAAAGCGTAGGACAAAAGCAACAAACCTGTACAAGGTGTGGAGCAAAGGATATACAGCATATTCCAATTCTTGCCGAGGAGGCAGAAAAGGAAAGCAAGACACTTCTTATTGTTCTTCTATCCGTTGGTGGTGTGGTTGTTGTAGCGCTACTTGCAGTGCTTCTATATTACACTCTATTTAAGAAAAACCCTGCAAGAAAGCACAAATACGACTTTGATAGCTATTCTACAAGAAGAAATTAACAAAAAAGGACACCACGTGTCCTTTTTTGTAAGTAAAGAGGAGAAATATGTTAACCTATAATGATATTAAAGGCAACGAGGAAATAAAAACATATATAAAAAAGGCGGACGAGAGCCTAAATGCTCTTGGCTACACGGAGCATTCCTTTGCACACGTTGGACTTGTCGCAAGCAGAGCAGGAGAAATTCTTGAAGCTCTCGGCTATGACAAAAGGTCGGTTGAGCTAGTTAAAATAGCCTCACATCTACACGATATTGGAAACATAGTGAATCGTAAGGAGCACTCACAAAGTGGAGCAATAATTGCATTTAGAATACTTGATAAGCTAGGAATGGAAGCAAACGAAATTGCTACAATTGTTACCGCAATAGGCAACCACGATGAGGGAACAGGAGAGGGAGTAAACCCTGTTGCCTCGGCACTTATAATTGCCGATAAAAGCGATGTAAGGCGAACAAGAGTAAGAAATAGCGATATATCAAGCTTTGATATTCACGACCGAGTAAACTATTCAGTAATAAGCAGTGATATTAGCATAAATAAGGAAAAAAGGCAAATCACTCTAAGCCTTGAAATTGATACAAGCATAAGTCCAGTAATCAATTATTTTGAAATCTTTCTTGGCAGAATGCTTATGTGTCAAAAATCTGCAAAAACCCTTGGAGCAGAATTTAAGCTCGTAATAAACAATCAGCAAATAATGTAAAAAAAGGCGACCAAGTGTCGCCTTTTTTAGTCTATATCAAAATAATATCTATCACCCTCATCAAGATAAAAGTCGCAAATTGAGGCAATTTCCTCCTTTGGAAGATATGCATTCTTGTCATAAATGCCAATTACCTTAATTCCGTTTTTGTGACAGGTGGAAATTGCATAATACGCATCCTCAAAGACATATGTAGTGTCAGGGTCAGTGCCTAAAAATTCAAGAGCCTTTTGGTAAATCAATGGGTGCCTTTTGCCAAGTCCAACCTCCTTTGAGGTAAAAATACCAGAGAAGAAATCAATTACACCCAGCCTTGTAAGAATTTTTATTACGTATTCCTTGTCAGTTGCCGAGGCAATGCACATCTTAACGCCATGGTCACGAAGTCTGATAAGAAGGTCAAGTGCGCCGTCCTTTAACTCAACAACAGTTGAATAGTACTTGTCCATAATAGCATAAATATCACCAAGAGCTTCCTCGTAGCTCTCTGTTAAGCCGTGCTCCTTAACTGCCCTTTCATACCAAGCCTTAACCCCGTCCTCTAAAAAGCATTTGTCACACTCGCTAAATGGTGCAATGCCCTTGCTTCTTAAATATTCGCTTGATGCAGTTGCCCAATAGTCCATTGAGTTGAGCAATGTGCCGTCCATATCAAAAATTGCTCCAGTAATTTTCATAAAATAACCCCTCTTAAAACATTATTTAATTTATTTTACAACTAAAACAATTAAAAGTCAATTGAAAATCAATATATTATATGATAAAATAATAAATATGAAATAAAGAGCTCGATTTGAGCAAAAGGAGAAGCTATGAGATTATCAACAGAAATCAACTCAAGTGCAAAGCATGTAGGTGAGGAAAGGGCAATTGAGCTAATTGCCAAGGCGGGGTTTGACTGCTACGATTTTTCAATGTTTGAAATGGCAAGAATTGATTGGAGAAGCATGACAGTTATCGACACTGACCACCCTCTTAATAAAAGCAGTTATGCGGAATTTGCAAAAAAGCTAAAAGGAGTTGCCGATTCTTGCGGGATAGTGTGCAATCAATCACACGCACCATTCCCAAGCCGTATTGTTGGTATGGATTTTATAAAAAGAGCAATTGAATGTACAGCAATTGCAGGTGGAAAAATCTGCATTGTGCATCCAGATAACAATTTCACAGCCGAGCAAAATGCAAAAATGTATGCCGAAATTCTCCCATTTGCAAAGGAGCACGGTGTAAAAATAGCAACAGAAAATATGTGGAACTGGGCAAATGGTGCAACTCAAAGCTGTGAGGCTGCTTGCTCCACAAGTGAGGATTTTGTTAAGCATATTGATACAGTAAACGACAAGAATTTTATTGCCTGTCTTGATATAGGACACGCAGAAATGAGGGGCTCTGGCTCTGGTGCTTATAATATGATAAAGGCTCTTGGTAGTAGGCTTGGTGCAGTACATATTCACGATAACGACCAGATTAACGACAGCCACCAAATTCCATTCTCAATGAATATAGACTTTGAACAGGTTGCAAGAGGCTTAAAGGAGATAAATTATCAGGGAGATCTCACTCTTGAGGCTGATAGATACCTTGAAGCCTATGACAAGGATACAGTCTTTGATGGCATAAAAAATCTCTATTCCAGCATCAAGCGTCTGGACGACATGATAAAGACTCTTTGACAAATCGCTTTTTCTTTGGAAAAAGAAAAAGCTACGCAAAAAGAAATCGTGAAGAGGTGGAAAAATGGAAAACACAACAACCATTGAAGAATATTTTAAGAATAAAACCTTTGGATTAAGAACGGACAATGAAGAGCTTGCCTTTACTTATGATGTAAGTTCATTTGAAACGAAAATTTGTTATTTCGATGTTTCAGATATCGATTATAGTGATATGTTTGAGAAAAACGAAACCAAAATTGAGTTTGACAAGGACGTGTCAGAAATTGACAAGTGGGATTACATTACATCAGTTGCTAGTGGAACATTAACTGGTGTTTTAAGCACGATTTTTGATAAAAAGCTAGATCTTGAAAATGCTCACAAGTGGGGAGAAGAAAAAGTCAAAAATTTAATGACAAGGGTTGCAAGAGCAGAAGGATTTACTGGTAGCAACGTTAAAGTTCATATGGAAAAAAACCACAAAATGGCAAGCGACACAAAAACAAAAGAGCTTGGCGGCTCTAAAACTCATCATTTGAACGATTTTTCTCACCATTTTTCAACAATCGGACTTGTTTCATCCATATTCACACAGTTTACAGGATATTGTATTGGTAGTAACGAATCGGGAACAATAGTACTTAAAAAATTAACTGATACCACGGAAATAGGTGGAGACATTTTTGAAAAGCTTTTTAACGGAACGTATGGTTGGATAATGCATTTATTAAGTGATGCAGATGGTTCTAGCCAAGCCATAAATGGAGGAACAGGAATCACGGGTCCTATTCTTTCTCATTTAAAACTTTTATCAACTGCTCCAATTTTTAAATCTAAGGTAGGGAAGGAAAATGATTTTGCTACAATTTTAAAAAGAGCATTTTGGGGCAAGGATTTAAGTGATAAAAATAAGCTAACAACTAAATTTGATTTAAGAACAGAGCTTGGTATAGCAAAGCACATAATGAAAAATTCTTGGACTGTGATTATCAACGAATTGTTAGTTAGAATTTTTTATGCGATAAGAAGGCTTGCTTTTGAAGCACAAGAAAAAGGCTCTTTTGAAGATATTGAGTGGCGAAGAGTTTTGCCGTTTAACAATAGAACTCTAACAAGAATGTTAACAGTATCATCGGGCATTTTTGTTGCAATATCAACAACAGGAGCGGCAATAAAGGCAGCGAAGCAAAGTGGAGGAAACGGCTATGCCTTTTTAGCAGCATTTGTTCTAAATTTGAATTTTGCAGGAATTGGTAGATTTGCAGTTGCACTTGCTTTTGATGCAAGATATTTATTTGATGATGCAAAGACGGGAATACTTGCTTTTACTGAAAGCTATGGAATAAAAGAGCCAAGTCCACTAGTGGAAATTGACAAGCTTTATTTGTCGGCTAATCAATATAAGCTTTTATATTCGCTTAAAAAGCAAAAAACACTTTATGATATTGAAAAATCAAAAAGAAAGAAACAAGAAAAGAATGAATGGTTAAAGTGTTGGGAGAACGAAATTGAAAACGGTGATGCATTTGAGCTGATAGATAACAAATCAGAGCTATACAACGCACTTCAAACAGAAATATCTCAAAACAGCAGTAAGGAATGGCTACATTTGGTAGCTATTGAGTTAATGTTTTTCTCTCCTTATCACAAGCTAGGGATAGAAAAAGACGAAGAATTTAAGGGCTTGAAATCAAAAGCGAATTACGAAGAAGAAATATTTGCCAATGAACAAGAAATAGTCACAAACGAATTTTTCAAGCAATCCTTAAATCTCTATAAACAATATGTTGGAATACTTGATGAACAGTTGAAAAAGAAGATAATAGCACTAGCGGTTGCGTCGGCGATACTTTTGCCAGGAGATATTACTGGACTTGCATTACTGGGCGCAGCGCCAATCGTTGCAGGTGGATATAGCTTAAAAAATAGTACAGAGCTTATTCTAGGTGGAGGAGCATTGTTTGGCGTTGCTGGTGCAAGAGTTCCTGCTTTTTCATCAAGAGGAATGGTGCTAAACGAGTGTGCGAAAATTTTGATTTTTTCAAGTGTGGTGCTAAAAGAAAGCTGGGATGACATATTAAAAATCATTCAATCCTTGAACGATACAAAGGCGCAGGCAAAAACCAAGCTTGAAACACTAGAAAACGAAAGAGTAAAGGATAGTTATAAAAAGCAAAATATCAAGGAGCTTAAAGCAACCATTAAATATATTGATAATTGTACAACGGAGCTAAAAAAACTACAAGAAACTAAATAAAGTTTTATCGCTTCGTTTGCCTTTTCTTAACGAAAAAAGGAAAATGTAAGCTAAGGTTAGCTAATGGTAAACTAATGTTAGTTGACATATATACAAGGCATATGATATACTAATGTTAACAAGGTAAAACGGAGGTGTACTATGAAAAAATCAATCAAAATAATAGCGCTTTGCTTGGTGCTTTTGCTAGTAATCGGCTTTGCTGTGGCTTGTAAAAGTGACTACTACGACGATGAGGACTTTAACGGAGCAATGGGCGGAGCAGATTATGTGCCACTATATTCTGACACAACAAGAAAGGTTGTTTATACTGCAACACTAAGCCTTGAAATTGCAGAGGTTGGAGAGCTTTCAAGAGCAATTGAGGCAAAATGTAAGGAGCTTGGTGGATATACAGCAAAAAGCAACGAGAGCTACGATGGTGGAGAATGCTATTATGCAACCGCAACATATCGAATCCCAACTGATAAGTTAAGCGACTTTTTAAGCTTTTGTGAAAAGGATGTAAGGGTAACAGACAAGTCCGTATCAACAAGGGACATAACCTCATCATCAATCAGCGCTAATGCCGAAAGAGACTATTTAAACCAAAAGAAGTCACTTATTGAGGATATGATGAAGGATGATACCCTCACAGCAAAGGAAAAGCTTGAAATGCTTGACAGTCTTGCACAGGTAAACAAGGAAATTCAAGCACTTGAGGAGCAAATCAAGGCAAATACTAGCTCATATGAATATTCAACCGTGCATATTAACGTATCGCAATCAACAACCTTTATGGATGTATTTATGCCAATTTTAATTCTTATTATAATACCAGTATGCGCATTTTGTGGAATTTTCTTTGGTATAAGAGGAATTAAAAAGCGCCAAAGACGTCTTGGAGCACAGGACCAACAGGCGTAATATAATGCAAGCAACAAAAAAGCACCGAGCAATCGGTGCTTTTTATATTCAATATGAACTAATCCTGTAAGCCGTGTTCTGTTAAAGACGGTCATCTATCTTTGCCCTGTGTCGCCACAGAGCTCCGCAAAATTGCGTGCCACCCAAGAGAATAGCCAAGGCTTTATCGGGCAAATAAAAATTCTCTTATGCGGTGTTGCTTCGGATAGGGTTTACAGCGGACGTATGTTGCCATACGAACTGGTGGGCTCTTACCCCGCCTTTCCATCCTTACCGGGAAGCAAGTCCCGGCGGTCTATTTCTGTTGCACTTTCCCG
>JAZQHJ010000182.1:0-17386 GCA_045540515.1 Eubacteriales bacterium
TCATCATATTATGATAATATATGCACATAATAATCTTCAGGGCAGGGTGAAATTCCCGACCGGTGGTAAAGTCCACTAGCGCATTTGCGTTGACTTGGTGAAATTCCAAGACCGACAGTACAGTCTGGATGAAAGAAGAGCTATCCTTTGATATTTCGCCTTTTGTCGCTTTGTCGCCCTGACAGGCGATTTTTTATTTTGAGGTGCATATGAACATTAAGCTACATCCTATTTTAACAAGCGGTAAAAAATACCTAATGGCTCCATTAGAGCAAAATACAACGCCAAGGAAAAAGCAAGGCTCGAATACAAAAAGAAAATCTCCTATTAAGCAAATTGCTCTGCTTGGAATGTTTTGTGCTCTTGCCTATGCATTTACCCTGCTTGGCAATTTAATTCCTATATCGGTTGCAGGCTTTTTATCCTATGACCCAAAGGACATAATTGTAGCAATTGCAGGCTTTATTCTCGGTCCTGCCTATGCTATTGCAATTGCAGTTGTAGTGGCAATTTTGGAGCTTATTACTATTAGCTCAACAGGAATTATTGGCTGTATTATGAACATTATTTCAACCGCATCGTTTGCCGGCGTTGCTTCTCTTATTTACAAAAAATATCACAGTGCAGGTGGTGCTATTTTTGGCTTGATTGCTTCCTCGCTTTGCACTACTGCTCTTATGATTCTTTGGAATATTTTCATAACCCCATATTATATGCACGTGCCAAGAGAGGCAATTTACGAAATGCTTCTTCCTGTTTTTTTGCCATTTAATTTGATTAAATCAGGCATAAATGCATCAATTACGATTTTGATTTACAAGCCCATTGTTAAGGCACTGCGTAAAGCAAAAATTATAGAGCCAAGCAAGAATGGTAGGGGGGCTCGTTCCTCTATTGCAATAACGCTTGTTTCCCTGTTTGTTCTTGCAACTCTTGTTTTTTGCTTTCTCATTATTGCAAGGGTAATATGACAAAAGCCCGACCTTTTGGTCGAGCTTTTTTATTCTTTTTATAAGCACTATTTTCCAGAAAGCAGAGCTATTGCTCTTTCAATTGCATCCTTTGAGTCATACCACGGCTCGGACTCGTAGCGATAGTCGAATTTTTTGCAAAACCACGACACGTCCCCGATGATTTTATCAAAATATGCATTTTCAACAGTCGAAATATTATCATAAAAGTCCTTAAATTTTTTCTTGTCAAGCTTTGCCTGTGCATATTCAATTACTCTTTGATAGTGTGGCAAGCAAAAGGTTTTTTGTCCTTGTAGCTTCTCCTTGAATTTTGAGTCGGTTGAATATAGGTAAACCGCTGTATCAATCATTCTTGAAAAGTGGTATTCAACCTTGTCGCAAATATGACAGGTGCTACCAAGCTCCCTTGTTGCCTTAATGTCCTTTTTAGACTGTGAGCCTGTTAGCCTTGATAAAAAATTGCCCCTTAGCTTTCCTCTTACGGTATCAAGGTGGCTCTCCAAAATTAGGGCAAGGGATAGCCTGTTATTCATTTTAAGCATCTTTTCAAAATGGTCCTTGCAAAAGCCCTTTTCGTTTGTTTCTATTCTTGTGCTTGGCTCCATCATTGCAGGGCCAAGTGCTATTTCAAGCTCCTTTTTTTCAAGCCTTTGGTGCATTATGCAAAACGGACATTCACAGCTCCCCTCACTAAGCCCTTGGTCAAATGCCTCGTTTACTGGTATCATATAAATTTGTTCCATATTTTTCCCCTTTATTTTTCGACAAAATACTTGATATATTTTAATTATATCGGTATAATTTAAATAATGCAAGAGTTTTTTAGAAGGAGGTGCCCTTTAATGAATTTTATTGAGCTACGGGACCAAGGCACAAGGGCAATGCTGATTGATAACTGCCCTTACATAGACTTAAAAAAGACCTTTGATTGCGGTCAATGCTTTCGCTTTGAGCCTGTTTCGATTTTTGGAAACAAGGTTGAGTTTGGCGGTGTGGTTAAGGACAACTATGTTGTTTTTGCTCAAAATCACGAAAACGAGCTTATTATTTATAATTACGGCTTTTGCCATATTGATATTTGGAAGAAATTTTTCAATCTTGATGATGATTACGAAAAAAGGCACAGGGAAATTTTAAGTGCTGTTCCTTCTGAGCATATGAAAAAAGCAATTGAGTTCGGTAAGGGTATTCGCTTGCTTCATCAAGGGCTTTGGGAGGCTCTTATTTCCTTTATCATTTCGCAAAATAACAATATTCCAAGAATTAAAAAAATTATTGAGGCACTCTGCCAAGCATATGGCAAAACGACCTCGTTTAAGTCCGACACCTTTTATACCTTTCCAAGTGCAAGGACGCTTATTTGTGCAGGTAGTGAGGATATTGCGCAAAAAACAAGAATGGGATTCAGAGCAAAATACGTAACCAATGCATCAAAATGGTTCGAGGGGCTTTCTGCCTTTGATGTAAAATATATGAGCTATGAAAAATGCCTTGATGAGCTTATGAAAATTACAGGTGTTGGACCAAAGGTTGCATCCTGTGTTTTACTTTTTGGTCTTGGTATGGGCAATGCCTTTCCTGTCGATGTTCATATGAAGCGCACAATTGAAAAATATTTTCCCTGTGGGATTGACGTTGATGCCCTTGGAGAAAATGCAGGACTTGCACAGCAGTATCTATTCTATTACGAAAAATATAACAAAGCACTTGAATAAATTCTGTTTTGTGATATAATTAAAATGTAAAATTTTAATAAATGAGGTACATATATGAAAACCGTATGCTTTGGCGAAATAATGCTAAGACTTAATCCAGCGGGCTACACCCGTTTTATTCAGGCTGACACCTTTGGTGCAACCTATGGTGGTGGAGAGGCAAATGTTGCTGTTTCTCTTGCTAACTATGGTATTGATGCATCATATGTTACAAAGCTTCCAGCTCACGAAATCGGACAAAGCGCCATCAATTCACTAAGACGCTATGGTGTTGATACATCAAGCATTGTTCGTGGTGGTGACAGAGTTGGTATTTACTATCTTGAAACAGGCGCTTCACAGCGTCCTTCAAAGGTAATCTATGACAGAGCCTACTCTGCTATTGCTCTTGCTCAAAGAAGTGATTTTGACTGGGAGAAAATTCTTGACGGCGCAAACTGGTTCCACTTTACAGGAATTACACCAGCACTTGGTGGTTGCCTACCTGAAATTTGCCTTGATGCTCTTAAAGTATGTAGAGCAAAGGGCATTACAACAAGCTGTGACCTGAATTTCAGAAAAAATCTTTGGACTAGCGAAATGGCTGGCAAGGTTATGGGCGAGCTTATGCAATATGTTGATGTTTGCATTGCAAATGAGGAGGATGCTGAAAAGGTATTCGGAATCAAGGCTGAAAACACAGACGTTGACAAGGGTGTTGTAAATCATGACGGCTACAAGAGTGTTGCAAAGCAGTTATCCGACCGCTTTGGCTGCAAGAGAGTGGCTATAACATTAAGAACAAGCATTTCTGCAAACGACAACATTTGGGCAGCTATGCTATATGACAAGAGTGAAAACGAATACTACTTCTCTCGTTCGTACAACATTCATATCGTTGACCGTGTTGGCGGTGGCGACTCCTTCGGTGGCGGTCTTATCTATGCCTCACTTCAAGGCATGGCATCACAGGATGTTATTGAGTTCGCTGTTGCTGCTTCATGCTTAAAGCACACAATTATAGGCGACTACAACCTCGTTTCTGTAAAAGAGGTTGAGGGACTTATTAAGGGTGGCGGAAGTGGCCGTGTTCAACGCTAACTAAAAAGGCAAAAATACAAGGAACAGGCAAATATAATGTCTGTTCCTTTTTTAAAGGATGGACTATGAAAAGGCTTGATTATAAAAATAAAATTGTTGTTTTAACTGGCGCATCAAGTGGAATTGGCAAGGAAATTGCAAGGGAGCTTATTACAAAGCACTCGTGCCTTGTTTTTGCAATTGCAAGAAATGAAGAAAGGCTTAATCAAGTAAGGGGTGAGCTTGGGGAAAATTATGTACCCCTTTCCCTTGACGTAAGTAGCTATGAGGCTTGGACTAGCTTTGTCGATTTTTTGAAAAAAAGCACACTACGTGTCGATATTTTGATAAATTGTGCGGGAAAATTGCCTAAATTTGGTGCGTTTGAGGACACTGAAATTTCGGAGCTTGAAAGCACGTTTTCAACCAACCTTTTGTCACAGGTTTATGCTTGTAAATTGCTACTTCCATTTATGAATGACGGTGGCGCAATTGTCAATGTTTCAAGTGCCTCGGCTCTTTGCCCATTTGGACTTGCAAGTGCATATTCGGCATCAAAGAGTGCATCTTATAGCCTTTCACAGTGTCTTGGCGTAGAATGTCAGCATATACGAGTTAGTACTGCTCTTTTTGGCTTTGTACGAACAGACATTATGAAAAACCAAAGCCTTAACGAAAAGGAAGCAAGGCTTGTTTCAAAATTTAGCGCAGACGCTACAAGGGTAGCAAAAAAGCTACTTAAACGTGTGGCAAGACGAAAAAGGCGAATTGTTATTGGCACAGATGCCCATTTTATAAGCCTTTTATATAGGCTTTTCCCAAGCCTTGCACCAAGAATAATATACAAAATTCTAAAAAAATCAGGGCTTGAAATGTTCAAATAATACGCATAAGAAAAGCCCGACCTTTAAGTGTCGGGCTTAATTTTTATTTAATGAATAAGCAGAATAAAATCGGCATAAACATTGCAGGAATGAGGTTTGCAATTTTAATTTTTGTTGCGCCGAGCATATTTAGTCCAAGGGCAATGATAATGATTGAGCCTGCTGCACTCATTTCGCTTATCATATAGTCACTCATAATCGGTCCTGCAAGGAAGAATATAAGCTCCAGTGCTCCTTGATATATAAAAATTGGAATCGCTGCAAGTGCTGCACCAAAGCCAAAGGATGAGGCAAATACAACGGCTGTAACAAAGTCAAGGACTATTTTTGCATACATTAGCGTTTGGTTCTGTCCCTGTGAGACTCCGCTTTCCATAGCGGCAGTTATGGTAAGCGCACCAACACAGCATGCAAGGGTTGTTGTTACAAATGCCTTTGAAACGCTTTTTTGAGGTCTTGTGCTATCAATTTCCTCAATGCCTGTAAGTGCTACTGGTGCTTTTCTTACAAATTTTCTTTCAACATAGCTACCCAACCTTTGAAGCCCCTCGTCTATGTTCATAATTGTGCCAAGGATTGAGCCTGTTACAAGGGATAAAATAAGCACAAGTGGTTGCTTACTATCAAATGCTCCCTGTATTCCTAGGAATATTACGCAAAGGGAAATTGCCTTCATTGCTACATCTGGCAAGGTGGCAAGTCGTGAGCTTTTTGAAAGTAGCTTTGACAAAAGTATTCCTATCAAAGCACCAACAATTACTGCACCTGAGTTTATTGCTGTTCCTATTAAAATCATATTTTCTCCTTGTTTTTTTCTTCATAAAAGGCATCTGCAAGGGTGCAAAAGTCCTGTATTGAGAGCTTTTCTCCCCTGATGCTTATATCAAAGCCACACTCGACTATGATTTCTCCTATTCTTTCCTTGGATAGCCAAGAAAATTGACTGCTTAATGAGTTGAGAAGTGTTTTTCTGCGTTGTGCAAATGCTCCTGCAATTACATCAAAGAGCATTTTTTCATTTTTTACAATATATTTTGGCTCATCATACAGCTCAATTCTAACAACTGTTGATGTTACCTTCGGAGCAGGTAGAAAGCTTTCAGGTGGCACGTCAAAGAGCTTTTTTACCTCGCCATAGTAGTTTATTGATGCAGTAATTGCGCCATAATCTCCACCCTTTGTTGTTGCACAAAGACGGCTTGCAACCTCCTTTTGCACCATTACGGTAATTGAGGTAAGACGGTTTTTGCCGTTTTCTCTTGCACCTTCAAGAAGCTTCATAATAATTGGAGTTGTTATATAGTATGGCAAATTTGCGCATACCGATACGGGAGCAGAGCCAAGCTCACTATTTATTAGCTCCATTGTATCAAGCTTCAAAAAGTCGTCATTTATTATCCTTACATTATCAAATTCTGCAAGAGTTTTATCAAGAATAGGAATGAGTGTTTTATCAATTTCAATAGCCACAACTCTATCGTAGCGCTGACATAGCTCATAGGTAAGAGCTCCTATGCCAGGTCCTATTTCAATAACGCCACCCCTTTTGCCTTTGTTTTTTTGCTCGTGATACTCGTAGCTTTCCCTTGCAATATTATAAGGGATGTCTGGATTTATTAAAAAATTCTGTCCAAATGCCTTTTTTGTGCCTGTTTCGTGCTCTGCCATTATTCTTTTCACAGTTCTGATATCACAAAGATTCATAAATCCGCCTCCCTAAAAAATTTCTATTAGAATTGTAACATAAAGAAGTCGTTTTGTAAAGAAAAATTTATATTATTATATTATTGACAAAAATATTTACAAATGATATACTAGTTAACAGCAAGCGCTTTGCTGATGTAGCACAGTGGTAGTGCAGCTGATTCGTAATCAGCAGGTCATGGGTTCAAATCCCACCATCAGCTCCAACAAAAAGAGAACTTTTGGTAAGCAAAAGTTCTCTTTTTGTTTTATATTTAAAATTCAAATGGGCTTGCGACTAGCCTTACGGGAATGACACGAACCAGCCTAAATCCTACTATTTAAAGCGCTTTTGGGCTTGTCGTCGTCGCCTTACGTACAAGGCTAAGGGACACGGACGTGTCCCTTAAATTATATCAATTTTAGTCGATTCTGTCAAGAACATCACCTGCATAGTCTAAATATTCCTCTATTTCCTTATCAAAGGTGTCGTAATATTCATCTGCAAGATATTCAAGCAGGTCGGCAAGAGCATCAATTGTGCTTTCCTTGTCCTGTGTGTAGGTATAAATTTTTTTAATAATAAAATCTATAATTTTAAGGTCGGATATGCCATTACCTGCAAACGCCTCACAGGTACTGTAAATTAGCTCGTTTAGGTAGTATTGTGCCTCCTCGTCATCAAATACAAACAAGAACTCAAAGAATAGGTCAAAGGCATCGTCAAAGGCGTAGCTATCACTTGCATATTTTAGCCTTTTTTGGCATATTTCAAATGGCAAATACAGGTGGTCAGCGCTATTTGTCAGCATATCGTTTTCCTTGCCTAAAAGAATTAAGGCAATAAGGCTTGAACAGGCATTTATGCTTGTGTAGTGTTTTGCAAGAGTCTCTTCCACAAATTCAAGCACCATTGTAAATAGCCCAAGGGCTACCTCTCTTTTTTCTGCCTGAACAAAGTAGCTACACATATCATAAAGTAGCTCAAAATACTGTCCTATAAAGTAGGAGTCAGCACCCTCTTTTTTTACCTTATTTTCAAAGCACGAATAAAATGCATAGTAGCACACCCTAGCCATTTCAAGGTTTTCAAGTAGCAAATAGCGATATGCGTTCATTCCTAAAACAATTATTTCAGCAAAATCGTCTGGAATATATTTGCCGTCAAGCAGACTGTCGTAGTACGACTCAACCCTTGACATTTGCTGTTTTTCAATATCCGAGCAAATCTTGCAAATCATTTCAAAAGCATGACACTGTGTCGGATTTTCGGAGCTTTTTACCACCTTGTACATTTGGAAGGCTCCTGTAATTGAACGACTTGATGCTCTGGCAATGCTCATTTTGCCCTGCTTTATTACATTGTATGCAATTGCATCAATGCCACCCTTTCTTTTAGCATATTCATCACGCTTAGCCCCAAAAAACTCGCTTTGTCTTTTTGTCGTTGCCATACCAAGAAAGGTAGGAGCATAAATCGTATATAATAGGTATTCAAGGACCAAAAGTGGCTCACTTTGGTAATTTATATTTGCACCCTCAACTATTTCAACAATTGAAATTAGGGTATCAAGTGACCTGTTAACCTCCGACATATCGCTAAAATCTGGATTTATAAATTCAAACAAATAAGTCGATACAGTGTACGGATTTGCAATTTTTTCGCTGTAAATTCGGTTGCAAATTTCCTTAATCACTTCAAGGGCAAAGCCGTTTTCCTTGTCAAAGGAATCGCTTAAAATTTCTTGTAGATATTGTGTGCAGGTGCTAAATTCCTCTATGACACTTTTGCTCTTTTCCTTATCCCTTGCAAGGTCGGGAGATATGTCAATATATGGTAGGTATTCATCAAGGAGTGCAGATGCATCTCCCCTTTCATATAGCATTCTGCCAAGAGCCTTTTTGCGATAGGTGTGCGACTTGGTTTTTAAAAACTCAATTACAGAATCAATATCGTTTTCACAGCCTAGGTCCTTTACAAGGTCAAGTGCTCCGCTTTTAATATCATCATTTGCAAAAAATAGCATTCCCTTTGAGTTTTCGTACATAAGGGCAGGGAAGGTTCTTTTAAATATTGCATAATCAAGGGCGGAATAGCTCCATTTTTTATATTCAAAAAGCTCCATTATTCCCTTTTCGTTAAGATGATGGTTCAAGGTCATATGCGCAATTAGGTGCTTTGCCATTTCGGGATTTATTCTTTGTGAAAGCTCTGAAAGAAGCTCCCTTGAAATATCCCTTATGCTCTTACCTGCATTTTTAATTATGGATATCATATATTTGTTTATATTATCCATTCCGTCACCCATTGCTCTTATTGATGCAAAGTCCTCATAATCAAGCATTATAAGTCTTTGTGTAAGCAAGGAAAGATAAAGTGGCGAGGTGCTTCCCTTATGCTTTACCATTTCATCAATTACAATTTTTGGAAGCTCCTTGCGCTTTGATTTGAGCACAGCATTGATTACCTCCCTTGCCTCCTTTTTTTCAAGCTCTGGCACAGTTGTAACTATGCTTTTTGGGAAAAATGGCAAAGGAGTGTCTGCTTTTAATCCAAATTTCAAGTGAACGTGGAAGCCTATTCCATATAAATTTGGCAATTTTACTGCTATTTCGTGTAGGAATGTAATTATACTAGCTGGGGCATTTATTAAAAACACTCTTAAAAATGGTTGCTCTGCACAATTTTCGTAGGCATTTAATAGGGCGCAAATTGCATCGGTTGATATATCGCCCCTGTGCTCTATACCAAGATGCTCCTCAAGGGTGTAGGCAAGAGTCCTTTTGAAGCTTGCAAGGTCCGAGGTGAACTCATCAAGCCCAAAGGAAAAGCACAGAGCATTTTCCTCATTATCAAGGCAGGAATAATACTCCTGTGCAACGGTGGTCTTTGCGCCCATTCCGTTTTCGCCGTCAAGTATTTCAAGCACAGGATTGTGCTCATATCTTGCTTGATAAAAATATTCTATTTCGTCAATATCAAAATCATTAAGGTATGCTATTTTTCTTTTATAGGAATTTTGGGCAAGTCCTTCAAAATGCTTTTTAGAGCTTAAAATTGCCCTTTCCTCGCTTGGAAGTGAGCTTATGTAGGTAAGGTCCAGGTCGAAAATTTTGACAAGGTCCTCGTAAATCATATCGCAAAGGGGAGCAAGCCCCTCAACTATGCCCTTTTCCTCGTTATATTCAGCATCATAATACCTTACAAAGCTTGGATATTTTTCAAGAATTTTAGCTTTTAGCTCATCCATTTTTTGCCTGTGAACAGGGGATTCGCACTCATAGTCAGCCCTTTGTGTCTCAGTCATTTTAGAGGTGTCAAGCGGATTCCTAAAATAAAACAGCACTCTGCCCTCATAGTCCGGATTTAGTAATGCTCCGTATTCAATTTCAAGGTTGGTAACCGAGGTGCTCTCATCAATTACGCTTTCATCAATGCCTTTAAGCAGTGCCGCTTGATGAAGTAGCTCATAGGCAGGAATCCAGCCATAGCGCTCACCGATTAAAACTATCATATATGGACGTGAATCGTCAATTTGGTCAAGGCATACGGAAAGAACCTTTTTGGAGCTCTCCTCTCCCTCAAGCTCAGTGGTGTTTACACCCCAACGCAAATCTCCAAAGTGTACGCTTTCGGCATATTTTTCAAGAAACGCATCAAGCCTTGGCGCAACCATGCTATTTATGGCATCTCTTTCGTGCTGCATATCTCTAAATGTCGATGATACAAATACTAATTTCATACTCCCTCTCCTAGCCATTTGGAATTCTAATTCTAGTATAGCATAAATTTTTTAATAATGCAAAAATATTCCAAAGCAGGGCAAAGAAAAAAACGGTCAAGCGACCGTTTTTTAATATTAGTGTGAGCAGAATACAATAATCTTGTCTTCCTTATCAAGCTTAACCTTAATGCTCTCCTGATCACCTCCAAAGATAACGAAGGTGCGGTCTGGCTTAATGTAGCCAATTACTAGCGTTGGGTCAATCTTTTCTGGTGGTAGGCTTGGGTCAACTGATGCTTCAAGCACTGCTCTAATAAGCTCATATGCTGTACATTCCTCAGGAAGCTCGTTAAAGAAGCTGTCAACCTTCTTTATGTAAATTTCCTTGCTGTCCCCACCGTCAACATCGTATGTAAGAATATCTGCATAGAAGTCAAATAGAGCATCAACCTCACCTATTTGTGCAATCATCTTACTTACATATCTATTACTTAAAACTACATTGTTTATATTGTATCCACTGATAATATCGTGGTGCTTAGGGTCAATAATTTCAACAATTACATCAATGCTATCCTGCTTGTAGTCCGGCTCCTTGCTCTTTATGTCAATGAGCTCCTGAACATAAATAAGGTTTGCAAGTGCACTTGAATCGACCTCATCTCCCTGTGCAGTATCATCGGATAGGATAAGGATGCTTGTATCCTCCTTGCTTTGGTCAATGAACTCCTCCATTGCGTTGTAAATCTTATTTCTTTCATAAATTGTAGCAGAAACAGTTTTTACAACAAATGGGTAATCCTTGTAAAATTCCATTTTTTCAAGATTCTTTTTTTCGTCAATAACCATTACACGAATAATATCGTTATTTTCCTTACTCCACTCGGAGCAGAATGCAGAAAAGCCCTTCATTATTTCGTGTGTCTTGCTATTGTGCCCAAGAATGATTATGTTCTTTTGGTCAATTTCAAAGCTAGCATTTTTATTAACCCTAAGAGTAGGCGCCTCAGGAGTCGATTTTATGTGTAGGTCATCATCATTTTCAGCAGCATAAAAGAATTGCTTCTTGCCCTTGCTCAGCATTGAGGTTAAAGGAATTGCG
Source organism: Eubacteriales bacterium (assembly GCA_045540515.1). GTDB lineage: Bacteria > Bacillota > Clostridia > Oscillospirales > CAG-272 > RGIG2000. The sequence goes on from JAZQHJ010000182.1 coordinate 11,143, forward strand.
TGCTTATGTGTTTTTAAATACTCTCTTATGTAGGCTATATCGTCCGATACGTCCTTTTCAAGAGTATAAAACTCTGCACCCTTGCTTGAAAACATTTCCTCATAAACTCTATTAAGCTCTGGCATAAGTGAGAATTGCGCAAGGATTTGTCCTAGCACCTCATTTACTCTTACAGGAACAATAACGTCGCTATCCGCACCGCCCTTGCTTTCAATAATTTCATTTACAAGTCCATAGGTCCAGTCATCAGCAACCTCGACAATTATCTTTTGATTGTCAAAGGACTCCTCGGTTGAGGTTATTTGAATAACCTGCATAAGAGCCTTAACAGTAAGTGAGTTACCCTTTTCATTTTCTGCTCTTGATGATAATCCGTCGTCGTCCTCCATAATGATTATCGACCTTGCCTTATCAATAGAAGCATCAAGAAGTGTTTTTGATGAAAAAATGCTTCCCTCTCGAACAATAACCGTTAAGTTGTTTTTGAATTTTCCAAGTCCACAGGACTTACGAGCAAGATTTTCCTTTCTAATTGTGTCAGAAAGTCTTTCAAGAATTTCTCTTTCAACCTCCTCCTTGCCCGAGCCTACAATAACTACTATTCTTTGCTTTTTGGAGCTGTATAGGTAGTCGTTTATAATTTCTGCTGCTCTACCGTTCCAATTGAGAATTACAATGTGATTTGAAATATAAAGCTTGTGCTTGCCTGAATTTGCATTTTCAATATAGCTTGAAATATAGTTAGTTACATAACCGATAATTGCACCAGTAAACACAATCATACCAAAAATTGCAACTACTAAGCATATTATTGTTACAATTGCGCCAGAATAGCCAACTGCACTCGCTGCCCCCTCAATTGATCCAGTGTCAAGAACCAACAAAATTGTTTGGTATGCGCTTTGAATGAAGTTAAGATTTCCGTCGCCCTTATGCGTGGAAATTAAGCTTATTACCGCTGCTGCAACAATGAAAAATATTATGTTAATTAGTAAAATTGCAAAAAGCACTAGCTTGCTTGGACTTTTTTCTCTTGCAATGCTCCACCATTCTCGAAGTTTTTCTCTCATTTTCTCTCCTTAGATTATGCCGTACAGGAATGACACGAACCAGTTTTGGACGGTCAAAAAAACTTATTGATTCGAGCCCACTGTGGCATACAATATGGGTATATAATATGAACTAATTTTAACATATAATAGTATATTATGTCAACAATTGTTGTATTTTTTAGTATATTAACAGAAAGAGAGAACAATTGGTTACCCGAAATGCTCTCTTTTTTGTTTGTTTAATAAATTAAATTTGTTAGCCCTTATTCAAGTATATTTGAGGTTATGTAATCTATTCCCCATTCTGCAAGTAGCTCGGCATTTTCCTTCTCATCAACCGTCCAGCAATTCACTGCAAGACCTCTGCTGTGTGCCTTGTCAATTTGCTCCTTGGTAAGCTCCTTGCACCATACGTCAATGTCTATTTTGTCCCTTTCTAGTCTGTCAAGCTCCTCGTCGTTTATTTTCCAAAAGAGATACTGAACGCTTTGCTGCGGTAGCACCTCTCTAACCCTCAAAAGATTATCGTAGTTAAAGGAAATAAAGGTGAGGTTATCAAGATAATCGTATTCCTTTATAATTTCAATGATTTTTTTAATCTCATCAAGGGTGAAATCAGATTTGAGCTCCAAAACGGCATGCTTTTCGTATTTTTTTACAATGCTAAGATAGCTTTCAAGTCTGCATGGTCTTAAGTCAACTCTATTTTTTGTTCCGTCCTTGTCAAAGAAAATTACCTCCTCAAGGCTTGCAAGGCTCTCTTTTTCAAGATAAATTTCCTCTCCGCTTATTCTCTTGTAATTGTCGTCGTGTCCTATTATAAAATGTCCGTCAGCTGTCTTGTAAATGTCTGTTTCTATTCCATAATAGGTTCTGTTACCTGCTGCAACAAAGGCTGAGGCTGTGTTCTCCACCTCTATTCCAGAAAGTCCACGATGGGCAATCACCCTTACATTTTTCTTGTCAAACTTAATTGTATTCATTTTCTCACCTCAAAAGCAAAACTTTATAAATCAATTTTATCACATCGGAACAAAATATACAATAGAATTGCAAAAGCTTTATAAAATTGTTTTGATTAAGCTTGTTTTACTAAATACAATATATAATCTTTTTTATAAAAAATAAAAAAATGCTTGACAAGTTAAATAAAATATGCTAGAATACACTAGCAAAAACAAATATTGGGATGTAGCCAAGCGGTAAGGCACCAGACTTTGACTCTGGCATTTCGATGGTTCGAACCCATCCATCCCAGCCATAAAAGACTCAGTTGAACCACAGGTTCAGCTGAGTTTTTTACTTTTATGGTTTGGGATGGCGAGTTCGAACTATTTTCATTTTCGCTTGGTCGAAAATGAATATAAGAACCTGCTTCGCAGAACCTTGTTACTCCCTTTGGTCGTAATGTGTGCGCAAGCGAGGCAAGAGTTGTCGACAAGCTCGCTTGTCAGGAACTCGCCGAAGCTCTTTTTGCCTCGGCAAAAAGCCTCCATCCATCCCAGATGATGTTAGCTCCAAGCTATATTGGGAGAAGTTACAAAGAAAGGACACCATTTGGTGTCCTTTTTCTTGCTGTCTTTTTATAGGGACACCATAAGCTTTACAATGTTGAATTTTTATGTTAAAATAAATTATCATCACAAAAGAAAGGAAAATTACAATGGCTAATAATGAATTTGATAATTTGCTCACCTTTATTGAACCACTAAAAAATTTGAATGTCAATGATATAAAATATACCAATATGGACTATGATTATCCCGATATTGTCAATCAGTTTCAAAAAGCAGTTTATTCCTCGTCTATCAAAGATTTAAATTATGTTAAAAATATGGAAAACAATGGGTGGAATGATTTGGATATTATGAAAAGAGATATTTCTAAAATGACAATTTCAGAAATTGGCACATGCTTAACTGCAATTGTTCGTAAAGAAAAGTTTTGTGCTGGCTCATTAGTATCAATGCTTAAAAATGGAATAATAGTCAAGCTATTGGAGCGTTTAAAGGAATGTGTGAGCAAATAAGTTCAAATTACAAATAAAATGCTCAGCCATAAAAGACTCAGTTGAACCACAGGTTCAGCTGAGTTTTTTACTTTTATGGTTTGGGATGGCGAGTTCGAACTATTTTCATTTTCGCTTGGTCGAAAATGAATATGGTGCGCAAGCGAGGCAAGAGTTGTCGACAAGCTCGCTTGTCAGGAACTCGCCGAAGCTCTTTTTGCAACGCAAAAAGCCTCCATCTATCCCAGATGATGTTAGCTCCAAGCTATATTGGGAGAAGTTACAAAGAAAGGACACCAAATCGGTGTCCTTTTTGTTTTGTTTTGGCTTGGGATAATAGGTCGCTGTATTTGCACCACAAACCACATAAGTCCTCTTGCCAATCTAATTCAAGCAAAGGAGATATTTTGTTATCTCTTAATACCTTAAATCTTTTTGGCTCATCAGAAGTAATATAAATTTCAAGTGATAATTTATAAATTACAAAGCAAAAGCATAACCACCAGTTACACTGGTGGTTATGCTTATTTGGCTTAAATTTGCTTGTAATACAAGGCTTCTTAATCTATCAGCCAGTTTTTTAAGAAGCCATAATAAAGCTCATAATTTCAATCACAGGGCAGATAAGCTTTAAATATCTGCGTGGCATTGTTTTATGGCTTTAAAACGATATCAGCTCTTTCGTATTGCCAGCTCTCCGCTTTAACAGTAAGCTCCAAGCCATCTGCATCATCTGGTGGATATATTGTGGAGGTGAGTGCTCTGCCATCTTCAAAAATTTCCACAGAAAACTCATCCATAACAATAGTTACCGTTATTTCTTTCTTGCCTGAGTATGGCATACGTCGAATACCGTTTAATGAATCTGAATCCTTTTCTGCGCCACTGATAGCCTCGCCAGACATAGAGCGACAAAATACCCATTCACCAGCCTTTAAGGACATAGTGGTGTAATTTGCTCCGTTAGAACGCATTTTGATTTCAAAGGCTTCAAGGTCTTTTGCCTTTATGGTGATTACACCCCTTTTAATCTTATCTTGAAGCGTTTCGCATCCAACAGCCTTATATACCTCGTGACAGCTTACAATAGGCTCTTGGAATAGCCTTCCGTCCTTAACAAATACCCTTCTTGGAACAGTCAGCATACCTGCGAAGCCATATTTTTCAGAGGGTATATTCCTATCCCACATATTGAGCCAACCCATAATTATATGCTTGCCAGTAAATGTTTGTGGGGCATACACATCGAAGCCATAATCCACGATTCCACGTGATTCCTCCTTGAACAAGCCCGTGGAATAATCAATTTTTCCTGTGCAGAAGCGACAGGTATGTATATTAAGATGAATTCCGTTTTCGCTAGGCTGAAACTGTTCACAAAACAGCAGATAGCCAAGCTCCTCATTATAGTCGGGACATTCAATCATTGTGCCAGCTGAATCGGCTCCAAGAAGGTCATTGACAAACTCCCATTTAAACAAATCCTTTGATTTATATAATAGAATTCTGCCTCTGCCATTTACCCTTCTTGCCCCAACAACACACCAGAAGGTATTATCGTGAAGCCAAACCTTTGGGTCACGAAAGTCACAGGGTGCATATTCGTCAGGTAAATCACCCTCTCCGATAATTATGCCGTGTTTTTTAAAGGTTATGCCATCTGAGCTCTCTGCCAAGCACTGAACCTGTCTTATGCTATCGCCACCTTGATTTTCAATAAAGCCAGTATACACAAGCCACAGCTTATTGTCGTGTACGATTGCACTTCCTGAAAAACAACCGTTTTTATCACAGTCGTCGCCAGGTGTCAACGCATTAGGCAAATATTGCCAGTTGGTTAAATCATCGCTGACAACATGTCCCCAATGCATCGGTCCCCACCTTGTATCATGTGGATAATGCTGAAAAAATGCGTGGTATTGACCGTTATAGTATATTAATCCATTAGGGTCATTTATCCAACCTGTTTTTCCTGTTATATGAAAAGCAGGCTCTTTTATTTTGGTAATTGCCATAGTTAGTCTCTCGCTTTTTGCCTCCCCCACAAAATATGTAGGGGAAGCTTCTTTAATTAATTATTTTAATTTTTGTCAATTTATTGAATTGCTGGAATATAACCTTCTGGTGCATTTTCAAGATTTACTCTGAAATTATCAACCACGAAGCATCCGTAGTCGCTAGTTGAATTGTCAACCACTCTGAAGAAGCAATCCACCTCTACGCCATTATATTGATAATAATATGCGTTCATTTTTGTATTAATCTTGCCCTCTGCATCATTATAGAAGGTTGCAATTACAGAACCGTCAGCTCTGCAAAGCTCAATATATACATCGTGGTTGACGGTGTTTCCCGCACCACCAAACATAAATGATACGAATGAACCCTGCTTCAAGCTAAAGGTAGAGCTTTGTAGCGTGCCCTTAGTGTTTTCACAGTTTGTATCATCTGGTTTTACAAAGGTGAAAAGGAAGCTACCATCCTTTATTTCATCATTTTTTGTGTACCAGCCTGCATCAATTTCTGTATCTAATACCCAGCCTAATGTATTTTGAGCACCTGATTCAGTTATGTTCATTGTCCAACCATCAATGTTGCCTGTTTCAAAGCTACCATTATCAATAGTATACTTGATATCACCCTTAATATCCTTTGCTTCAAGACCATTAGGTAAAGCTTCAACGCTTGCATAGTAGGTTACAGCATTATCGAAGGATACACATCCCCAATCTCTATCAGCTTGGTCAACGACCTGAATTCTTGCGGTTCTGCCGATGTATGCGCTAAGGTCTGCTACATATTGAACAAGAACGGCATCCTGCATTGCCTGTTGATGATATCTTGCTAGAATTTCGCCTGTTGTTGAATCAATTATTTGAACATAACAGAGTGGGTTACCTCCACCACCAAGCATAAATGAAATATAACCTGTGCCACCGATTTCAAACATTGAGCTGGTAAGTACGCCACGATTACCTTCTCTGCCATTGCCAGCTTCGAGGTCCTCAACACCACTGTAAAGATATGCTCCGTCCTTACCATAAGACACGCCACTAAAGAACGCATCGGCATCAGTTACCTTTCCAGGCTCGCCGTCATTCCACCAGCCTTGAACATCTCCCATTTCAAAGCCACCATTAAATACGTCGTAGATAAAGTCGGAGGCCAAGCGGGCTTAGGAAGA
>JAZQHJ010000183.1:0-2436 GCA_045540515.1 Eubacteriales bacterium
AGAAAAAGCATTTTGAAAATTCTCCTTTTAAGGAAATTTTCTTCCTTGGCATTTTACCTTTAAAGGTGTCGGCTTTGTTTTGCCGTTCCTTTTAGGGAAAGGCGTCGCTTTTTCGTTTTTACCGCTATCGTTAATTCCGCATTGGAAATATACATGAAGAATATACTACTTATCCACGCCGGCGGAACAATCGGCATGGTCCCATCAAAAAATGGCTATGAGCCAAGAGAACGCTTTCTTGAAGGAATCCTTAATGAGTTGAAGGATTTAAAAAGCGAGAAAATGCCAAATATTACATTTACGGAGCTTTCTCCGTTACTTGACTCGTCTGATATGACGGTTAAGGAATGGAACAGAATAGGCACTGTTATTGCAAACAATTACGATGCCTTTGACGGCTTCGTTGTTTTGCACGGAACGGACACCATGGCTTATACTGCCTCTGCCCTTTCCTTTATGCTTGAAAATTTAGATAAGCCTGTAATTTTAACAGGCTCACAAATTCCTCTTTGCGAGGTAAGGAGTGACGGGCTTGACAACCTAGTTACGTCCCTGCTTATTGCTAATGACGCAAGGTGCAAGGAGGTTTGCCTGTACTTTGGCGGTAAGCTTATTCGTGGTAACAGAGCAACAAAGATGTCAAGCGACGGAATGAGAGCCTTTTCATCACCTAACTGCCCACTTCTTGCAGAGGCAGGAATTGAGATATCCTATCTTCCAAGCTCACCAAAGCCAGAAAATGACGGAGAATTTAGGCTATGCACCTTTGAGGATATTCCTATCGGTGTTTTAAAGGTATTCCCAGGTATTCGCTTTCCTCTCTTTGAGGGTGTTATGACCGAAAAATTAAAGGGCATAGTGCTTGAAACCTTTGGTGCAGGTAATATTCCAGGCGACGGAGACAGCCTTTTGCCTATAATAAAAAGAGCCTTCAATTCAGGCTCTGTAATTACCGTTTGCTCACAATGCCCACAGGGCACGGTTCACCTTGGCACATACAAGACAAGCTCACACTTAAAAGAGGCAGGAGCCGTAAGTGGCTACGATATGACAACGGAAAGTGCCGTTGCAAAGCTTTATTACCTATTTAGCAAGGGGTATTCAAAGGAAGAAATCAAGGTAAAAATGGAGCAAAACCTCCGTGGAGAGCTAACAAAATAAAAAAGCCTTAAAGCGTCTCTTCTCTTAGAGAATTTTAGTTTAATACAAAAGTATAGCCCACTATAAAAATATAGTGGGCTTTTAACACGAAAGAATTTAGTATTTAATGAAATTTTTAGCCACAGGCTAAAAGTGAAATACCTTTGGTATGAAATTTTTGCGTTGCAAAAATGAAATAAAATAAATCCTTTATTTTGCGTAAGCAAAATTTCATTATGTCAACAATTTCATTCGCTAAAAAGCGAATTTCACTAATCCGCAAGGATTTATTCCATTGTCGCCTTTCCATAGGGAAAGACGACAAACGGCATCTTTTATTTTATTTTTTCAATGCCCCTAGTAAGTGCAGTGTAGGAAATCATTCCTGTATGCTTGTCTGCAATATTTCCGTCCTTGTCAACAAAAAACGTTCTTGGAATGGAGTCAAAGCCGTAAATTTGTGATGCCGTTCCCATTAAATCATAGTAAACAGGAAAGGTATAGCCTGATTCTTCTATAAATTTCTTGCCGTCGTTCATATTATATTCCCAGCCAGTTAAATTTACAACAACAAACTCAACCTCGTCTCCGTATTCCTCGTATGCCCTTTGAATGCTTGGCATTTCGTTTATACAGGGACCGCACCAGCTAGCCCAAAAATTAAGGACTATGCCCTTTCCACTAAAATCAGATAGGGCTATTTCCTTCTCGTTTTCATCGTACATTGTAAAATCGGGTGCATCTCCCCAAGTCTTACAGGATGAAAAAATCATACACAGAGTAAGACAAATTATTAAAAATGACAGTATTTTTTTCATTTTATCATTTCCAAAATGTCCTGCTTAGTTTTTAAGCCCGTTAGGGATGCAACCCTTTGTCCGTCCTTAATATATACAACGGTTGGAATATACTCAACCTCAAAAAGCACGGCAAGCTCCTGCGCATTATCAACATTTACCTTGCAAACAAGTACATCGCTAAGCTCCCTTTCAAGCTCATCAATAACAGGTGCAAGCATTTTACATGGTCCACACCAGTCAGCATAAAAATCCACTAAAACCTTACTGTTTTCGTTTACAACAGCATTAAAATTTTCACTTGTTAAGTATAACATAAATCTCCTCCTTATCCCTTGCTTTTGTAATAAAGCAAGCAGTGGCAATAGCCCTCAAATTCTGGGTCGTCTATTTGCTCTCTGAATTCCTTGCAAATGCATTTTGTGTCCTCGTTTCTTGCAACTCTGCAAGGGCAATAGCCACCCTTTTGTTTAAGCCCCAAGTCGGAGGCCAAGCGGTC
>JAZQHJ010000184.1:0-16129 GCA_045540515.1 Eubacteriales bacterium
TAACAGTGAGGGTAAGAAAATGGGTAAAACACAGTCAGGCGCTGTATGGCTCGACCCAGAAAAGACAACACCATACGACTTCTATCAATATTGGAGAAATGTTGGTGATGCTGACGTATTAAAATGCATAAGAATGCTCACATTCCTACCACTTGAAGAAATTGATAAAATGGATAAGTGGGAGGGCGCTCAGCTTAATACCGCCAAGGAAATCCTTGCATACGAGCTCACAAAGCTTGTTCACGGTGAGGAAGAGGCAGAAAAGGCACAAAATGCAGCAAAGAGTATTTTTGGTGCAGGTGGAAATGAAAATATGCCAACAACGGAGCTTAGCAGGGATGATTTAAGAGACGGCACAATTGACATTCTTACAATTCTTGTAAAGGCAGAGCTTGTGCCAAGCAGAAGTGAGGCAAGACGTGCTGTTGAGCAGGGTGGCGTAACTGTAAATGGCGAAAAGGTAACAGATATAAAGACAACCTATAATGAAAGCGACCTTGCAGACGGACTTGTTGTTCGCCGTGGTAAAAAGGCATTTAAAAAGGTTACATTATAAGAAAATAGCCCACAAATTAAATAAAACAAAAACGGACCTTAAAAAGTCCGTTTTTTCTTGCTAAATATGTTGTTTTTAAATCCAAAATATGTTAGAATGAATATGTTAAATAAAACATTTGGACGGAGGTCAAAATGAAGTATCAAAGAAACACATACAAGGGCTATGAATTAGGTAGCCTACCTAAGGATAGTATAAAGGAGCTTGAGGAGCTTTCAAGAATCAGCGCAACAGAGGGAATCGTTCTTTTAAAGAATGAAAAAAACACTCTCCCACTCAAAAAGGGCGACAAAGTGTCTGTTTTTGGAAGAATTCAAAGAGAATATTACAAGAGTGGAACGGGCTCTGGTGGACTTGTAAATGTAAAATATGTAACAAATGTAGTTGATAGCCTTATGCAGGACGGCACAGTGGAAATCAACACCGAGCTACTTGGCATTTACGAGGAATGGAAAAAAGACCATCCATTTGACAAGGGCATTGGCTGGGGCGGAGAGCCTTGGTGCCAACAGGAAATGGAAATTGACCTTGAAACGGTAAAAAAAGCAAGAGAATTTGGCGACAAGGCAATCATTGTAATAGGTAGAACAGCGGGCGAGGACAGAGATAACTCGGCATCCGAGGGTAGCTATCTTATTGCGCCAATGGAGGAGGAGCTTATTAAAAAGGTAAGCTCTGTGTTTGAAAAGACCATTGTTCTTTTAAATGTTGGCGCAATAATTGATATGAAATGGGTTGAAAAATACAACATTGCCTCAGTACTATATCTATGGCAGGGCGGTATGTGTGGTGGACTTGCTTGTGCAGATGTTTTAACAGGTAAGGTTAACCCAAGCGGAAAGCTTTCAGATACAATTGCATACGATATTACAGATTATTCATCAAGCGCAAACTTTGGTGGTAAGGAAAACAATATTTACAAAGAGGATATCTATGTTGGATATCGTTACTTTGAAACCTTCAATAAGGATGCTGTTTTATATCCGTTCGGCTTTGGACTTTCATATACAACCTTTGAAATTTCAGCCACGGGGTGCGTAGAAAATAATAAAATCAAGGTAAGTGCAACTATTAAAAACACAGGAGATACTGCTGGTAAGGAAACAGTTCAAATCTACTTTGGTGCTCCAAATGGTTTGCTTGGTAAGAGTGCAAGAGAGCTTATTGCATATGAAAAAACAAGGCTTCTTTCTCCAAACGAGGAGCAAGTAATTGAAATCGAATTTGATATTGACAAAATGTGCGCGTATGATGACAGTGGCATTACAGGAAACAAATCCTGTTATGTTCTTGAAGCAGGACAATATATTATTTACGCAGGAAATAGCGTAAGAAACGCAGAGCCAATATTTGTACATATCGAAAATCAGACACGTGTCGTTGAAAAATGCAATGAGGCACTTTCTCCACGAGTTGAATTTGAAAGAATGACAAGGGACAAAAATGGTAATATTGCATACGAGAGTGTTCCTACCTGCACATATGACATTAAGGATAGAATAAATGCAAATCTACCAAAGGAAATCCCATATACAGGCAACAAGGGAATCAAGTTAAGTGACGTTAAGAGTGGTAAGAGCACAATGGCAGACTTTATTGCCCAGCTTACCGATGAGGAGCTTTGCTGTCTTGTTCGTGGCGAGGGAATGAATAGCCCTAAGGTTACCCCAGGCACAGGCTCTTGCTTTGGTGGACTTACACAGGAGCTTATCTCTTATGGTGTGCCGATTGTTTGTACAACTGACGGCCCTTCTGGAATAAGAATGGATAGTGGCTTGCTAGCAACAAGTATGCCAAATGGTACCTGCCTTGCTTGTACCTTTAACAAGGAGCTAATTGCTGACCTCTATGCCTTAGAGGGTGTTGAAATGACGGCATATGAGATAGATGTAATTCTAGGCCCTGGAATCAATATACACAGAAGCCCACTCAATGGCAGAAACTTTGAATACTTCTCCGAGGACCCATATCTAACAGGAACAATGGCATGCGCTATCTCTAATGGACTTTCAAGAGTTGGCGTATATGCAACAATTAAGCACTTTATGGCAAATAGTCAGGAATGGTACAGACACACAAATGACTCTGTAATTTCTGAAAGAGCTGTTCGTGAAATTTATGCACGTCCATTTGAAATCGCAGTCAAGGACGGTGGTGTAAAATCCATAATGACAGCCTATAACGCAGTAAACGGCTATCACGCAGCCTCAAACTACGACCTTACAAAGACGATTTTAAGAGACGAATGGAAATACGATGGCTTTGTAATGACCGACTGGTGGGCGCATATAACCAACCTTGATGGAACAACAAGCACAAGCGATTTTGCAAGCATGGTTAAGGCGCAAAATGACATTTATATGGTAATGGAAAATGCCAAAACAAATAATGACAACCTTATGGCAAGCCTACAAAACGGCTATCTTACCCGTGCAGAGGTTCAGGTATGCGCATCAAGAATTTGTGAATTTGCAATGCATACACACGCATATGAACGCTTTGAGGCAAATGGCTTTAAGTATGATATAAGCGACCTTGACACCTCAAATATGAATACTGTGTGCTCGTTTGAAAATGTTGAGCTTGATAAGCCTATTGATGTTAAATTTGAAAAATCAGGCAAGTACGTGGTTGAAATTGAGTTTGAATCACCACTTACCTCACTTGCTCAAATTACAATCAATATGAATGTTGATAATGCAGGTGCTTGTACCTTTGTTGCAAAGGGAACTGACGGTGGAGCTGGAATTGTAAAATCTCACGTGTCAATTATGAATTGGAGCAAGAAAATACTTATTAGCTCAAAATCCAGCGTTACTATAAAACGAGTAAGCTTCTTGCTATAATCAAAAAAAGGCAACCCTGTGTTGCCTTTTCTATTGAAAAACTAAATATTGTGTGTTAAAATACTTACGAAAGGAGCTATTTATGAAAAGAGAGGCAAGGCTGATTATTTTAATCATAATAATGGTACTTTTACTCATAACCTTAATCGTAATAGAAAATAATATGGTAGAATTAAATTCATATAGCATTTCATCAAATAAGCTCCCACAGGGTGCACAGCTTAAAATTGCGCAAATATCTGATTTTCACAACTGCAAGCTAGGTGATGAAACGGTTAAAAGGCTCGAAGAATCAAGCCCTGATATAATTGTAATAACAGGGGACCTAATTGACTCACGCAAAACAAATTTAGAGCCGTCACTTTCCCTTGTTGATAGGGCTGTAAAAATCGCACCCTGCTACTACGTTACAGGAAATCACGAGGCAAGGACTACAAGCGAGTATGCTGTGCTTAAATCCAAAATGCTTGAAATGGGTGTAAGGGTTCTTGAAAACGAAAGTGAGCTTATAAGCATAAACGGACTTGAAATAAACCTTATAGGACTTACTGACCCCAGATTTTCATATGATAACGATAGCGCCAAAAAAGCCAAAAATGAAATTAACCAAGGCTTGGAGCCTCTAATTTCAACGGAGCATTATAATTTGGTGCTATGCCATCGCCCTGAGGCGTTTTATGAATATGCTTCCTTAAATGTTGACCTTGCACTTACAGGACATGCGCATGGTGGACAAATTATAATTTTTGGTGTAGGAGCAGTTGCCCCCAACCAAGGAATTTTTCCAAAATATATAAAGGGCATATATGAAAAGGACGAAACAAAAATGATAGTAAGCCGTGGAATAGGAAACAGTCTATTCCCATTTAGACTAAACAATCGTCCTGAGGTAGTTCAAATAATTATTACAGGAGATAACTGATATGCAAAACATTCTAGTGGTTGTTGATATGCAAGACGACTTTATAGATGGTGCTCTTGGCACAAGGGAGGCACAAGCAATTTTGCCAATGGTAAAGGAGCTTGTAAAGGACTTTGATGGCAAGATTTATTTTACAAGAGATACTCACCAAGAAAATTATATGCAAACACAGGAGGGGAAAAGGCTACCTATTCCACACTGTATAAAAAATACAAATGGTTGGGAAATTTCATCCGAGCTTTTACCATATGCAAAAAATATAATTGATAAGCCAACCTTTGGCTCAACCGAGCTTTCAAGCATTCTTGTAAAGGAAAACGACACCGAGAAAATTGAAAGTGTAACTCTTGTAGGCCTTTGCACGGACATTTGCGTAATATCAAATGCATTGCTTATCAAAGCAAGCTTGCTTGATGCAGAAATTATAGTTGATGCATCCTGCTGTGCGGGCGTAACACCACAAAGCCACAAAAATGCCCTTGAAGCTATGAAAATGTGTCAAATTACCGTCACAAACGAATAGGTGAGAATATAATCATATGAGCACTTGAACATATGTTATATATAAAAACCATAACAACAAGCAAAAAATCAAACAAAAAAGGCACAACGTAGCGTTGTGCCTTAATTTTATCTAAGCCTGTAATCAGCTTATGCCTTATTAACAGAACCGAATAGCTCCATCTTTTCCTTAACTGTTGCCTTAATAGCCTCAAAGCCAGGAGCAAGAAGCTTTCTTGGGTCAAAGCCCTTACCGCTAAGGTCCTTGCCGTCCTCAACGTACTTTCTTGTTGCTGCTGCAAATGCAAGCTGACATTCTGTGTTAACATTGATTTTTGAAACTCCAAGAGAGATAGCCTTCTTAATCATATCCTCAGGAATACCAGTACCACCGTGAAGAACAAGTGGCATATTGCCAACCTTTTCAGAAATTGAAGCAAGAACGTCAAAGTTTAGTCCTGCCCAGTTTGCTGGATACTTACCATGGATATTACCAATACCGGCTGCAAGCATTGTAACACCAAGGTCTGCAATTTGCTTGCACTCGTCTGGGTCAGCACATTCGCCAGCGCCAATAACGCCATCCTCTTCGCCACCGATTGAGCCAACCTCAGCCTCAAGAGAAATTCCAAGAACCTCACAAGCGTTTACAAGAGCCTGTGTCTTAGCTAGGTTTTCCTCGATAGGATAGTGTGAGCCATCAAACATAACTGATGAAAATCCTGCATTTATACAAGCCTTAGCACCCTCAAATGAGCCGTGGTCAAGGTGAAGAGCAACTGGAACTGTGATGTTTAGGCACTTAATCATACCCTTAACCATTCCAACAATTGTCTCATAACCACACATATACTTACCAGCACCCTCGGAAACGCCAAGGATAACAGGTGAGTTGCACTCTTGAGCAGTTAAAAGGATTGCCTTTGTCCATTCAAGGTTGTTGATGTTAAATTGTCCAACGGCATATTTGCCTGCTTTTGCTTTTTCAAGCATTTCTTTTGCTGAAACTAACATTTTAAATCTCCTATTTTTTAAATAATTTTTTTATCGCATATATTTTACTACAAATTTGTGATAAAATCAATAGATTTTTTAATATTTGTATATTAAAGCGCCTTGTATGAAGCTCTTAGAAATTTTTTCTTGAAATTTGTCTTGATATAAGTTAAAATAGAATTAAAGAGAAGGGAGGCTTAATTTATGGAGCATGTAGTAGTAACAATTGCAAGACAATATGGTAGCCACGGACACGCAATAGGTAGAAAATTGGCAGAAGAATTTGGAATGTCCTATCACGACAAAAGTCTTATTGAAAAGGCTGCACAAATATCTGGAATTAGCAAGGAAGAGCTTCAAAACGCTGATGAAAAGGCAACACCAAGCTTTTTATATTCAATAGCAACAGGAAATTATGACGTTTATCCGCTTTCAATCAATTTTGCACCATACGAAATGCCTATAAACGATAAGCTCTTCAATTTGCAAAGTGATATAATAAGAGCTGAGGCAGAAAAGGGCCCTTGCGTATTCGTAGGTCGATGTGCTGACTATATCTTAAACGGCAGAAAAAACGTAATCAAGGTGTTCTTATATGCAAGCATAGATACAAGGACAAAAAGGGTAGCGGAGCATCACAAAATAAGTGAGCAGGATGCAAGAACACTTATTTACAAAACTGACAAGAAACGTGCAAACTACTATAATTATTATACCTCACTTAAATGGGGTAAGAATGAAAACTACAATCTTATGATAGATACAACCGAGCTCGACGTTGACGGCACGGTTAGAATTATTTCAGAGTATATTAAGATGCTTATGGAAAAATAAAATTTAAAAGGGCTACTGAAATCAGTAGCCCTTTTATATGTATTGGAATTATTTTGCGTGCTCTTCTAGGTAATTTGCAACATCACCAACTGTGATAAGCTTGTGAATATCGTCCTCCTCAAACTCTACGCCATAGGTGTCCTCACAAAGAAGAACTAGGTCGGCAAGCTCAAGTGAATTGATACCAAGATCATTTGCAAGCTCTGCATCAGGTGTAATGTCGTCTGGGTTGAGTGAAAGCTCTTCTACAAGAATGCTTTTTAACTGCTCAAACATAATTTTTCCTCCAAAATTTCTCATTACTATAAGTAATGAAGTCTAGCTTAGAAATCAGCCTAGCAAAAAATCAAAGCCAATTTCACTGTGTTAGTGCCGTTTATTATTATATATTTTTTAAAACAATATGTCAATAGTTATTTTGCACAAAATCTGATATCAGAAATGCAAAAATTGAGTAATTTTGCACAAAGAGTGTTGACAAAATAAACCTAATCCGACTCTTCTTGACTCGATTTGACATTTGCAAGAGGGTTGTTATTGATTGCATCCTCCATACCCTTGTTTGAAACGTGAGTATAGATTTGAGTTGTATTTAACTGCTCATGCCCCAAAATTTCTTTAAGAACACGCACATCTACCTTTCCAGTTTGATACATAAGCGTTGCCGCAGTGTGCCTTAGCTTATGAGTTGAATAATGCTTATAATCAAGTCCTGCAAGTGATAAATACTTATAAACCAGCCACTGAACGGTTTTGTTGCTTATTCTTTTATATTGCTTACTTACAAACAGCGCATTTGTATTTATTTTTTTGTATTTTTCGCTTAGCCTAATCTTTAAATAACGTTGTACGGCAGAACGACAGGCGTCGTTTAGATAAACAATTCGTTCCTTATTACCCTTACCAAGCACACGCAGAGAACGGAACTCCCTGTCAATGTCATTTAAGTTAATTCCTACAAGCTCTGAAAGACGCATACCACAGTTCAAAAACAGAGTGATAATTGCATAATCTCTTTCCCTTGTCTTGGACTCCTTATCGTTTTCAACGGCATCAAGCAGAGCAAGGCTCTCATCCATTGACAAAAACTTAGGAAGGCTTTGCTTCTTTTTTGGAGCCTCCATATCAATAGCGGGGTTAACCTCCATTAGCCTGCGCTTTTGACAAACAAATTTATAAAATGCCTTAATAGCCGAAAGCTTTCTTGACTTTGCCGCCGAATTATTTCGCCTTTCTGTTGAGACATAAATAAAGAAATCATATATTTCATCAGTTGTAACAGAGCAAATAAAGTCCTTATCTAGCAAAGAAATATCAAGCTCATCAAATTCATCACCAACAACACTAATATCGCTTCTTTTTGCGTACACGTATCTGAAAAACAGCCTTAAATCAGAAAGATATTCATCAACCGTTTTTTGTGAACAGCCCTGAATTGTGAGCTTATATGCAGCAAAATCCTTGACAAGCGCAGGCATTGTTTCAAGCGGAAACTTATGAGGCATATCGCATCTCCTTAATTATACAAAAACTTAATACAACGCTATTATAACATATAATTCTATGATTTTGTATAAAAACTTTAAATTTTCTCAAAAAATATTGAAATTGAGCCCAATTTATAATATACTAGAATAAACTAAATAAAATTCAAAGGAACTAGAAAAAATGATAAAAAGAAACCTAGGACTTATAATCAAGCTATATGTAAACCATATCGCACTTGCAATTTATGGCTTGCTTATGGCAATAATAGGCTTGACAATAGGAGAGAGGTCAATGGACGGAAATCCTGTGCTCAGCTACATATTTGGAGCAGTTACCGTAATTCTATATCTTGGCATTTTGTATGTAAATTTTTGGGAGCTTGGTGCATCTGATAAAATAAAAATCGACGGTGGCAGACTAAAATATAATCGCTACACAGGACTAATTATTTCACTACTTGCAAATATTCCAACCATACTGCTTGGCATACTTGGTATGCTTTCAGGCTATATTCAAGGCGAATTTTTTGAATTTTCAAGAATAATGGGACATTACTACAACGGAATGTATATATCAATCCTAGGTGCTCTTAGTAGGGGTGAGGCGCTTGTATTCCCACCAATCTACCTTTTAATTGCAGTGCCAGCCCTTGTAACAAGCATGGTGTCCTACATTTTAGGGGCAAAGGGTTATAGATGCCTATTCCCAGAGCCAAAGAAAAAGCAACAGCAAAATATAGAATAATTTCTCAAACAGCAAAATAACACAAAAGGAACAGGCAAAAGTCTGTTCCTTTTAATTTTTATTCCTTGCTTTCACTTTTTTTCTTGCGTCTTGTGGTGATTTTTTCATCAAGCCTTCTTAACACAGGAAACAAAAGTGGATATACGCACACAGCAACCATTACAACGCCGAAATACCTTATTGCGTGTATTGACTGGTGTGAGCCAAAAATAGGCTTTAAAGCCACCTCTAAAAGCTCCTTAATGCCAAGCACAATGCCAAGACCAAGGGCAACCTTTAAAATTTGTATATACCATTTGTCGCTTGTTTCAAATTTAATGTATTTTCTTTCAATCGGTAGCGCAATAGCCATACCAAGAAGAGCGCCAAGCAGAGTATAAGCATTTTTAAGAGAATGCTCAAGTGGAGTTAAGCCGTCATCAAGCACCAAATAAACCTCGGGTGGGAAATTAAATAGCTCCAAATAAAGCACAAACGCAACTGACATAAATATCATTACCGAGATAAAAATAATAAATCCCTTAGTGCTATCATACACCTTATTAAATATAGGACGAAGTCCAAAAACAAGCGCAAGAGCAATCACAACCGAAACAACAACGTCAAGTGGCGTATGTACGCCAAGATACATTCTTGAAAATGGCACAAGCACACAAAGTGCAATTGATACAATTCTTACCCACCTCTTTTTAAAAATATAGGCAAGAGAACCAAAGGTGCCAACAGAGTTTTGCGTATGCCCACTAGGAAACGAGTAGCCAGTTGCCGCCTCCTTGGCATTACCAACAACACCAATCGAGGGGTCAAGGTCCCAAGGACGCAAAATTCTAAACGTGATTTTTAAAAATTGATTGATGATTGTACCAATAAAGCCAACCGTCAAAATATAATAGCCCTCTTTCTTGGAAACACACCAAAAAAGAATCATAGCCACAGCCATAAATACAATTTCATCACCACAGTAGGTAATTACTTGAAAGAAAATATCAAACACAGGGTTGCGAATTTTCGCAATTCCTCTAAGTATATCAAGAAAAAACTCCATAATACCCCTCCTATGTCATTATTTTAATATAAAATAGCAAAAAAATCAAGTGTAACTTGACACACCCAAATAAATAAAGTAAAATATTAACAGAAAAACCAAGGAGATAAATATGAGTAATTGGATTTGGATTGATGACAAAAATCAAAATAGCTCTGAATTTATAATGGCAGAATTTAAAAGGGAATATAAGGTCAAAAAAAGAGCAACCCTTAAAATTTGTGCCGACACAAGGTACGAGCTTTATATAGACGGAATGCTAATAGGCAGAGGACCTGCATCAGCGGGTGGAGACTACCCAGCGGGTCAAAAAATGCCAAGCCTAAAATATGGCTACTACGACGAATACGTAATAAACAAGCAGGGACGTGTCGAAATTAAGGCAGTTGTCACCTCGGCTCCAACAGTATTAAAGGAATATACCTTTGGCACTCCTGGGTTGTGGGTGGAGCTTTGGGAAAACGGTGCTCTTATCGGTCAAAGTGACACAAGCTGGCAGGGCAAAAAATGCAAAAGCCGTGTGTCGGTGTTATGCAGTGATTACACCCTTAAAGACAAGGAATGCAATGTGCTTGAATTTACAAGCAAGCAAAAGCTAAAAAAATCACCTCTTGAACATCTAGCCCTTGAAAAAATAACGCCAAACGGCTTTGAAAAAATCACACTGGGTCCACAAAAAAGCATAAAAATCAAGTATGACTTACCAAAAATTTATTCTGCCTACACGTTCATTGACATAAGCTGTAACGAAAAGGTTAAGGCAAGAATTACAACCGAGGAAATTGATGGAGTTACTGTAATTACAGAGGAAATTACCACCAATAAGCCAATTTGTCACCGTAGTCAAAGAATGTTAAGCATCGGTCAAATTACTATCGAGCTTGAAAATAATTCATCAAGCCCTTGCCATATCAATGACCTTGCCATTGAATATATCTATTACCCAGTTAAAAATGAAGCATACCTTGAAACATCAGACAAGGACATAAACAAAATTTACGACGTATGTATGCATACCCTTAAAATTTGTCGTCAGGATATTCACCTAGACTCCCCAACTCACCAAGAGCCCCTTGCCTGTACGGGAGACTATTATGTTCAAGCTCTTATGGAATACTTGAATATATATGACCCAACCCTGACCGCCTTTGATATTTACAGAACAGCCGAAATGCTAAAATACTCAAAGGGTGTTATGTTCCATACCTCATATAGCCTTATGGTTCCTATGTGGCTTTGGGATTATTATTGCTACACAGGTGACAAAAAGCTCATAAACAAGACAAAAAAAGCCTTGACGTGTCTGTTTTCGAGGTTTGAGAGCTATATATCGACAAAAAACAATCTTGTCGAAAAAGCTCCAAATTATATGTTTGTTGACTGGATTGTAATGAAGGACGCACCGGACCCATATGGCGATGCCCGTGATATGATGTCACACGGAGAAATTGACGGATTCAGCCTTCATCATCCACCCAAGGCGCTTGGACAAACGGTGCTTTGTATGTTCTACTATCAAGCACTCATAACAGGCTCAAAGCTTTATCGTGCTATAAATAATGACCAAATGGCAAATGAGCTTGAAAACAAGGCTCAAAGCCTAAAAAACGCAATAAACACCCACCTGTACGATGCCGAAAAGGGGCTTTACATAGGTGGACTTACAACCGAAAACGAAGTTCAAAGCCCTTGGCTACCTGCTAATACAAAAAGAACCTTTTATTTAAAGCAAGCAAATGTTCTTGCCGTGCTTTTTGATATTGCACCAACCGAGCAAAGAGCAAAAATCCTTGATTACGTATGCTCGCCAATTAGAAAAGAGGAAATGCAACCATATTTTTACCATTTCTTACTTGAAGCACTCTACAAGGAGGGACTTTTTGAAAAATATGGCTTTGAGCTCATAAATCGCTATAAAGACCTTGTAAGCAAGACCGACAAGGGACTTTGCGAGGCGTGGGAATACATAAAATGCGATTGCTCACATGCGTGGGGAGGCACCCCTGCCTATATTCTAAAAAAGGCAATAGCGGGCTTTGAAATAATCGAGCCAGCCTACAAAAAAATCAAGCTTAACCCAAGCCTGTACCACCTTGAATATGCAAAATTCAATATCTCAACTCCTTATGGAAATATCGACATAAGCCTACAAAAAAACCAAAAGCCACAAATTGTCGCCCCAAAGGAAATTGAAATAATTTATGAGTAATGCTTGAAAAAGTAACAATACCTAATAGCGTAACCACAATTGGATATTCTGCATTTAAGTATTGCACCTCACTTACAAGCATAACAATTCCTGATAGCGTAACATCAATAGGAGACTATGCGTTCTCTGGTTGCACCTCACTTACAATCTACTGCGAGGTAAACAGCAAGCCAAGCGGTTGGAACAGTGATTGGAACTACTCAAACTGCCCAGTTGAGTGGGGATATAAGCAAAGCTAAAAGCTAATACAAAAAAGCGACCTTATCAAAGGTCGCTTTTCTTTATTTTTCGTTGTCTTATTAAAATAACCGACATAATTGCCATTATGGTAGGGAATATACATGCAAATAAAAATCCATAGCGAATATCACTAAACACATCCGATACAGCACCTGCAAGTGAAGGACCAACAAGACATCCGGCATCACCCATTAAGGCAAGCACACCAAACATCAAAACGCCACCATTTGCAATCTTGCTCGAAACAAGACTGAACGACGCAGGCCACATAATTCCACAGCCAAAGCCACAGCACGCACAGCCAATAAGTGAAAATACAGGGCTTTGCGAGGCAACAGCCATTACATAGGTAGCAACACAAATAAGTGAGGAAATAAATATTGCCGTATCAAGCTTGATTTTTTCACTAGCCTTGGCAAAAAATGTTCTCGTAATTGCCATAGCAAAGGCAAACATACAAGGGCCGAGCAAGTCACCAACCCATTTTTCGACCCCAAGAGCACTCTCGGCAAAGAATGATGCCCATTGAGACATTGTAAGCTCGGAAGCCCCAGCGCAAAGCATCATTACAAGGAAAATCCAAAACGCTTTATTTTTCAAAAGTGCTCCAAGACTTGCGCCCTTACCCTCCTCAACAAGCCTGTTGATTGGCGAAAACGCAAACAGAATAATTCCAAGAATAGGAACAATTGTCCAAAAGAAGCAAGCAAAGTGCCAATTTTCAATACCCACAAGTCTAAAAAAGAGAGTGGAAAGAAGCACGACACCAAGCTGTCCCCAACAGTAAAACGAGTGCAAAAGACTCATAAATCCTGCCTTGTTTTTGGTCGGACACGCCTCAATGATAGGAGAAATAAGAACCTCCATAAGTCCGCCACCAACACCGCAAAGCGCCATTGACACCATAAGCCCATAGAAAATTGCATCACTTGGTAAAATTATAGTAACAAGCGACATTGAAACAAGCCCAAGCGCCGCAAAGATATTTGCACAAATTACAAGCCTGCGATAGCCAATCGTATCTGCAAATTTTGAAGCAAGGGCATCAACCACAAGCTCAAGCACAAAATTAGATGCAATAAGCACAGTAATTTGTAATGGAGAAATGCCAAGGCTATCCTTAAAGAAAACAAAAAGCAATGGCGGAAAGTTTATCATTATCGCCTGTGTAATATATCCAAGAAAACAGGCAGAAATCGTAAATTTAAAATTGCTCCTAGTCATAAAAACCTCATATGCAATAGCCTATTTCATAAGGCTAGCTCGCTGAATTTCAAAGAGCCTTGAAATGTAATTTCAAAAGCACAAAATGATTCTATCACATATAAGATTTTAAGTCAACACTGTTTAGATTAAATTTACATTATATTTTTTCATCCAAAAATCAAGCTGAACAAGCCAAGCGACAAGCTGTGGACCACCCATTAGCTGACCAAACCACGTGCCCTCACCTTCAAGAATACCTTCAAGCCTATCAAGGTCAAGCACCTCCTTCAAAAATCCACCAGAGCTTATTCTGCTTTTAAGTAGCTCCCAAACAGCCCTTGCATATTTTGGATTGTGCGTTTTAGGATAAGGGCTCTTCTTTCGCCACAAAATTTCATCTGGCAAATACCCCTGCATAGCATTTCTTAAAAGAGCCTTTTCAACATTATTTTCAAACTTTATCTCCCAAGGCACATTGAATAAAAACTCAAAAATTCTATGGTCAGCAAAGGGCACACGCACCTCAAGCCCACTACCCATGCTCATTCTGTCCTTTCTTTGTAAAAGAGAGGTCATAAAATAATTTACACTAAGATACGACGCAATTCGAGAGTCCCTCATTTTGTCGCTATCACTGTCTAAAACTGGACACTCCTTCAAGGATTTTGCATAAATTTGTCGCACATAGTCATATCCCTCCTTGGAGTTAAGACCATCATCCTTAAAGAGTGATGCACGTAGAGTAGGATTGTGAATCCAAGGGAAAAAGTCCGAATACAGCATCTCTGGACGGTAAAACCAAGGGTACCCACCAAAAATCTCATCCGAGCACTCACCACTCAAGCTAACAGTGTGAGTTTTTTTAATCTCACGACAGAAGTACAAAAGAGAGGAATCAATATCTGCCTGACCAGGCATATCACGTAAATAAGTTGCATTTTCAAGCTCCTCTGTTAGTGCACTTGTAGGGCAAGTAAGCACCGTGTGCGAGGTTTTTAAATATTTTGATGCCAAAATTGCATACTCGTCATCTTTTTCTGGCTGAAAAAGAGAATTTTTGAAGCTTTCCTTGTTTCCCTCATACTCGAACGAAAAGGTGCAAAGCTCCTTGCCGTTTGCATGTAAATGCTCACTTGCTACCGCACTAACCACGCTTGAATCAAGTCCACCCGAAAGAAGAGTACAAAGAGGCACGTCGGATTCGAGCTGACGAACAATTGCGTCCTTAACCAAGTATCTCGTTTTCTCAATTGCATAGTCCCTATCTCTTAAATATGGTACAGCCTTAATCTCCCAATATTTCCAAGACCTTTTCTCGTGCTTGCCAAAAATCATACACGTGGCAGGCTCAATTTCTAAAATATCGCAAAAAGGACTCTTTCCCGACACAAAGTTAGGACTTAAATACAAAAGCTCCCAAAATCCACGCTTATCAACATTTGTCGAAATAAGAGGATTTTTAAGCATAGCCTTAATTTCTGATGCAAAAACAAGCGTATCACCCTTAATCGAGTAATAAAGTGGCTTTATGCCAAATCTATCCCTTGCCAAAAAGACTCTTTCACCGTCATAAACCGCAAAGGCAAAAATACCATTTAAATATTTAGGACAATCATCACCATAAATAATATATGAATAAAGAACAAGCTCTGTATCGCAATTCGTTTTTAGCTTAATCCCTCTTTTTTCAATATCACGGCGTAGCTCCTTACAGTTATAAATCTCACCATTATAAACAATGGTGTATTTTTTATTTCCATAAACTGCACTCATTGGCTGATGCCCATTTTCAATGTCAATAACACTTAATCTGTTATGCCCAAGACAGGCATATTCAGTACAAAAAATATCGCTATCGTCTGGACCTCTGTGCACAAGAGCATTATTCATTTCCCTTACAATATCAAGCCTTTTTTCGTTCCTAGTATAAAAATCGATTTCGCCACAAATAGAACACATATTTCACCTCATAAAAGCCAAAAATCATCACTTTTACTAGTATATGCAAAAATTTGGTTACTATTACTAAAATAAAAAGGCTCTGACAAGCAGAGCCTAAAATTATTTAAAAAGCTTTAAAGCATCGTAAACGCTTTCAATAGGAACAAGGTTAACTCCTTGTGGGATTTTCAGCTTTGAGTCAATACAAGCCCTTGGAATAGCGATAACATCAAAGCCAAGCCTGTATGATTCATTGATTCGCTTTTGAATATCACTTGTATGCCTACATTCACCTGCAAGTCCAATTTCGCCCATAGCAAGAACATTTTGAGGAATAGGCACGTCATTGATGCTTGAAATAAGCGCAAGAGCAACAGCAAGGTCAATGGACGGCTCATCAAGACGTAAGCCACTTACAACATTTAGATAAATATCGGATTGTGAGAATTTAAGACCAAGCCTTTTTTCAAGCACGGCAAGTAGTAGGCAAAGACGATTGTAGTCAACGCCGTTTGAGGTACGCCTTGGTGCAGGGAATGTGGTTGGAGTAACAAGCGCTTGAATTTCGGCAATAAGAGGTCTTGAACCCTCCATAACACAC
>JAZQHJ010000185.1:0-9287 GCA_045540515.1 Eubacteriales bacterium
ATTTATACTATAAGCGTCCCGACCTTGTTTACACTGGAAGAACTCTTTTTGGTGCAAGGCCACCAAAGGGACAGGAGCTTGACGACCATTATTTTGGTTCAATCAAGCCACAAATTAAGGCATTTATGTTGGAGCTTGATGAGGAGCTTTGGAAGCTTGGAGTTTTTGCAAAGACGGAGCATAACGAGGTTGCCCCTGCACAGCATGAGCTTGCTCCAATCTTCACAACCACAAACCTTGCAACTGACCATAATCAGCTCACAATGGAGCTTATGCAAAGGGTTGCAAAGAAGCACGGCTTTATGTGTCTGCTTCACGAAAAGCCATTTGCGGGCGTAAACGGAAGCGGTAAGCACAATAACTGGTCACTTTCAACAAATACAGGCACAAATCTCTTGGAGCCTGGTGAAACCCCACACGAAAATGCACAATTCCTTTTATTCCTATGCGCAGTTATAAAGGCTGTTGACGAGTATCAGGATTTACTTAGAATTTCAGTTGCATCAGCAGGTAACGACCACCGTCTTGGCGCAAATGAGGCTCCACCTGCGGTTGTTTCAATCTTCCTTGGCGATGAGCTAAGTGCAGTGCTTGACGCAATTGAAAGGGAAGAGGAATACTGTGGTAAGGAAAAGGAGCAAATGAGGGTAGGAGTACATATTCTTCCTAAGTTCCCAAAGGACACCACCGACAGAAACAGAACCTCACCCTTTGCCTTTACAGGAAATAAGTTCGAATTCCGCATGCTTGGCTCAAGTGCATCAATTGCTGATACAAACACAGTAATTAACACAGCAGTTACACAGGTGCTAAATGAGTTCTATGATATTCTTTCTAGCGCACAGGACTTTAATGCATGTCTGCACGACCTCATTAAGGACACAATAACAAAGCATAAGAGAATACTCTTTAACGGAAACGGCTATGATGATGCGTGGATTAAGGAGGCAGAGGCACGTGGACTTTCAAATCTGACCTCAACCCCTGAGGCAATCTCACATTATCTTGACCAAAAGAATATCGACCTTTTTGTAAATAACAGAGTTCTTAGCGAAAAGGAAATGAGAGCAAGATATGATATAATGCTTGAAAACTATTCAAAGGTAATCAACATTGAGGCTCTTACAATGATTGATATGGCAAGAAGAACAATTATGCCCGCCGTGTCAAAATATACAAGAGAGCTTTCAAGCACAGTTGCCTACAAAAAGGAGCTTGGAATTGATTCAAGCTACGAAAAGACAATCGCAACCAAGCTTTCAAGCCTCAACTCAAAGGCACTCAGAAAAACACAGGAGCTTGAAAATGCAGTAAACAAGGTAAATGCAATCGCAGACCTACAAACAAATGCAAACGAGCACCAAAGCCGTGTGCTTACTCTAATGCAAGCCCTTCGTGATATTGTTGACGAAATGGAAACAATCACCGCCAAGGAGCATTGGCCAATGCCTAATTACAGTAAGCTGCTTTTTGGAGTGGAATAAAAGAGTAAAAAGCAGACACGTGGTGCCTGCTTTTTTGCAAGTGATAAACGGCGAAATACTTCGTTCCTACTCCCTTGCAAATTCGACGTACACCAAGTACGTCATCATCTGCAAGCTCCGTTGCGCCTTGTCTTTCTTGTTTCTAACTTGCAAACGAAAACGGCGAAATACCTCGTTCCTACTCCCTTGCCCAACCTTGCATATTTACGCAATTCGTATGGTCATTACTTGCTTCTAACAACTTTTTGCGATTCGCAATAACCCCAAGGGTTCCCTAGAAATGCGACAGCATTTTAAGGGGTTGGGTTGGACGTACACCAAGTACGTCATCATCTGCAAGCTCCGTTGCGCCTTGTCTTTCTTGTTTCTAACTTGCAAACGAAAAACGGCGAAATACTTCGTTCCTACTCCCTTGCAAAAATTACTAGTTGCCAAATAGCTCAATATATGGTAAAATATAATAAAGAAATTATCTAAGGAGGAAAAAATATGAAGGCTTTAAAAATAGTTGGCTATATTCTTGCATTTCTTATCGTTGCACTAGTTGTTCTTGTTTGGTTTTTAATTTTCCCATTTAGTGGTGAAAGCGCTGACATATTCGGCTTTGCAATTGCTGTTATAGTCTATTCCGTAATTTTTCTTTGTGCATCTGCCGTTCCATTTTTAATAGGAGTGGTTGGAGCAATTTTAGCAGGTGTTAAAAATAAGGGAAAGGGCGTTGGACATTTTATCGTAATTTCACTTTTACCTGCACTTATGTCCGTGCTTATGCTTCTAAGCGTGCATTTGGTAAACTAAAATGAAAAGCAAGGAAAGAAAGCAAAAGCAAAAGAAGTTTTGGACCGACTTTAAGGGCTTTATCTCCAAGGGAAATGTTGTTGACCTTGCTGTTGCCCTTGTTGTAGGTACCGCATTTAATAAAATTGTATCACAGCTTGTTGATAGCTTCATTAACCCACTTATTAGTATTGTTATCGGTGGCTTTAACCTAAATGACTGGAAATACGTATATAAGGAGGCTGAATATAACGAGGCAGGAGAGCTACTCAAAGCCGAGGTTGCCTTTACATACGGAACCTTCATTCAAACAGTAATCGACTTTTTGATTATTGCCCTAACCGTCTTTGTAGTTGTAAAGCTTTATGCAAAACTCAAAAAGCACTTTACCGACGAGGGTACAAAGCTTTATTATGAGCTTCACCCAGAGGAGCTTGAGGAAAAGAAGAAAAAAGAGGCAGAGGCAAAGCAAAAGGAAGAGGAAGCCAAAAAACGTGAAAGAGAGCAACAGGCAGAGATTGAACGTCTTAAAAAAGAAAAGGAAGAAATGCACTGGGATTATATGGAGCGTCAGGAACAGCTCCTTACCGAAATTAGAGACCTGCTTGCTAATCAAAAATAATAAAAAACCGACACGTGTGTCGGTTTTTTTATGCAAAAATCAATTTTGAAGTAGCCTTAAAAGTGTTTCATAGACGAAATCCACACTGAATTTTCTTACGTTGTTTCTACCAATATTGCCAAAATATTTTGTATAGGTATAGGTGCTTCCATTGATATAAAAGCCAAAGCAAACCATACCAACAGGCTTTGTTGGTGTAGCACCTGACGGACCAGCAATTCCTGAAATACCAACGCCGACCTCTGTGCCGTTTTGCTTTGCAACGCCGTATGCCATTTCCTTAGCAACAGGCTCGCTAACCACACCATGCTCTTGTATGGTTGAGGAGGAAACACCAAGGTATTTTATTTTTGCCTCATTTGCATAGGTAACATGTGATGCATCAAGCACACGTGAAGCGCTAGGGACATTGACTAGCCTTCCACAAGCAAGACCACCCGTACAGGACTCAGCAAAGGAAATATGCCATCCCCTGCTAATTAGCATATCAACAACAGTATTTTCAATTGGAATATGTTTGCTTTCTGTCCAAATAGTGCTTACAGCATTTGCATAAGCGGTATCAAGGTCAGCACCTGACGAAATAAGCTCCTTATATATATTGCCCCTTCCAATCAGACTTGACATGCTAATTATACCAGCATTATGATATTGCTCTCCGTTTGAGGCACCACAGTATTTTTCAAGCACAATAGGTCTAATTCCAATTTCAAAAAGGTCCGTTGCCGTTGCTAAAACACAGCATTCAGTATCCACACCGGCAATGTAAACACATTCTGGAAGTGAGCCGTCATTTGCCCCACGCAAGGCATCAAGAAGGTCATCATTAAGTGCAGAATAGGTTCTTTTTCTAACCACAAAATCACTTTTTTCCTTCACAACCTCTTTAAGCTCCTGCTCGTTAGCAGTAATAAGCTTGTTCCAGCCTATAAGCTTTATGATATTGCTGTTTTCGTAGTTTTCATATACAGTTGCAATTACAGAGTCAAAAATGCTTGAGCTTATAAGAGTGTTAATCCTACCCTCTATTTCAGTAAGCTCGGGGGTTGTTATAAATCCATTTTGAACATCAACTATAATAAGAATTTTTTTCATAATTACTTTTTACCTTTCACCAGTGCCCAAATACATATTCCTGCAATACCACCCATTATTGCCATTGCAATAAGCTCGGAGCTACCAAGCCTTGGTTTACTAAGGAGCTCAACAATTACCCCATAGATTTCAGCAATAGCAAGTCCAAGAAGCGCAACGTCGGATAAAAGAGAATATTTAGATTTTGTTTTTGATTCATTCATCTCTTGTATTTTCAGCTTGTTTTCAAGAATGCCGTGCATCTTTGAATAAATGACATTTATATCCGAGGAGAGAATTAGGGAATTTCTCATTATATGTCGTGATTGCTCCATATTTGATGATATGTCGTTATCAAGCGAGGTTTTCATAAACTCTACACGATTTAACATTTGTTGTAGCTCAATTACTGACATTTTTTGTCTTAAAATATTCTCATAATAAGCATCAAATAATAGCCACATTGACTGTAAAACTATTTCAAATTCCATAAGCCAGTTAAGAGAGGTCTGATTTTTTCTTAAATCACCAGCAACCACAACACCCGACCAGCTATCTGCAAAAATTAAATTCTCGCTAAGCTCCTTGACCTCTTTTTTGGAATTGCTCTGCATCAATTGGAGGTAGCTTGGAGTTGGATAAATAAATCTCCTCAATTTCGTATTTTTCCTTTAGCTTGCTTATAATTTGAGAGGCAATAAGATTAGTTCTTGATGCCTCACCTCTTATACAAGCATTGATATATAGTAGCTTGTCCATTTGCGTAATCCTTTTTTCTTAATGTATCTTTTTGTGCATCGTATATTTTATTATAACATAAGGCTAAAAAAAATTCAATGATATATTGCTCCCAATTAAGCAATCGCAAGCCACCTCATAACCCAAATCACAACCCTGCTTGCTAACCAAAAAGCAAAAAAACGGACACAGGGTGCCCGTTTTTGAATTATCTCTGTTGCATTAAAATGCTACTTACAGCGCCTATTATTTCATCAAATATCTTATCTGCATCTGGAATACTCTTTTTAATAACCGATGCTCCAAGATAGAGTGGCTCAACAAAGGATGGAGCAATTTGCTTAGCAACAATATACTCACGTAATGCCTCATAGCACTTTATAACAAGCTCTTTTAATGCACTTGCTACACTGCATCCAGAGGTAGCCTCAAACAATTTTAAGGTAAGTGCATTTCCTTGACCAAGCAAAAGCATTGCGTGGGCAAAAATACGAATCAAATCAGGAACAGTAGCAAGAATTTTTGTCTCCTTGCACGGATTTTTTTCAGTCAGCTCCCTTGTGTGCACCTCAAAATCAGAAAATTCCTTACTGGAAAGTGCAGTAACAGGAAGAGTGCTATTCTGAATTAAAACCATAAATAGCTCACGTGCCACAAGGTAGTAAAGCTCACAGCCTTGCTCATCTGCGCAAAGGTCAACAAGCCTTGATGCATAGCTCATAAGTGTGCCTAAAAGATGCTTGCCCTCATCAAGAGGTAGTATTCTTGCCTCACAATAGTAGTGGTACACATTAAGCATTCCTTGAATAATCTCAATAAGGTTTGCAGTATTATTACCTGTATTTGTAATAATGGGCTCAAGGAAGGAGTCAATTTCAAAAATTATCCTTCTTAAAGCATTGAGTGCTTCGTTATTTTTGCTAAGGTCCTTGAACATATTAACAATGAGCCAGCCAACACGAATATTGCCACGCTGTGCATACATTCTTACCCTGTCAATAAGGACAAGTAGCATTTGCTCATAGGTTATACTTATTTTTACATTATTCCTTATAATGTTTGCAATACAGGTAAATAAGCCACTGACACTGATAAAATTATCTGGCTCGGCATAGGCAAGAATGAGCCTGATTTTATACATATCATCATAAAGCTCCTCACGTATTCCCACTCTGTCTGACTGGTGAAGAAAGCCGTAGAGATTTAGTGCCTGTGTGTAGTCGTATATTGCAAGGACTTGGCTTGGATTTCTTTCATATTCCTCCCTTGCAACAATATACATTTTTTCAGAAAGAGGATATGCTGTATCAATGTCCTTAATTTGCACACAGTAGGTAATTTTGTGCTTTAAGCAATTTATATAAGAGCTGATAAGGTTCCTGTCAGACGGAGGGCTTTCCAGATCTATGCCATTTAGCATATCGACAAAAAGAGCCTTGTCAAGCTTCATAATTGCTTCAAGGAATAATGGGGTAATTCTTACAAGCTCGGTGGTAATTAGCATATTACGGAATGAGGAAAGAAGCCTTCTTATTGTGAATGTCTGGTCGAATACATTTAAAATGTCAATCGCATAGTACAAAAGCTCAAATAGCTCCTTTTTTTCCTTGCCCATGCACGAGCTAATCTCACTGCTTGAAAGCAAATCAAGGCTATACTTAATAAAGTCTGCTGAACGGTGTTCAAGTCCTGATGCGCTAAACCAATAAAGAATACCGCCAAGAATTGATATTTTATCGCCTATGTCAGTAAGCTCGGCAGAGATTTTTTTGTAGGAGAGGGAAATATAATCCACAATTTTATCATTCCCATTATATTCAACAAATGCCAATGCCTCATTAAACACTCTTGCACAGGCTCTGCCACCACAACGATTAAGTATTTTACAAAGCTTACCATAGTAGCGAGAGAAAAGCGGAATTATACCAAATTTACTATCGCTTTTAAGAAACATACCAAGCGCAAGGGCGCAGTAGTGTGTGTCATTTGACATTGCCATTTCATAGAAAAGGTCCTTGTCAAGAATAAGTGCACTTAAAAGCAGACGCTCCTTGTCAAGCGAGGATGCAAGAAGAGAGTCAAAGACAGCCTGCTCAAAGTCATCTTTAAGTGTAAAGCTTTCAAACTTGGCTTCAAGCTCCTGTTCAACATAGGGGGAGATATAATAAAGCTGCTCGTTCACCTCAACAATGAACTCACGAAGATAGTAGCAAAGCGTGTAATAGTTAATCTCGTCCCAATCGTGACCAGAGATTTTATTGTAAATATCCTTTAAGGTGGTAAGGTGAATAGGTCCTCTGTACGATATTATAATTCCTATTACAAGATGAGAAAACTCTGGACTTAAATACTTGTCAAAGTCAGCAATCTTAAAGTCAATAAGCTCCTTAATGCTCCTTGGCGCACTATCTACAAGGGCAATCATTTCATCAATGATATGACTAACAAAATTATCACTTTGTTGCTTTGCCCTCGTATATGAGGAGCTGTCCATTATGCAAAGCTGGTCGGTTAAAAGCTCAAGATAAAGAGCATTTCCAAAAATAGGCTCGGTGCTATTTGCAACATAGGTAACAACCTCATCAAAAAGCCTTTTTCCGTATCTATTTGCAATATGTAGCATATATGGAGCAATTTCTTCTGGTAAAAGAGCACCAATATTAACAATTCCCATATTAAATGCCTTTAAATAATTTAGCATTTGCTCATCAGAAAGAGACATGAGAATGGTAACATTTGGTATATCGGAAAATGCCCTGTAAAGCATAAAAATATCGCCAGGACGTTCATCGTCAATTTTGTCAGCGATTAAAATAACGTCCTTGCTTCTTGAAATTTGCTTTTTGAGTAGCTCAATATCCCTTGAAAGATTTTCGTTTTCACTTCCCACCCAAAGGGATAAATCACGTGGAAAAGAGCTGTTTATTCCCTTACGCAGTCCCTCGGATAAATAGACCTCGTAGCCCCTTGCCTCGTATTCAATAGCAAGGCAATCAAGAACAGCCGTCTTTCCTGTTCCGTTTTCGCCAAAGAGAAGAATTGAACGATTTTCCTTTCGCATTTCTTCAATCTTGCTCATTATGGACTTGCGCTTAAAGTACGGATTGCTTCTTTTTCTTTGCCCCGAGGTGCTTTTTATCTTATTAAACACGGATTCAACACAATGTGAAATAAATTCAGGGCTTACCTTGTCGTTATGCTTGTCGTAGGTTAAAAAATCAAAATCAAGCGAAAGCTTGTCCTTTAATGCCCTTGCACCTGTTTCCTCATTTTCTGAAGGAGAGGAGCATATGAAAATAAGCTGTGAGCTGTCAAAATGCTTTTTTGCGTATTCGATTTCAAGCTCCGTATATCCGTGCTGAGTATCAGCAGGAAGGGACGAATATCTTGACAACACCTGCGAATCAACACAGGTGCCAAGTGTATCTCCAAGAATGCAAAGAAACAAATCACACTCGCTAATAGAGGTAAAGCATTTTTCAATAATAAACTCGGACCTGTCTGCAAAATCGCTTCTGTCATCAATTCCCCAACGTAGGTCAACAAATTTCACCTTGCAGTCAAGGTCGCTTTCAGCAATTCTTTTTGCCAAAATAGCACTGACCTGTCTGTGCAAAATATCACGTTCTGCATACATGTCTTTAAAGGTGCTAGATACAAAAATCTTAAACTCCGTCATAACAATCTCCTTAATCATTATATTTTAATTTTACCATATAAAAAAGAATATTGCAACAAATTAAGCTATTGAAAATAATAAAAAGAGGTGGTAAAATAAAGAAAAACGCAAAGGAAAAGAATATGAAAATTTTATCAATAGGCAACAGCTTTTCTGCTGATGCACACGCATATTTACATTCTCTTGCAGAGCAAAGAGGAATAAAGCTAGAAACAGTAAATTTGGCAATAGGTGGTTGTAGCCTTCAAACGCACTGGGAAAACGTACAGGGCAATAATTCAAATTACCTACATAGCATAAATGGAGCAGAGTGGGAAAAAGAGCTTACCACAATCAAAAAAATTATAAGCAGTGAGCAATTTGATATTGTCACCCTACAACAGGTTAGCCATTTTTCAGGAATGTACGAAACCTATCAGCCATATCTTAACGAGCTTGTAAAATACGTGCGTCAAAATCAACCAAGCGCAGAGCTATATATTCATCGCACCTGGGCATACGAAATTGATTCCTCACACAGTGGCTTTTTAAATTATGATAACGACCAAGAAAAAATGCTTGATGAAATTTGCAAGGCAACCGAGCTTGCTTGTGAAGAAACAGGTGCAAAAATGATTAAAGCGGGTGACGTTATTCAAGAAATGAGGAGAGTAATACCCGAATTTGACTATAAAAACGGTGGAGAGTCCCTGTGCCTTGACGGCTTTCATATGTCGCACACCTACGGCAGATACGCCGTTGCCATAACGTGGCTAGCCACCCTTACGGGCAAAAAAATCACCCCAATGCCCTTTAAGGACCTTAACCCCACCCTAATTTCCCAAATCTGCGATATAGCAAACAAAATAGCATTTAAAAAATAACAAAAAGGACACCATAGCGTGATACTCCGTTAAGAGTATCACCCTAACTC